>CAZKIM010000119.1:0-5316 GCA_964552855.1 uncultured Solibacteraceae bacterium | reverse complement strand
GCCAGGGTGAGGTGGGCCTGGTGGGGCGGGTTGAAGGCGCCGCCGAGAAGGCCGATCCGTCTCACTTCGGGATCTCTTTCAGGCGCGCGGTGACGGCGTGGGCCAGTTCCTTCAAGCCCTCGCCGGTGGCGGCGCTGATGAACCAAGGCTTCAGGCCACGCGCCTTGCAGAGCTGCTCGAAGGCGGCGCGGCGGTCCTCATCCTGGAGCGCGTCCAGTTTCGTCGCCACGAGCCAGCGGGGCTTGGTGGCGAGGACGGGGCTGAAGGCCGCGAGTTCGCCTTCGATGACGCGGATGGCTTCTTCCGGCTCGAAGGTCGGGTCCGACAGATCCACGAGGTGGAGCAGCATGCGCGTGCGTTCCACATGGCGGAGGAACTGGATGCCGAGCCCCGCCCCGTGGGCCGCGCCTTCGATGAGGCCGGGGATATCGGCGATGAGCCAGGTGTCCAGGAAGTCGCCGCCGAAGCGCTCCATGCCCACGACCCCGAGCTGGGGTTCCAGGGTCGTGAAGGGGTAGTCGGCGATCTTGGGCTTGGCCGCCGAGACGCGGCTCACGAGCGTGCTCTTGCCCGCGTTGGGGAAGCCCGCGAGGCCCACATCTGCGATGAGCTTTAATTCGAGATCGAGGAGGCGCGCCTCACCCGCTTCGCCGGGCTGGTGGTGGCGCGGCGTGCGGTTGGTGGGGCTCTTGAAGTGCCAGTTGCCTAGGCCGCCGCGCCCGCCGCGGGCGACGCGCACCGTTTCGCCGTGAGTCATCAATTCGGCCAGCGGCTCGCCGCTTTCGGCGTCCTTGATGAGCGTGCCGAGGGGCACTTCGATGACCACATCCGCGCCGTCCTTGCCCTTCTTCAGGCCGCCCGCGCCGTTGTCGCCCTTGCCCGCCTCGAACTTCCGCGTGTTGCGGAAGGAGTTCAGGGTGTTCAGCGCGTCGTTGGCCTTGAGGTAGACCGAGCCCCCATGGCCGCCATCGCCGCCATCGGGACCACCCGCGATGGTGGTCTTGTCCCGGCGGAAGGCCGTGGCCCCCGCGCCGCCCTTGCCGGCGGCCACTTCGAGTTGGAGGTGGTCTAGGAACATGGCGTCAGGCTTCAGGCTTCGGGCTTCGGGACACAACGCCGACTTGAGAAGCCGACGCCTGACGCCCGATGCCTGACGCCAAAGAAAAGCGCGCAGCTCTGTCGAGACTGCGCGCTTGAATTGCCGCGGAGGCCATCAGGCCTCGACGGGGTCCACATGGATGAAGCGGCCGTGCTGGCCCTTGTCCTGGAAGCGGACCTTGCCTTCCACGAGCGCGAAGATCGTGTGGTCCTTGCCCATGCCGACATTGACGCCGGGATGGAAGCGGGTGCCGCGCTGGCGGACGATGATGGAACCGGCGGTGCAGAGCTGGCCGCCGAAGACCTTGGTGCCGAGACGCTGGGAATGCGAGTCGCGGCCGTTACGAGTGGAGCCGACGCCTTTCTTGTGAGCCATGGGTCATCCCTCCTTAAGCCTTGATCGCTTTGATGCGCACTTCCGTGTAGCCCTGGCGGTGGCCCTGGGTGCGCTGATAGGTGGTGGTGCGGCGCTTCTTGAAGATGATGACCTTCTTGGCGCGGTCGTTGGAGACGACCTCGGCCTCCACGGTGGCGCCCTTCAGGGTGGGCTTGCCCACCTTGAGATCGCCGTCCTTCTCCACGAGGAGGACCTGGTCGAAGGTCACCTTGGCCTTGGGTTCGGCCTCCAGGATCTCCACGCGCAGGATCTCGCCTTCAGCCACGCGGTACTGCTTGCCGCCGGTCTGGATGATCGCGTACATGCTTGCCTCTCGAGTTGTGCGGCGTGGGGCGGCGATCCGGGCGGATGCACTTAGGGCCCATGGCCAGTCAGGCTTTCCAGAATGCCTGGGGAAGCCTTTGGAGACAAGGGAAATGTCTTGAAGGGGGCCTCCGGCCCCGGGCTCCGGGCCTCGGGGTAGCGACACCTACAGATGGAGGCTCACGGCCACTGCGGCAAAGGGCGCGGGGATCTCGGTACCGCTGCTGAGTTCGATCCGGCCTTCGAGCGCCACATGCGCATTGAACTGCCCGCCCAGGATGAAGTGCGCCTCTCCGGAGGATTCGGAGCCCGCGAACCCGGGTCCCACGGAGCTCCAGCGCTGGTAAGTCCAGGATTTTTTCCCGATGCCGCAGCCAATGTAGAAGCCGGGCTGGTCCACGCCATGACGGTAGTGAATGTAATCGGCGGCCACCACGCTTTCCTTGGCATCCCGGTATTCGATCCCGTCGGATTTCGGTAAGGAAGAGGCGATGGAAGTTTCGGCCCGGAGCCGGAGCGCGTTGAAGGGATGGGGCGCGAGGATCGCCTGGAGACCGAGGGCCGCGAATCCCTCCGGCCCGTACTGGGTCACTTGGATCCCAGGGTGGAAGGAGGCCTGAGCAAGGGCCGGGAGCGAAAGAAGGAGGAAGGCAAGGCGCTTCATCCCTCCATTCTCCAGGAATCCGAAGTCCAACGCCCCCGAGATCAGGGCCGGATGGCCCATGAAGCGGCCCGAGGTCCGAAGCCTGAGGCCCGAGGCCCGAAAAGATGGGAAGATCGGGCCATGGGCATGGATTTCCAGGATTTCCTGAAACAGCTTGAAGCCGCGGGCGAGCTGCATCGCATCACGGCGGAGGTGGACCCGTTCTTGGAGATGGGCGCCATCGCGGATCGGGTCTCGAAGGAGCCCGGTGGCGGCAAGGCCCTCCTCTTTGAGCGTCCCAAGGGCTACGCCATGCCCGTCCTCATGAACGCTTATGGCTCCAGGCGCCGCATGGAGATGGCGCTTGGCGTCGCAAAGGAGGCGCGCGGCCTGGACGCCGTCGCAGGCCGCATCGAAACGCTCATCCAGGAGGCCATGCCGAAACCTGGGCTCGGCTTCTTCGAAAAGCTCGCCAAGCTGCCGATGCTGGCCGAAGTCGGGAACTGGATGCCGAAGAGCGTCCGCAAGGGCCTCTGCCAGGAGGTCGTGAAGACCGGCGAACAGATCAAGCTGTCGGACCTCCCCGTGCTCACCACCTGGCCCGGCGATGGCGGACCCTTCATCACGCTCGGCATGAGCCACACCGTGAACAAGGAAAGCGGCCATCGCAATGTGGGGCTCTACCGCCTGCAGGTCTTCGACGATCGCACGCTCGGCTTTCATACCCAGCTGCACCACGATGGCGCGCGGAACCGCCACGGCTACGGAAGGGACGAGAAGATGCCCGTGGCCGTGAGCTTCGGCGGCGATCCGGCGCTCACCTACGCCGCCACGGCGCCGTTGCCGCCCTTCCTCTCCGAGCTGATGTTCGCGGGTTTTCTCCGGGGCAGCGGCATCGAGATGGTGAAGTGCGTGAGCCAGGATCTCGAAGTGCCCGCCGATAGCGAGCTCGTCATCGAGGGTTTCGTGAATCCCGGCGAGCTGCGGCGCGAAGGCCCCTTCGGTGACCACACGGGCTACTACTCCCTGGCGGACGACTACCCGGTGCTCCATGTGACCGCCATCACCCACCGCAAGAATCCCATCTATCCCGCGACCATCGTGGGCCGCCCGCCCCAAGAGGACGCCTACCTGGGCCTCGCCACCGAGCGCATCTTCCTGCCGCTCCTGCGCATGGTGCTGCCGGAGATCCGTGACATGCACCTGCCCGCCGCGGGCGGCTTCCACAACCTCGTCATCGTCTCGATGAAGAAGGAATACCCCGGCCACGCCCAAAAGGTGATGAACGCCATCTGGGGCACGGGCCAGATCATGTTCAGCAAGGCCGTCGTCGTCGTGGACGAGGACATTGACCCGAGCGACCTCCAGGAAGTTCTCTTCCGCGTCACGAGCAATGTGGACCCGAAACGCGACCTGCTCTTCACCGACGGCCCGCTGGATGTGCTGGACCATTCCAGCGACCGCTTCGCCTTCGGCAGCAAGGTCGGCATGGACGCCACCCGGAAGAACAAACCCTTCGATGCCTTCAAACGCGAATGGCCCGAGGATCTGGCCTTTCCCCAGGAAGTCCTCGCGACGATCACCGCGCGATGGAAGGAGTACGGCTTCTAGGGGTCAGAAGGTGACGGTCACCGCCAGGGACAATGCCGAGTTCTGAAACCCCGTCGCGTTTGGAAGGGTGTAGGTGTTCAGCGAAGGCTGGCTGGATCGGTACGCCAACTCCACACCCACCCGTTGCGTGAAGTCGAATCCGACTCCCACCGTCCAGCCCAGGCCCGTGGCTTGAGCGGAATCCGATCCGGAGGAAAGCAGACTCGTTCCGCCTGTGGACTTGTAGGAGGTGTACTCTGCGCCGATTCCCACGAGTCCATAGGCCCCGGTTTCGCTTCCCGTGAAGTGGTAGATGGCATCAAGGCTGAGGCTCGCGGTATCAATCTGGTTTTTGAAGGTGCCATAGCCGTAGGGTTGCGTGCCATACGGCGTGGATGTCCCGCTGAAGGAGCGATACGAGAGCCCAGGTCTGAGCGTGAATCCACTGGCCCGTGCCACGCGAACATAGCCCCCGACGATGAATCCGGCTGAAGAGCCTACCGCCGATTGAGCATCGCCCTCGGGAATGGAGATCCCGACCTGCAAGCCGCCAGCCACGCCTTGGGCGGAGAGGGGTGCGACCATGAGAAGGATGGGGAGAACGCGGATCAGTAAACGGGCCATGGTCACTCCAGCGCGATAGGCAGATGCCATCCAAGAAACCGAAACCTCATGCATCCAACGAGAAGGCCCCGCGGATGCGGGGCCTTCTTCGTAAGCGGAACCGCTTAGAACTTGAAGGTGACGGCCAGGTTGATGGCGTCGGCCTTGAAGGTGCCGCCATCGAACTTGGGGTGGCTGGAGGTGTAGCGCAGCTCCGCGCCCACGGCGTCCGTGAACTGCCAGCCGCCGCCCACGGCCCAGGCGAAGGCGGTCTTGTTGTCGCTGAACTCGCCGAGGGGATTGCTGTCCTGGACCTTGGTGTTCTGCGCGGCGACGCCGGCGGTGGCGTAGAAGCCTTCCATGCGCTGGGCGGGGAAGTACATGTAGTCCGCGCCGAGCGAGAGGGTCTTCACCTTGTTGTCATCGGTGAAGACGGGGTTGCTCACGGACGCGCTGT
Organism: uncultured Solibacteraceae bacterium; assembly: GCA_964552855.1. Taxonomy (GTDB): domain Bacteria; phylum Acidobacteriota; class Holophagae; order Holophagales; family Holophagaceae; genus JAFDVN01. Next base: position 225 of record CAZKIM010000119.1, on the reverse strand, counting down.
AGAAGCCGTAGTCCACCCGGGGGCGGATCACATGGCCCGAACCCAGATCCACGGTCGCGTTGGCGCCCACGGTGAAGCCCAGCTTGTTATCAATGAAATCCTTCAGGTCGGACTGGGGGAAGTTCACACCGGCCTGGACGCCGAAGTGGGCATCCTGGGCGGCCAGGGGCGCGGCCGCGAGGGCCAGGGGGGCGAGCACGAGAAGCAGGCGCTTCATGGGGTTCT
>CAZKIM010000118.1:2367-5402 GCA_964552855.1 uncultured Solibacteraceae bacterium | reverse complement strand
CCAGCGCCGCGCCGCAGTGGGGGCAGTTCTTCGCGCCCTTGAAGGCGAGCCCGAAGCATTTAGGGCAGGCCACCGTGGCGAGGGGCGCCTCGCAATAGCGGCAGACCGTGTCCTGCGGCGCGGCGGGCGCGCCGCAGGCGGGGCAGCGGAGAACGGCGGCTTCGCTCATGAGCACATCTTCCCGCCCAAGGCCTTGCCGCCGAGCAGGTGGAAGTGGAGGTGGAAGACGCTCTGGCCGCCGTCCTCCCCCACATTGGAAACGAGCCGCCAGCCGCGCTCCGCGACGCCGTGCTCCTTCGCGAGCTGGGCGGCCACAAAGGGGATGCGGCCCAGCACCGGCGCGGCTTCGGGGCGGAGGCCGTTAAGCCCGGAATAATGGGCTTTCGGAATGATGAGCAGATGGACGGGCGCCTGAGGGAAGATGTCCTGGAAGGCCATCACATCCTCGTCCTCGAAGACCACCGTCGCCGGAATCTCCTTCCGCGCGATCTTGCAGAAAAGACAGTCGTCCATGTCCGCCACCTTCCACATCATTCTTCACCAACCTGAGATTCCGCAAAACACCGGATCCATCGGTCGGCTCTGCGTGAACAACGGCGCGAAGCTGCACCTCATCCATCCGCTCGGGTTCGAGACGACGGACTACTACCTGCGCCGGGCCGGCCTGGACTACTGGGAGAAGCTCGCGCCCACGCACTATGACGACTGGAACGACTTCCTCGCGAAGGCCCCAGCCAAGCGCCTCTGGCTTTTCAGCACTAAGGGCGCGCGCAAGCACACGGAAGTGGCCTGGCAGGACGGCGATGGCCTCGTCTTCGGGAAGGAGACCGCCGGCCTGCCGGAGGACATCCTCGCCGCGCACGCGGACAGTCTCGTGCGCATCCCCATGCTCGGCGACTTCCACCGCAGCCTGAACCTCGCCCAAGCCGCGGCCATCGGGCTTTACGAGGGCCTGAGGCAGACCGAACGCTGGTGAGGTTCAGTTCGCCAACGAGAAGCGGTAGCTCAGGCCAAGCCCGAGGGTAGTGGCCCGGAAGCGATGGTCCTCCGGGTATTCCGCGGAGCGGGCGTCGTCCAGCGAGAGTGTCTTGCCGATGCTTCCGCGAAGGGCGAGATGAGGACTCAGGCCGCACAGGACGCCGACCTCCGGCTTCACGATGAAGCCGAAGAGATTGGAGCCGACGAGCAACTGGGCAAAGGCCTGAAGCGACACGCCGGGACGGTCGGGAGTCTGCGCCCCCACTCCCGCCAGGACCTCTCCATATCCCGGATAACCGTGAAAGGCGACGGACACCTGGACGGGCAGATACCAGTGGCGCCCGATGGCTCCGTCGTACTGCGCGGTCAGAAGGTTGACCGTGCCCCTGCGCGTGGCGCCCACCACCGGATCGAGTTCGGCTTGGACATAGACATTCAGACGGCGGTCCCTGAACACGACTTCGTCGCCTCCCCCGTCCTCGTCCGAATCCATCCGCGTGAAAAACGGATGAAACGCCAACGACGCCCCGATCACGGCGTTTCTCGAAGTCCCACGCGGCGCGAAGAGGTAGCCACCCGAGAGCGCGACGCCCCAGTTCCGGGTGATGAGGTACTCCGCCGCGACCTTGGGATAGATCAGCAAGCCGGATCCGGTATCAATGATGTCGGGCGCGTAGCCACCGGACCCCGCGGCCACCTGACCGTATAGGTTGAACCGCGGCGCCAGGCGGACCCGATACCCGACGCCCCCGAGCATCTGGTTGTAGGCGGGCAGCCCGTGGTACCCGGCGCCGCCTTCCGCGTAGAGGTACCAATCGCGCCCAAAGAAATGCGCGAACTGGAACTCGAACACATCTATTGGGCGCTTGTTCGTCCCCGTGGGCCGGATCTGCGACAGGTGTTCCAGGCCCTCGCTGAACAGGCTTTCACTCGCGTCCGCGAAGAGATCATCCGCTTCCGACCGCGGGAGCGACAGCTCGCGATCCCCCGAGTGGCCGTAGGGGCCGACCGAAAAGGAAAAGGGAATCTGGAAGACGACATCGAACTGGGAGTGGTGGATCGCGGAATGGGTGAATTGGAATCCCGTGTAGTTCACGCCGACGGAGAAGGCTCGAAAGTCGTAGCCGAGGCCGAGGTATTTTTTGAGGTAACGGCCCGACCCGGAGAGCGTGGCGCTCTGCCGGATGCTCTTGCCGCCCCCGCCTCCACCCACGGAGAGGCCGCCCTCCACGAAGAGATCCCCGACGACCTTCTTCTGGACCTGGATCGTCGCGTCGAAGGCCATGAAGCCGCCGTAGTCGCCCTTCACCAGCGGCGCGTGGCCGCCGACGCCGAGGTAGAGCCACCCGTTCAGCGGCTTGAGGTAATGGAAGCCCAACAGGTCAAGGGAGGAACCGCCCTGCACCGGGATCACTTCGTAATCCAGCGCCGCGATCCCCTCGCTCTTGGACAGCGGCGGCGCGCCCGTCTGCTGGGCGGTGAGGACGCCGCAGGCGAGGCAGGCCGCGAGCGGAAGAAGACCGGTGAGGGTGCGTGAACGGCTGGACATGGGTTGATTCCGATCCTCAGGCCGCCGCCCTAGCCCCGTCAAGGCGCGGCAGGTGGCGCTTCCTTCGGGGAGCCTTTGCCTTGAAAATGAGGATCTGGAGTTCCCATGAGCAGCGCCCCCATCCGCGTCGTCATCGCCAAGCCCGGCCTGGACGGCCACGACCGCGGCGCGAAGGTGATCGCGCGCGCGCTGCGCGACGCCGGCATGGAGGTCATCTACACCGGCCTGCGGCAGACGCCCCAGCAGATCGTCGCCGCCGTGGTGCAGGAGGACGCCGCGGTGCTGGGCCTCAGCATCCTCAGCGGCGCGCACAACCAGATCTTCCCGGAGATCCTGCGGCTCATGAAGGAGAAGGGCGCGGCGGAGGTGCCCGTCTTCGCCGGCGGCATCATCCCCGACGAGGACATCCCGGCCCTCAAGGCCCTGGGCATCCGCGAGATCTTCCAGCCCGGCACGAGCACGGACGAGGTGGTGGCGTTCATCAAACAGGCTGTGGCGAAAACCTGAA
>CAZKIM010000118.1:0-2267 GCA_964552855.1 uncultured Solibacteraceae bacterium | reverse complement strand
TCAGTTCCCCACCATCGTCGCGCCCTTGGGCAGGGTGAACTTGAAGCGATCTTCCTTGAAGGGCGCAGGCACCTTCGGGTCTAGCAGGCGCAGCTCCTGCTTCGCGCCGCTGGCGTCGGTCCAGCGCAGGATGCGGGCGAAGCGGCCGGAGCCCTGGATCTCCATGGCAGGCAGATCCGTTCGCAGGGGCACGAGACGGACGGTGTCGGCGGAAACGCGCTCCACCTTGTAGGTCTTGGCCAGACGCTCGGGAGCCACCAGCACATTCAGCAGGGGCGTGTCCAACAAGGCCTGGCCGAGGTCCATGCGCTGGGCGGTGCGCGTGTCGGAATCGTACTGGATGAGGTCGGCGCCATTCGCCACCAGCAGGAGGCCTTCGTCGTAGGCCACGCGCAGGCGCCCGCCCTGGGCGGCCTCGATGCGGCCCTTCTTCACGAGCTTGCCGAAGACCTGGGATTCACTGGTCTGGATGAAGCGGCTTTCGAAGCGCGGCGCGTCGAGCATGGGCCGCCACCAACCCGGCAGGCTTTGGGCCGCCAGGGATGCAGCCGCGAACATGAAGGCGAGCGCCTTCATCCGCGCTTGAGCTCCACCGTGAGCTTGGCGGCGATGCCCTTGGCGGGAACGGGGCGATCGAGCTTCTTCTCGGCGACGAGTTCCCCGGCGGACTTCACCTGGACGATCACCTCGACCTCGCCCTCAAGGCCTTCGGGCAGGTCCAGGCGCAGCGTGGAGATTCCGCCGACGCGGCCCACCTGCGTGAGTTCACCCAGCAGATTGCTCAGGTTGGTGGCACCGGACGCGTTGGGCGACGCGGTTTTCGGGGCCGGAGCCTTGGGCAGCGCGGGCATGGCGATCTTGGGAACGGCCACCTTCGGCGTCACGGCCGGGGCGGGCTTCTCCACCACCGCGGGCTTCGCGGCCTTCTCCATGGCCTTCGCGGTGGCGGCGGCGAGTTCGGCGGCGCTGACGGGCCGCGTGGCGCTCGGATCAGCGGGCGCGGGCTTGGGCGCGGCGGGAGGAGGCGGCGCGGGTTCGGACTTCGCGGGCGGCGGCTCGGGGAAATCCGGGGCGTCCATGGTGATGCCCGTGATGTCCATCGGCCCCGGGTCCGTGTTGTCCAGGATGTCGCCGACCGCGGGCAGATCCGTCAGATCCAGCGCCAGGGACGGAGCAGGCGGCGGAGGTGGCGGCGCGGGCGCGGCCTTCGGCCCCGCGGTCTCGCCGAGGTGATGGGCCTTGATGTGGGCGAGCGCCAGCTTGGTGATGCCACGCAGCGTTTCGAAGACGCCCGATCCATCCGCCGCCACCGCCTGGAAGCTCGGTAGGCCACGCGGATTGAAGGTGGCCTCCAGCTCCTCCACCGGGACGACATTCTTCAGGTCGCGCTTGTTCCACTGATAGACGAGGGGAATCCCGGTCACATCAATGCCCAGCTCCTTCATGTTCTCCAGCAGGTTCTGGTAGCTCTCCTTGCAGGCGTCGAGCATCGGCGTCTGGCTGTCCACGACGAAGACGATGCCATCCACGCCCTTGAGCACGAGCTTGCGGGTGCTGTTGTAGAAGACCTGGCCCGGCACCGTGTAGAGCTGGAGCTTGGTCTTGAAGCCGCCCACCATGCCCACATCCATGGGCAGCAGGTCGAAGAAGAGCGTGCGGTCCGTCTCGGTGTTGAGGCTCACCATCTCGCCGCGGGCCTTGGTGCTCGTCTTGCCGTAGATGGTGTTGAGGTTCGTGGTCTTTCCGCACAGACCGGGGCCGTAATAGACGATTTTCGCCGTCATCTGCCGGGTGGCGTGGTTGAAGAAGACCATCCAAATCCTCGGGGTGGATGTAAAAAGCATAGCCCCTCGGAGGGGCTATGCTCAACAAGAGGTCTTGGCGCGGGTGTTAAGGGTTCTTCACACCCCGCTAGAGTCCCTTCAGGGCCGCGAGCACTTCCGGCTCGTGGGTGGCGGGCGTCACGCCTTCGAAGACCTTTCGGACCACGCCTTCCTTGTCGAGGATGAAGGTGGTCCGCTTGGCCATGCTGAGGAGCGGCATCTTCACGCCGTAGGCGTCAATGATCGCGTGGTCCGCGTCCGCCACGAGCTTGAAGGGAAGGTGGTATTTCTCGGCGAAGGCCTTATGGCTCTTCGCGTCATCCGCGCTCACGCCGAGGATCACCGCGCCCGTGGCCTGAATGTCCGCGTAACCATCCCGGAACGCGCAGGCCTCCTTGGTGCAGCCGGGGGTGTCGTCCTTGGGATAGAAGTAGAGCACCACCG
>CAZKIM010000117.1:3885-5416 GCA_964552855.1 uncultured Solibacteraceae bacterium | reverse complement strand
CGGGGGGAATGATGGCCCACGACCATCACCACGGGCACGGCCACGCCCATGGCCATGATCACGGACCCACGACGGCCGGCCGACTGGCGACCAGCGCCGGCATCTTCTTCCTGAGCTTCCTGCTCCAGGGCCTCGGCGGCTTCTGGAGCGGCTCGGTGGGCCTCATCAGCGACTCGCTGGAGAACCTCAACGATGTGCTGGTGAACCTGCTGGGACTGGCCAGCCTCGCCATCGCCAACCGCCGAGAGCCCTGCGACAACTACGCCTTCGGCTTCCACCGTCTGGAAGTCATCAACAGCCTCGTCGGCGTGGGCTTCCTGCTGGCGCTGGCGGCGGGCGTGGCGGTGAAGGCCGTGGACCATCTGCGGCACCCGCAGGCGATCCTCACCGGGTGGGTGCTCATCTTCGCCCTGAGCGGGCTCGTGCTGAATGTGCTCGCCACGCTCGTCCTGGTGCCCAAGGACAAGAGCCAGCTGGAGCGGGACTCCAGCCTGAAGGCGGCCTATGTGCACGCCTTCTCTGATTCGCTCACGAGCGTCGCGCTAGTGATCTCCATGGTCGTCATCCGTTTCACCGGCTGGCGCTGGCTCGACCCGGTGATGGCCTTCGCCATCCTGCTCGTCATCCTCCGGGGCGCGTGGGCGCTGCTCAAGGACGCCACGGCGATCCTCATGCACAAGGCGGCTTTCGACCACGACGCGGCCCGGGTGGAACTCACGAAGATCCCCGGCCTGCTCGCGGTGAACGACCTGCGGAGCTGGAAGGTGTGCAGCCACCTCACCGTCGCCACGGCTCACGCGGTGGTGGCCGCCGAGCGGCTGGACGAGACGGCGGAGATCCTCCACGCCATCGAGCACCGTCTGGAAGATCACTTCGGCGTGCGCCATGTGACGATCCACTTCGAGACCGGCCCCATGGCCGCCAAGCACCATCACCGATTCATCCACCAGCATGAGGCCCGGGCCCACGACCATCACGATCATTGAGATCGTTGACGGGTGCGCTAGGCTGGGGGCCGGACGGGACCATGCCGGAAGGAACGCTCCTCATCGTGGATGACGACCCTGGCCTCCGGGACGCCATGGCGGCGGTCCTGGACCAGGGTGGCTACACCACCCAGCAGGCGGGGAACGGAGAAGAAGCGCTCAAGCTGCTCCGGGACTGCCCGGAATCCTTCGATGGCATCGTCCTGGACTGGAAGATGCCGAAGATGGATGGGCTCGAGGCGCTGCGGCGCATCAAGGCGGACCCCCGGACCGCGCCGCTGCCCGTGATCTTCCAGACCGGCTCCGGTGACTCCTCCGTGATCAAGGAGTGCCTGTCGGCGGGAGCGCACTACTTCCTCGAAAAGCCCGTGCGGCGCAAAGAACTGCTCGCCACCGTCCACACCGCGGTGGAAGACTGCCGCCGCCAGCGTGAGTTGGGAACCCATGTGCGCCGCGCGGCGCGGACCCTGTCGCTCATGGAGGCGGGCCGCTTCCGCTACCGCACTCAGGAGGAAGCCGAGAACCTCACCTACCTGCTGGCGGCG
>CAZKIM010000117.1:2706-3785 GCA_964552855.1 uncultured Solibacteraceae bacterium | reverse complement strand
CTTCCGCTACCGCACTCAGGAGGAAGCCGAGAACCTCACCTACCTGCTGGCGGCGGCCTGCCCAGATCCCGACCGCGCGGCGGTGGGCCTTTCCGAGCTGCTCATCAACGCCGTGGAGCACGGCAACCTGGAAATCACCTACCAGGAGACGAGCGCCGCCATCGCCCAGCGGAACCGTGCCGAGCTGATCCGCACGCGACTGGAGGATCCTCGCTTCCACGCGCGCTCGGTGGAGGTCCGCTTCGAGCAGCTTCCCGATCGCTACCGCTTCACCGTGACGGACGAGGGTGCGGGATTTGATTGGAAGCGCTACCTGGAACTCAGCGCCGAGCGCGCCTTCGACACCCACGGTCGCGGGGTCTACATGGCCTCGAACTGCTTCGACCGCCTGGAGTACCAGGGCAAGGGAAACACGGTGATCGCGGAGATCCTTCTGTCGCGCCCATGAAGAAGGCGCCGCTCGCGCGGCGCCTTCTTCATGGAAACGCGTCGTCTCAGGCCATGCCGTGCTTGGCCATGATGGCCGCGCGCTGCTTGTCGAACTCGGCCTGGCTGATGAGCTGGGAATCGAAGAGATCCTTCAGCTCGGAGAGTTCATCCTTCAGGGACTTCGCCGGAGCGGCGGGGGCGGCCGGAGCCGCGGCGGGAGCCATGCCCTGCATGCCGGGCATTCCCTGCATGGCCTGGCCCATCTGGGCGCCCATCATGTTGCCCATGCCGAAACCCATGCCGACGCCCATGCCCATGCCGGCGATGCCGCTGGGGTTCTGGGCGGCGAGCGGAATGGAATCGGCGACCTGCATCTGGGTGTAGGCGCCCATCACGGGGGCCATCATTCCGACGCCGGTGCGCTTGTCCATCATCTTCTCGACTTCTTCGGGAAGGCTGATGTTCTCCACGAAGAACTTGGACAGCTCCAGACCCATGGTGCCGAACTCGTCGCCGAGCTTCTGCTTGGCGAGGTCGCTCAGCTCGTCGTAGTGCGCGGCGAGGTCGAGGGCGGCGATCTTGGCTTCGCCCAGCACATCGGTGAAGCGGCTCATGATGGACTTGCGGAGCTGCTCGGTGATGTCGTCCAG
>CAZKIM010000117.1:0-2606 GCA_964552855.1 uncultured Solibacteraceae bacterium | reverse complement strand
CATCGGTGAAGCGGCTCATGATGGACTTGCGGAGCTGCTCGGTGATGTCGTCCAGGGTGTAGACGCCGTTGGTGCCCACCAGCTGCTTGAGGAACTTGCCGCTGTCGGCGACCTTGATGGAGTAGATGCCGAAGGCGCGGATGCGCAGCATGCCGAAATCGGCGTCGCGCATCATGATGGGGTTCGAGGTGCCCCACTTCTGGTCATTGAAGAGGCGCGTGCTCGTGAAGTAGACCTCAGCCTTGAAGGGGCTTTCGAAGCCGTATTTCCAGCCCTTCAGTGTGGCGAGGATGGGCAGGTTCTGCGTGGTGAGCGTGTGGGTGCCTGGCTTGAGCACATCCGCCAGCTGGCCCTCGTTGACGAAGACCGCTTCCTGGCCTTCGCGCACGACGAGCTTGGCGCCGTTCTTGATTTCCTGCTCGCGCACGGGGAAGCGCCAGGCCAGGGTGTCGTTGGAGTCATCGAGCCACTCGATGATCTCGATGAATTGGGCCTTGCCCCAGTCCATCAGGCTCATTTAGGTTTCTCCTTCGCGGCGATGGCCGCAGAACTCCATTTTACGGCTCGGTGCAAGCGGCGTTCAGCGCGAAGGCCACTTCCATGATTTCCAGGTGGCTTCCGGGAGCGCGTGCGGCTTCTCGTCCGCATCCGCCACGCGCAGGGTGAGCCGCCGAAGCAGCTCCGCGACATTGGCCAGCTTCTCTGGTTCGATCTTGTCCGGTGTGTCCGTGGCTTGGTGGTAATCGGGTTCCATGCCGCCGAAGAAGAAGATCGCCGGGATGCCGGCCTGGGCGAAGGTGTAGTGGTCGGATCGCCGCCAATAGTCGTCCGCCTCGTCGGTGAGGGTGAAGCCGAGGTCCGCGGCGATCTCGCGGGTGTCCCGCGTGAGCGTGCCTGTCGCGTCCGCAATGCGCGCGGGGGTGACGGCGATGGTCTTCACGCCGTTGCGGCCTACCATGTCCGTGTTGAGATCGGCCACGATGGCCTTCAGCGGCACCGGCGGGTTGGCCACGAAGGCCCGCGAGCCGAACAGGCCCAGTTCCTCGCCGTTCACGCTGAGGAAGAGGATGGAGCGCCGCGGCCTGGCGTCTTTCAGCAGGCGCGCCACTTCCATGAGCACGGCGGTCCCGCTGGCGTTGTCATCGGCGCCGGGGTGGAGCTGGCCATCCACGACGCCCAGGTGATCCTCGTGGGCGCTGAGGACGACCATCTGATCTTTCAGGACGGGATCGGACCCGGGCAGGAGCGCGGCCACATTCACGGGCTTCGAAGGCTGGGCCGTCATCGTCGGCGCGATGCGAAAGTCGCCCAGCTCTTTGGGCGCCGTGGCCTTCATCAGCGCGTCGAGGTCGAGGCCGATGGCGCGCGCCGAGGCGGCGTCCAGGGCCGCCAGGGACGGGCCTGAGAAGGCGGGGCCATCGCCGGGAAACCCGTAGCGGCCGCGTCGCAGGAAGCGCTGGGCCCGCTCCCGCAAGGGGCCGAGCGTGTCCTCGTGAGGGCGTGGCAGCAGGAGCAGGCCGGCCGCGCCCGAGGCCTGCGCGGCCTGGAGCAGTTGCCCTGAATCGGCCTCGCTTCCCTTGGGCGCGAAACGCGCGAGCCACTCGCCTGGGGCGATGGCGCCGGGGTCCACGCCGTCGGGCACGAAGCGCAGGCGCGTCTCCAGCGGCGCGAGGCGGTAGGTGGCGACGCCGGGGCCGAAGGGCGCGCGGTTTCCACGGAGCGAGATGAAGGACGCGGCCGAATCCACCGTTCGGCGTTCCAGCGCGTAGGGCAGGAAGTAGGGCTCCGGGCCTTGGGCGAGGGGCTGGAGCCCCAAAGCCTGGAAGCGATCCGCGACTAGGCGCGCCGCTTTCAGTTGACCTGGCGCGCCGGTGAAGCGGCCCTCGAAGGCGGGGCTGGCGAGGGTGTAGACATCCGCCTTGAGTCGGGCGGCGTCAGGGGGCGGTTGAGGAGCTTGGGCGAAGAGCAGGGCGGTCGCGGCGAGGCCCCCGGCGGCGCGGATCATTTGCGCTTGTGCTTGGGGGCGGGCAACGGCGGGTTGGCGATGCGCGTCTTGGATCGGACGGTGCGGGTGTCGTCATCAATGGTGCAGCGCCAGCCCCGGTCCTCATCCGACATGTGCACATCCACCTCCCAGCCGCCGCTGGCGCCGTTCAGGGGGATCTCCCGGGCGCTCACCGCCCTTCCGCCGGTGTCCCGGGCCGCGATGGCCTTGGCGTCGCGCTCATTGACGAGGGGACCGCGCCGGTGGCCGCGCCCTCCCGCGCTGAGGATCATCGCCGGGGCGAGGAGCAGGGCTGCCACGCGCAACTTCATAGGAACTCCGGGGAACGAGGCTCCGAGTCTAGCGCGATTCGGGCAAACCCAGGCTCCGTAGCCAGGCGGCGTGATCGCCTTGGTCCTCGCTGCGCAGGCCATCCTTGCGCAAGGCGACGATCCGGAGCGCGCCGTCCTGGAAGCCGATCAAGACGCCTGGCTCCGTCACGCGGAACTGCCCGGTCGGGCAGGGCGCTTCGCTGGGGAGCGCCCAGGGGATCCGCACATCGCCGAACTCCGTCCGCAGGAAGGCGTTGGGCCAGGGATCGGCCACGGCGCGGAGCTGGTTG
>CAZKIM010000116.1:0-5522 GCA_964552855.1 uncultured Solibacteraceae bacterium | reverse complement strand
GCGGATGGTGTGGATCCAGCGGGGGTGGTGGGCGTCCTCCTCCATGCTGCGGCGGAGGCGGACGATGAAGTTGTCCACGGTGCGCGTCGTCGGGTAGGAATCCTCGCCCCAGACTTTGTCCAGGATCTCCTGGCGGCTCACCACCTGGCCGGGCTTCTCCATGAGCAGTTTCAGGATCATGCACTCCTTCACGCCCAGCTGGAACGGGCCGCTCGGGCCTTCGCCGCAGAAGTTGTCGAAGTCCACCCAGTGGGGGCCGAAGGCCTGACGGCTGCCGAGGGTGCGGTTCTTGTACCAGGCCTCGCGGCGCAGGATGGCGCGCACGCGGGTGAGCAGTTCGCGCACCTGGAAGGGCTTGCCCAGGTAGTCGTCACCGCCAGTCTCGAAGCCGTGGACGCGGTCGTCTTCCGTGTTCTTGGCGGTGAGGAAGAGGATGGGCGTGAAGTTCTTGGCGTCCCGCACGCGTTCGCAAACGCTGAAGCCATCCATGCCCGGCAGCATCACATCCAGCAGCACCAGGTCGAAGGGCTCGGCGAGGATGCGCTTCAGGGCCTCGTCGCCCCGCGGGATCCAGGTGCAGGCGAGCCCTTCCATCTCCAGGTTGAGCTTGATGCCCTCGGCGAGGCTCAGCTCGTCCTCGACCAGCAGGATATGGGGCTGGGACATTGGGCGCTCCGGGGGGCTTCGCAGGATTCTACTAGAATCATAGGCTCGGAGCCCCCATGAGCGACCGCGCCACGCCCTTTTTGAGCGTCACCATCCCCATCTACAACGAGCAGGACAACATTCCCGCCCTCTGGGAGCGCCTGTCCGCGGCCCTCACGCCCTACGACGCCCGGGGTTGGGAGGTGATCTTCACGGATGACGGCTCCCGCGATGCCAGCCTCAAGCTGCTGCTGGACCTGGCCAAGGCCGAACCGCGCATCCGGGTGGTGGAGTTCAACCGCAACTACGGCCAACACGCCGCCGTCTTCGGGGCGCTCGCCGAGGCCAGGGGCGAAGTGATCGTCACCCTGGACGCCGACCTCCAGAACCCGCCGGAGGAGATCCCCAAGCTCGTCGCCAAGATCGAGGAAGGCTTCGATGTGGTGGGCGGTTGGCGCCAGGGCCGGGAGGAGAACGACTCCATCTTCCGCCGCCTGCCCAGCAAGCTCGTGAACGCCGTCACCCGGAAGACGACGGGCGTGAAGCTCCACGACTACGGCTGCATGCTCCGCGCCTACCGCCGCGAGGTGGTGGACGCCATGCTGCTCTGCAAGGAGCGCAGCTCCTTCATCCCGGCGCTCGCCAACTCCTTCGCCAAGCGCATCGCCGAAGTGCCCGTGGCCCACGCCGAGCGCGCCGCCGGCGACAGCAAGTACGGCGTCTGGAAACTCATCAACCTCCAATTTGATCTGCTCACGAGCTTCAGCCTGCTGCCCTTGCAGATGCTCAGCGTCTTCGGCGTGATCATCAGCGGCATCAGCCTCGCGTTCTCGCTGGGCCTGTTGATCTACCGCTTCCTGCACCCGGAAGGCACCGTGAACGGCGTGTTCACGCTGTTCGCCATCCTCTTCTTCTTCGTGGGCTGCATGTTCCTCGCCCTCGGCCTGCTCGGCGAATACATCGGCCGCATCTACACCGAGGTGCGCGACCGGCCGCGGTACATGATCAAGAAGGTGCATGGAGGAAGCTGACCTCCAGCCTCCAGCCTCCGGTCTCCAGCCTCAGTAATTCCCCTCGTCCTTCGCGGGCGGGTAGTCCTTCCCGAATTTGTTCTTGTGGGGCTCGAAGTCCGGCAGGTTGGCCTGGAGGGTCCAGCTTCCGGTGGTGACGCCTTCGCCGATGCTCACTTCGAAGTCCTTCTCGCCCACTTCGGGATGCCAGAGGCGCAGCCGGTAGTGGCCGGGTGGGACCTCTTTGAAGGAAAGGCCCTCCTGACCATCGAGCACATCCGCCCAGGGCGTGTCCACGACCCATAGGAAGGCGTTCATCTTCCGGTGCACATTGCAGTAGAGCTTCACGAGGCCGGGTTTCTCGGCGGTCCAGCGGGGCGCGTCGCCCGGCTCGTAATGGCCGGTGTCGAAGGCATCCCCCGGCGTCACGCTGAACACATTGTGGAGGATGTGGTCCTGGTTTGGGAAACTCACCGAACTGCCCGGCGTCGTCCACGCCACGCGCGGCACGAAGCGCTTGCCGGTGGTGCGGATGCGGAGCGCGGGCCGCTTGCGCGCCTCCACGCGGTGGTTCAGCGGCTCCAGGATGGCGATGGCGTCCTTGAGGGACGGTCTCGCCTTGCCATCCTTGTCCACCACCTTCACCGGGCCTTGGAGGCTCCCTGCCAGGAGCGGCGCGGCGAGCCCAAGGGCTGCGAATCGGTTAAGCATCCAGTCCCTCGTCAAGTTGGCCCCAGAATGCCACGGGGCCGCGTCCGAGGGCAGCGCGCAGGACGGCGGCGTGACTCACCTCATCGCCCAGGATGCGCCCGGCGGCATCCAACAAGGCCCGGTGCCGGAACTGGCGGAGGGATTCGTTGTAGGCATGGGCAGCCTTCAACTCCAGGAAGAGGGCGAGGCGCAGCACATCGGCCTCGGTCTTGAGCTCGAAGGCGTCGAAGGCGTAGCTCTTCCGCGCCGCGATGGGAAAGCCCTTCAGGTCCTTGATGGCCTGGGTGAGGGCGGCGCGGTGGGTTTCATGGCTGCCCTTGAACAGCGTGCCCACGGCCAGCGTCCCCTGGGAAAGGAGGCCGGAGCCCGCAGCGAGGCCATAGGCGAAGATCGCCGTGTGCTCCAGTTCCAGCGCCGTGTTGAGGAGGGCCACATCGGACGGCGCCCGGCCCCGATCCGCGGCCTCCCTGGCGGGAAGGTCGAGGCCGCTCAGGCCCAGAAGGGCCGTGCCACCCACCATCGTGCGTAGGAAGTCACGCCGTTCCGCCATGGAGTCTCCAAGAGAGTGGGCTGCCTTGGGTAGGATGGACGCCAGCATACCCCCGTGACGAGGTTTCGATGGCCGCGAGCGTGAAATGGACTCAGTCCTTGGGGTGGAAGTTCTTCCTCCGCACGGGCCTCGTGATCCTCCTCCTCGTCGGCGCGGTGCTGGGCGTGGCCCTGGTCCAGACCAAGAAGGCGGCCCAGGCCTCGGCCGCCGAAGGCCTCCACGCCGCCGCGGCCCTGCTCGGTCGCACCTTCGATCAGCAGGCCAAGGTGATGGATGCGGGGCTCGAAGTCTTCAGCCAATACTCCTTCAACCTCGCCGAAATCGAGAAGGCGGAAGAGACCGGCAGCCTCATCAGCGTGCAGGATCTCCTCAACGACAACCTGCCCACCTTCTCCGGCGATGTGGCGCTGGTGGTGCGCCCCGACAACCGCCTGCTCGCCAGCACTGAGCCCGCCCCGGGCAGGACCGACTTCGCGGAAGTCGGCATCGTCCAGATGGCGCTGAGCCCCGACGAGGCCGCCGCCGCGGGCTTTCCGGGGCCCTCCTACCGGGGCTTCGTGGAGCTGGGACCGCAGGCGTATTTCGCCGTGGCCCGGCGCCTGGTGGCGCCTTCAGGCAGCCCGCTCGGCGTGATGCTCGTGGGCACGCGGCTGGATGACAAGCAGGCGGCCACTCTCCGCGCCCTCGCCCTGCCCAAGACCGCCCATCTCGCGCTCCTGAGCCGCTTCAAGTTCGAAGGGGACACCTTTCCCGACGACGCGGTGCGCGATCAGGCGATGGCGGCGTTGAAGGGGCCCTCCTTCGCCTCCGCCAAGGCCGTGCTCCAGAAAGGCGAAGTCCCGCCGCCCGTGCCGCTCAGCCTGGGTGGACACGATCAGCTCGCGACGCTCGTGCCCCTGCGCGGCGCCAACGCGGCCGATCTCCAGGCGGCGGAACTGCTCGTGATGCCGCTCGATCCCTTCCTCGCGCCCTACACGCGGCTCCGCTACTGGATTCTCGGCGCGGGGGCCGCGGGCCTGCTGCTGGCACTGCTCGTAGCGCTCTTATCCGCCAGGAGCGTGACCGCGCCCCTGGAGCGCCTCACGGACGCCACGGCGGCCCTCGTCGAAGGCCGACGGCCCGACCTGCCCGAATCCAATCAGAGGGACGAGGTGGGCCTGCTCACGGATCGCTTCCGCGGGCTGCTTTCCGAGCTGAAGGCGAAGGAGGACATGGTCGCCATGCTGGAGCAGGTGCGCTCCGCGGGCGCGGTGCAGCACACCCGGGCCACCAAGGAGGCCGAGATGACGGTGGTGGATGTGGACGCCACCGTGAGCCTGCTCGGTCAGCCGATGCCCGCGCCCAAGCGCCTCACCATCAAGGAGGGCGAGACCTTCGCCGGGCGCTACCGCGTCGAAGGCGTGCTGGGCAAGGGCGGCATGGGCATCGTGCTCAAGGCGAAGGATCTCCAGCTGGACGAGGAGGTCGCCATCAAGGTGATCCGGCCCGAACACGCGGTGGATGTGGAATTCCTGGAGCGTCTCAAGCAGGAGGTCCGCCTGGCCCGCAGGATCAGCCACCGCTTCGTGCTCCGCACCCACGACTTCGCCGAAGCGGATGGCGTGGCCTTCGTGAGCATGGAATACCTCAAGGGCGTCACCCTCAAACGCCTGCTCGACGACCGGGGCAAGCTGCCGCTGCCCCTCGTGCTCCGCATCGGCCGCCAGGTGGCGGAGGGGCTGGAGGCCGCCCACGCCGAAGGCGTCGTCCACCGGGACATCAAGCCGCTCAATGTGCTCTTTGACGCGCGCGGCGATGTGAAGCTCATGGACTTCGGCCTCGCCGCGCCCGTGTCCGCCGCGGGCAAGGACCGCTCGGGCCAGGTCTTCGGCTCGCCCCGCTACATGGCGCCAGAGCAGGTGCGCGGCGACCGGGTGGATCCCCGCACGGATCTCTACTCGCTCGGCGTCATGCTCTTCGAACTCGCGACGGGGCAGCCGCCCTTCCCCGGTTCGGATGTGAGCGAACTGCTCCGCAAGCAGCTTTCCGCGGAGCCGCCCCACGCGCGCGACCTGGACCCGTCCCTGCCCCCGAGCTTCAGCTTCCTTCTCGACCGCCTGCTTCAGAAGCGCATGGAGGACCGCCCCAGCGGCGCGGCGGAAGTGGTGGAGATCCTGAAGGCGATCCAGAGCGGCGGTGACGCCAGCGACACCCGGAGGACCGCCTGATGAAGCGCCTGATCCTGCTCGCGGCCCTGCCCCTCGTCGCCCAGGCCCCGGATTCCAGCCTTGACCGCCTCCGCGCCGCCTTCACCCAGCCTTCGCCGGAACTGGCCCAGCTTCGCCAGCTCTGCGATGGCATCGGCGGTCGGGTCACCGGCAGTCCCGCCTTCACCCGCGCCTTGCACTGGGGCCTGGACGGCTTCAAGGCCGCGGGCGTCGCGGCCCAGGTGGAGCCGTTCACCTTGGAGAACGGCTGGACCGCCGCCCCTCCGCGCATCCGGATCCACGGCCCCATGGGCTTCGCGCCCCTCGCGACGAGCTGGGGCTGGAGCCCGCCCTGCGCGGGCACCTTCCGCATCGTGAACGGCGGGGATGGCAGCGACGCGGCGTTGAAGGCCCTCGGCT
>CAZKIM010000115.1:0-5636 GCA_964552855.1 uncultured Solibacteraceae bacterium | reverse complement strand
GCGCCTTCGCGCTTCAAGCCGAGCAGCCAATGGGCCGCGCCGCTGAGCGCCCAAAGGAAGGTGAAGGCGAGTCCCGCTTCATGCCAGGACGCGCCGCCACGGTGGAAGGCATAGGCCACTTCCAGCGGCAGGACGAGGTGCGCCATGCCTTCAGCTCCGAGAAGGCCGAGGATGCGAAGCGCGCCCTTTCGCGCGAGCAGCGCCCAGGCGAGGGTGGCGAGGAGGCCCGTGGCGAAGGCGGCGTTGAAGAAGGCATGGCCTTCCGTCGGCGTGAGCAGGTAGGAGTTGTCCCAGAGGTTGATATCCGCCACCATCCACCGCAAGGAAGCGAGGATCGCGAACCCCAGCGCGAGCAGTTGGAGGTGGAGTGGCTTCGGACCGTCGCCTTCCTCGGCCAGCGTGGCCGCGCCCGCGAAGCAGAGCGCCAGGAGGCCCCACGACACGCCCGCCCAGGACCAGGCGAGGGCCACGGGCAGCGCGAGCCCGAGATGCGTCGCCGCGAGAGCCAGGAGGCCGAAGTCCGCGGAGCGGTCGCCGAGCCGCGCGCGCAAGGGCTTCACCAGCGCGAGGTTCACCGCGCCCAGCAGGATCAGCGGCGCGGCGAAGCCCTCGGCCATCCAGCCGAGTTCCTTCCAGGCGAGGAAGGCGAGACCCGAAAGCGCCGCGTCTTCGAGCATCCAGAGCACGAGCGCGCCCATGGGTCGTTCCGGGTGCTTGGGAAGCCAGATCCAGAGCCCGGCGAGCAGGCCGTGGAGGGTGAGCAGGATCAACAGGAGGCCCGCGTCTGCGTTCAGCACCTCCGCGCAGGCGGCGCAGAGCAGCGCGTTGATTCCAAGCAGCGCGAGGATGCGCGAGCCGATCCATCGCGCGCCCGTTCCCGAAAGGTAGGGCACCGCCAGGGCGGCGGCGAAGAGCACGGCGAGGTAGAGGGTGAGCGCGACTTCGTGATGGCCCCCTTCGCTGAAGGCGATGGGCGCGAGGAAGCCCGCGAGCAGCGCCACGCCGAGCGCGCCGCCGGACTTCGCCCGGGCCGCGAGGGCTCCCGCGAAGATCACCGCCACCGCCGTGCCCGCGAAGCCGAGCGGAGGCGCGATGAGGTGGGCGGAAGCGCTGCCGTAGTAGAGGCTCAGCATGAAGGTGCCAAGGCCCGCGGCGAGGACGCAGACGCCGAGCTTGCGCGTGCCTTTGAGGATGAGGCGAGCCGCGAAGGCCGCGAGCGCCGCGCCGAAGATCAGGCCCAGGCCCATGCGGGGCGCGGGTCCGAGCCAGCCCTGCTGGATGGACCAACCCAGGAAGAAGATCGCGCCGAGCAGGAAGATCGCCGAGCCGAGGATGGCGATGACGAGCCCGGGGTTGGCGGGCGGTTTCGACGCCGCCGCTGGCCTGGGCGCGACCGGCCGCGGAAGCGGCGCGGGGCGGGCGCTGGACGGGAGCGCGGCCGGTCGCGGCGCGGGGGCAGCCAGAAGGCGGGCGACCTGCTCTTCGAGCGCGGCCACGCGGGCCTGCAGCGATGCCAGTTCGGTGGATTCCGGGTCCATGCGCGCCTCAGGGATGAACCTCCAGGATGACCGGCCCCGGGGCTTGCCGGAATGGCAAGGCGATGGGTCGGAAGACGGGACGGCCTCGGTCTCATCCTTTGCAAAGTGGAAACACAATGATTTTTTTTGTTTGCTCTTTGATAAGGGCGCATCATGCTCTGGCCTTCCAGGAGGCTCGGCATGAAATCCCTGATGGACGACGACCTCAACCGCCGCATCGTCGCGCTGCTGCAAGGCGAAGGGCGCATGCCCCACGCCGAGTTGGCGGAGCGCCTCGGCGTGAGCCGCCCCACGATCATTGACCGCGTGAAGCGGTTGGAGGCCGAAGGCGTCATCTCCGGCTACGCCGCGCGGGTGGAGTCGGCGGCGGTGGCCAAGCCGGTCGTGGCCTTCGTGGCGGTGCGCTACCGGGCCAACAACGATGAGGCGCTGGAACGCAGCTTCTACAAGGCCATCGAGCAGGAGCCCGACATCCTCGAAGCCCACACCGTGGCGGGGGAGGACTGCCTCCTCATCAAGATGGTGGCGGACACGCCCGCGGGCATGAACGAGCGCCTGCGCCGCCTCCGCATGCTCGGGCCGCAGGTGACGACGCGCACGACCGTCGTGCTGCAAACGCACTTCCAGAAGCCCGGTCCCAGCCCCTTCCCCCTGGAACCGCGGCCCGCCGTGCCGCTTCAGGCCCGCAAGGTGAAGGCATGATCGCCCGCACCCCCGAACCACCGTATGTGGCGGTCATCTTCAGCAGCCAGCGCTCATCGGGTGACGAGGGTTACGCGGCCATGTCCGCACGCATGGCCGAGCTCGTCGCGGAGCAGCCCGGCTTCCTCGGCGTGGAAAGCGCGCGGGGCGCGGAGGGTTTCGGCCTCACCGTGAGCTACTGGAAGGACGAGGCCAGCGCCCGCGCCTGGAAACAGGTGGGCGAGCATCTCGGGGCTCAAACCCTCGGCAAGCAGCGCTGGTACGCGGACTACGCGGTGCGCGTCGCGACGGTGGCCCGCGCCTACGGGAAGGAGCGAGGCTGATGCTCGCCTGGATCGCCTACGCCACCATCGCGCTCGTGTGGGGCAGCACCTACTTCGCCATCGCCGTGGCGCTGGAATCCTTCACTCCCTACGGCCTCGTCGCGTGGCGCTTCACCATCGGCGCGATCCTCGCGCTCGCGCTGGGCCGCATCCTGAAGGAACCCCTGCCCGAGAAGCGGGATCTGCCTCACCTCGCGCTCGTCGGCCTGCTGCTGCTCTCGGGCTCCAACGCGCTCGTGTCGTGGTCGGAGACGCGCGTGAGCACCGGCCTCGCGGCGATCCTCTGCGCGCTCGTGCCCGTGGGCCTCGCCTTCTGGGACAAGGAGCGGTTGGATGGGCGCGCCTGGGTCGGTCTCGCGCTCGGTCTATTGGGCCTTGCCGTGCTCACCGAACCGTGGGCGGGGACGGTGGACCTGCTCGGCGTCGGCGCGTTGATGCTCGCCGTCACGCTGTGGTCCTTCGGCACCATCCACGGCAAGCGCCATGTGCGCAAGGGCGGGCTCATGACTCAAGTGGGCATCGAGATGGCCACGGCCGCGGTCGTGGGCCACCTCGCCGCGCCCTTCACGGGCGGCCATCAGCACGCGGCGCTCGGCGCGAAGCCGCTGCTCGCGATGCTCTACCTCGCCGTCTTCGGATCGGTGGTGGGCCTTTCGGCCTACTCCTATCTGGCGAAGATCTGGAGTCCCTCGAAGATGGGAACCTACGCCTACCTCAATCCCATCGTGGCGCTCGTGCTCGGCTGCCTGTGGCGAAGCGAGCCCTTCAACGCGCGGATGGTGGTTGGCATGGCGATCATCCTCGGCAGCGTCGCCCTGGTGCAGTGGCGTCCTGCCGCCAAGGCGATGCCGGAAGCCGCGTGAGGCTTCAAGCCTCGATGAGCACGGCTCGCACCGGAGAGGCGTCCGCGCCTTCGATGCGAAGGGGCAAGGCTGCCAGCGTGTAGATCCCTTCGGGCACCGCAGCGAGGACGAGGCCTTCCAGGTTGCGCATCCCAGTGCGCGCCAGCGCCTGATGGGCCTCCAGCGCCTTGCTTTCGAAGGGATCCACGCTGGGCGTGTCGAGGCCGACGAGGATGACGCCGCGTCCGTGCAGGTGCGCGATGAGCTCCGGCGACAGGCTCGCGAAGTCCGTGTTCCAGGCTTCAGGATCCGGGAAGGTGCCGGTGTGGAAGAGCACGCGCGGAGCCGCGATCTCTGCGGTGAGATGGCGGGGGAGAATGCGCTCGCCGCGCGAGACCGTCACGCGCATCACCTGGCAGGCTCCGTAATAAGGCGCGAGATCCACGGCGTCCATGCCCGCCGCGCCCGCCGCGTAGTGAGCGGGTGCGTCCGCATGGGCGCCCAGGTGCAGCGTCGTCGTCACGCTGCTCAGGTCCAGGTTCGCGCCCTCCGCCATGGAGAGCGCGACGCTCCGCGAAAACGGCACATCCCCCGGCCACACCGCGAGGCGGGGCGAGATGAGGGGCGAGATGTCGTGGATCTTCATCAGACCTTCGCGATGACTTTGATTTCCACCGCGATGGGCGTGGGCAGGGCGCGCACCTCCACGGTCGTGCGGGTGGCCTGGATCGCTTTGAAGTAGGAGGCGTAGACCTCGTTGAAGGCCTTGAAGTCGCGGGCCATGTCAATGAGGAAGCATTGGCAGTCCACCACCTTGTCGAGGCTGGATCCGGCGGCCTCGAGGATGGTCTTGATGTTCTCGATGACGGCCTTCGTCTGAGCGGCGGCGTCGTAGGCGCGCGGGTTGCCGTCCGCGTCCCGCACGGGTCCGCCGGGGATCGCGTCCGTTCCCGCTTGCCTCGGTCCGATGCCGCTGAGGAAGAGCAGATCGCCCTCACGCCGCGCGTGAGGATAGGCGCCGACGGGTTTCGGCGCGGCGTCGGTGCGAATGGCGCTGATGGGCCTCGGAGTGTCCGGTAGTCGGAAGTCGGTAGCCGGCGCAACGGCGGTCGCGCTCAACACGCCGCGGTCGCCGGTGAAGGTCTGCACTTCGCCTTCGTCGAATTCGCGGCTGCGATCCTTGGCGGGGTTGGGCGTGAGCCCGACGATGGCCGCGCCGCTGCCCCACAGGGGGCCGTAGGCGTGGACCTTGCCGTCATAGCCGTTGGTCTGGCCCATGGCGGCGGCGAGCCACCAGAAGGCCTTGCCCCGCTGCTCGCCGCTGGCCTGCGCCGCGAAGTCGCGGGCCACCTGGCTCACATCCTCGAGGCGACCCTCGCCGAGCATCTCCAACACCTTGCGGTTCCACTCGTCGTCCTTCGCCGAATAGAGGCGGTCGTCCTTCGGATCAATCTGTCGCGAGAAGACGCGGTTGGACAGGGCCGAGATGGCCACGACGACGGCTTTGCGTCCGCTTTGCTGAACGGCCTCCGCCGCAGCCTTGCCCAGCACGATCGTCTCCGCGCGGTCCGCGTACATGTTGCAGCCCACGACGCACGCGGGGATCGCGTTATCCGGGTTCAGCAGCTGCAACGCCTGGATGACGCCGCTGTCCAGCGGGAAGCCCTTGTAGCTGACGGTGCGCGCGTGGAGGCCCTTCGCGCGCGCCGTCGTCTCATAGGCCTTCGCGAAGCCGGGGTCCATGCGGAATTTGTAGGGCATCGTGCCAAAGGCGTGAAAGTCCTGGTCCACATGCACCCATTCCGGCGCCGGGTCGGCTTGGATCTGGTGGCCGATGACATTGAGCCATTGGGTCGAGTAGAGGAGCAGCAGGTCCGCTCCACTCGCGCGAATCTCATCCCGCGCGGTCTCGAAGCCACGCCGCAACTTCGCCCAGTGGGGGTTCTTCTCCGGCGCGAGGAGCGGCAGGGGTTTGCCGGGGACGAGGTAGCCCTGGAGGATCATGCCTTCACCTTCGCGCCTTCCGGATGCCAGCCCACGACGGCGTTGCCGGTGCCGATGACGCTGCCGTAGGCGTAGACCTCGGCCGGATAGCTCGGATAGTCGAGCGCCGACAGCATCCAGGAAAGGCAGCCGTCCCGGCATTCGCTGAGGGCCTGCTCGATGAAGTCGGGCATGAGGTCCGCCAGCTCGCGGGTGCGGCCCTCCTTCATCATCTGGATCACCTTCAT
>CAZKIM010000114.1:4439-5755 GCA_964552855.1 uncultured Solibacteraceae bacterium | reverse complement strand
TGGGGCGAGCCGACGCGGGTGTCGGCGGCGCTCGTCACTTTCGAGCCCGGCGCGCGGTCGGCGTGGCACACGCATCCGCTGGGACAGCACCTGGTCGTGACTTCCGGCTGCGGGTGGGTCCAATGCGCGGGCGGGCCCAAGCGGGAGATCCGCCCGGGCGATGTGATCTCCTGCGCCTGCGGCGAGAAGCATTGGCACGGCGCCACGGCCACCACGGGCATGAGCCACATCGCCATCCAGGAATGGCAGGACGGCACGCCGGTGAACTGGATGGAAAAGGTCAGCGACGCGGAGTATCTTTCCCCGGTCGAGTGAGGAGGTCGGGATGAGCTTGCACGAAGCTTTCAACCACACGGGCCTGTCCCGTTTCATCAACAGCGCCACGGGCAGGGGCTTCCGCCTCACGGCGGGCGTGGTCTTTCTGGCGCTCGGCCTTGCCTTCCGCCATCACCCGCTCGGCATCGCGTCGCTGATCTGGAGCTTCTTCCCGCTCAGCGCCGGGATCTTCGACCTCTGCTGGGTGAGCGCCGCCCTCGGCGGACCGATCCGCAGCTGCGACATCCGCGCGGCGAAAGGCTGACGCGTCTTATTCCGCGCGGCTGAAGGCGTCGTGGATCTCGTCGCCGGAGACATGCTTCGCGAACCAGGCGTCCAGGTCGGCGATGGAATCGAGCAGGACTTCCGCTCCGGCGGATCGCAGTTCCTCGCGGCTGCCGTAGCCGTAGGTGACGCCGAGGGCGTGGATGCCGTGGGCCTTGGCGGCGCGCATGTCGTCGCCGCGGTCGCCCACCATGATGCCGCCGGGCCAGATGGTGCCCTGCTGCCGCAGACGATCGAAGACCTCGATCTTGGGCTGCCACGCGCCCTTCACCTCCGCGCCGAAGATGTCGTCGAAGATGAGGTTCAGATCGAATTGATACGCGATGCGCCGGGCGAAAACACCGGGCTTGGCGCTCACGATGTAGATGCGGTGTCCCTGACGCTTGAGGCGGTGCAACAGATTCGTCACGCCGGGATAGAGCTCGTGCTCGAAGACGCCGTCCTCGCGGTAGGCGTCCCAGTAGCGGTCAAGGGCCTCTTCCAGGCGCTTCGGATCTTCGAGCCCTGGGATCAGGCCGAGCTTTTCCCGCATCCCGAAGCCGATCCAGTCACGGATGACCGCCTGTTCCGGGCACACGAGCTCCATCTCCCGGCACACGCGGCGGACGCAGTTCGTGATCCCGAGGAGCGGATCCACGAGCGTGCCGTCGAGGTCGAAAAGAATGAGAGCGGGCATCTCAGCCCTTGAAGGCCCCGATGCACTGCTTCACGAAGGC
>CAZKIM010000114.1:0-4339 GCA_964552855.1 uncultured Solibacteraceae bacterium | reverse complement strand
GCGCCGTTGATGAGCACGAGCACATCGCAGGGGTCGCCGTCCGGCGCGAGGGTGCTGGGGATGAAGCCGTATTCCGCCGGGTAGTGGAAGGGCGAGAAGAGGACGCGGTCCACATGGACGAGGCCCGTCTCGTGGTCGATCTCGTACTTGATGCGGCTGCCCGTGGGGATCTCCACAATGGCGTTCACCACTTCCGGGGACTTGGGGCCGGGGCCGAGATGGACCGGGGACATGGGCGCTCCTCAAACAACGGGCACCCATTGTCCCACGCGGCGCGGATAAGCGCGTCACGGAATGTTCAGAGCGGGTGGAGCATGAAAAGAAAGGAACACAGAGGGCGCAGAGAAGCGCAGAGGACACAGAGAAAAGCATCTGGATAAAAATGCAGTTCCTCTGTGCTCTCTGTGAACCTCTGCGCCCTCTGTGTTCCGCTTTGGTGGACGCTGGAATCTTCAGGGCGCGGGATCCATGGGATCGGCCCATTCGCGTCGCAGCTGCTCGTAGTGGGCTTTGAGGAAGGCGAGGCGGCGGTGGCCTTCGGCGATGGCGGGGCCGGTGTTGAAGCTGGCGACGATGCCTTACGGAATGTTCAGGGGTCAAAAGCTAAAAGCAGAAGGGACACAGAGGGCACAGAGAAGCGCAGAGGACACAGAGAAAAGCACCTTGATAAAATTGCAGTTCCTCTGTGCTCTCTGTGAACCTCTGCGCCCTCTGTGTTCCGCTTTGGTGGACGCTGGAATCTTCAGGGCGCGGGATCCATGGGATCGGCCCATTCGCGTCGCAGCTGCTCGTAGTGGGCTTTGAGGAAGGCGAGGCGGCGGTGGCCTTCGGCGATGGCGGGGCCGGTGTTGAAGCTGGCGACGATGCCTTCGGCGAGCGGAATCCAGGCTTCGCCCCGCTCCAGGATGGTGGCGGTGTCTATGGGCTGGAAGGCGCCGCTGATGCAGCCGAAGTGGATGAGGCTCGCCGCGCCGATCTTGCTCAGCTTGTCGCAATCCCAGAGGCAGGCGGTCTCCAGCGGGTCCAGTTTCTTCGCGAGCTTCAGTCCCACATGGCGTTCGATGGCGTGCTGCACGGCCGCGATCTTGCCCGCCGGGAAGTCCGTGCCGGCGAGGATCTCCGGCACCTTGGCGGAGGCGTCCTGCGCGTGCGTGTCCTTGCTGGAAGGATCTTTCAGGCGCTTCACGCAGTCATGCAACCAACAGGCGGCCTCGACGATGTCCAGGTCCGCGCCCACCAGCGGGCAGAGCCAACGCGCGGTCTTCACCACGGCGAGGGTGTGCTCGAAGCGGTAGTTGAAGATGGGCTTCTCGCCCTCCGGCGTCGCGTGGGCCTTGCCCCAGAAGCGGATGGAGTCCGCGTCCGAGAATTCCCGAACGGCGCGCTCGCAGGCTTCCCGCCACGGTGTCATGACCGCTTCGACTCCAGATGGGCCTCCAACGCATCGGCCGTGGCTCGCACTTCCTTGAACATGGGCCGGTCCTTCCAGGGGGCGCAGGCGGCGCCCAGGCGATCATACAGCGGCGCGAGGCCCGCCGCGGGCGCGAGACCGACGAGCCGCACGCCCTCCAGCGCCATGCGCGCCTCGATGGCGAGCACCTGCTCGAAGGCCTCCACCGCGCGGACGAGCTTGCGCGCGGCGATGGGACCCATGCTCACATGGTCCTCCTTGCCGGCGCTGGTGGGGATCGTGTCCACGCAAGCCGGATGCGCGAGACCCTTGAGTTCGCTCACCAGCGCCGCGCTCGTCACATGGGCCATCATGAAGCCGCTCTCCAGGCCGCCGTTGCTGGTGAGGAAGGCGGGCAGGTCCGAATAGGCCGGGTTCACCAGGCGCTCCTGGCGGCGTTCGGAGATGGAGGCGAGATCCGCCACGGCGATGCAAAGCAGGTCCGCCGCGAAGGCCGGGTATTGCCCGTGGAAGTTGCCGCCGCTGCGGCTCTCTTCCGTCTCCGTGAAGATCATCGGGTTGTCCGTGGCGCTGTTCAGTTCGCGCTCCAGGATGCTCCCCGCGAAGTCGAGGGCATCGCGGCCCACGCCATGCACCTGGGGCATGCAGCGCAGCGAGTAGGCGTCCTGCACGCGCGCGCAACCTTCGTGGCTCTTGGCGATGTCGCTGCTCTCGCCGAGGATCTCGCGCAGGTGCGCGGCCGCCGCCCGCTGGCCCGGGTGTGGACGCGCGGCGTGGATGCGGTCGTCGAGCGCCGCGCGGGTGCCGCGCAGGGCTTCGAGCGAAAGCGCGCCGATTTCCTCAGCCAGGGGCAGCAGCTCGCGTAGGCGGGCGACCATCAGGCAGGCGAGGCTCGTGATGAGCTGGGTGCCGTTGATGAGGGCGAGGCCCTCTTTGGCCTGAAGGACAATGGGCGCGAGGCCCGCCTGCTTCAGCGCGTCACCGCTGGGGATGGGCGCGTCGCCATGCCACGCCTCGCCTTCACCCACGAGCAGCAGCGCCACATGGGCGAGGGGCGCGAGGTCGCCGCTGGCGCCGACGCTGCCCTGACTGGGGACGACGGGAAGGACATCGCGGTTCAGGCATTCCGCGAGGAGCTGGATCGGCTCGGGGCGGATGCCGCTGAAGCCCTTCAGCAGGCAGTTGATGCGCGCCGCCATGAGGGCGCGGGTCTGCGGTCGTGTCAGCGGCTCGCCCACGCCCGCCGCGTGGCTGCGCACGAGGTTGAGCTGGAGCTGCTCCAGCTGATCCGGCGGAATGACGACGGTGGCGAACTGGCCGAAGCCCGTGTTGATGCCGTAGACCGTGCGGCCCTCTTTCAGGATGCGGTCAATGACGCCGCGGTTCTCCTTCACCTTCGCCAGCGCGCCCGCGTCGAGCGAGACTTTCTCTCCCGCGGCGATGCGCGCGAGACCTTCGGCGCTGAGGCTGGTTCCATCGAGCTGGATCATGGCGGTTCCTAGAGGTATTGGGATTCGACGGCGGCTTCTTCAAGGTCCGGGCTGGCGGGACCGTGCTTCGCCGGGCGGGGCAGGGAGAGCGCCAGCAGGAAGGCCACGCCCACCACGCAGGCCGCGACCGTGTAGGGCGAAGCGAAGCCCCACTTGGCGAAGATGAGCGTGCCCGCCAGCGGGCCGAGGATGCGGCCGAGGCCCTGAACCGCGCTCATGGCGCCGAAGAGGCTGCCTTGGTGTTCGGCGGGCGTGAGCTGGGAGGCGAGGGCCTGGGTCGCGGTGGCGTTCATGCCGCTGCCCCAGGCGAGCGGGATCATCATGAGCAGGAAAGGCCACTTCCACGGCAAAGTGGGCAGGAAGGGCAGGGCGCCGGCCATGAGGATCAGCCCGGTCCAGATGGCCGCGCGCTCAGGCACGCGCTTGGCGACCACGCGCACGAGGCCGCCCTGGTAGAGCACGATGAGGATGCCGATGAAGGCGAAGAGGTAGCCGACTTCCTTCTGGCCGAAGTAGAAGCGCTGGGCCGCCAGCAGGGAGAAGGTGCCTTCCATCATCGCGAAGCCGCTCATGGCGAGCAGGGCGATGAGCAGGAGCTGGGGCATGCCCTTCGTCTTCACCGCGACGGTGAGCGCGTGGCCACGGCCTTCTTTCTCCTGGGCCTTGGCGCGGAGCTCGGGTGTGAGAGTCTCAGGCAGCCAGAGGATGACGAGCAGCGAGGCGAGGAAGCTCAGGCCCGCCGCCACGAGGAAGGGCAGGTGCCAGCCGTGGTTCTGGAGCAGCGAGACGCCGAGCGTCGAGCCCGCCAGCACGCCCGCCAGCGCGGGGCCGAGGACGAAGCCGAGGCCGAAGGCCGCGCCGATCATGCCGAGCACCTTGGAGCGCTCTTCCGGTTTCGACCCATCCGCCATCGCGGCCTGGGCTACTGCGATGTTGCCGCCGGTGACGCCATCCACGATGCGGGCCAGGATCACCCATTCGAGCCGCATGGTGAGCGCCATGAGCAGGTAGGCCAGGGCCGAACCCAGCAGCGAGATCCACAGCACGGGCCGCCGTCCCGTGCGGTCCGAGATGCGGCCGAGGATGGGCGTCGCGATGAACTGCATGATGGAGAAGCTGACGAACACCACGCCCGCCCAGAACGCGCCCGGGCTCGTGAGGTGCATCCAGCCCGTGACGGCGTTCGTCCAGTGGCTCGCGGGGTTCGCCGCCACCTGCTCCGCGTACAACGGGAGGATCGGAATGACGATGCCGAAGCCCAGGAGGTCCACGAAAACGGTGAGGAAGATGGCGAGACGGGCATTCTTGGCATCCATGGGTGGCGCTCCAACGGATCAGTTTACCGGCGTCAGGCTTCAGGCGTCAGGCTTCAGGTCCCCATGCAGACCTGGCGGCCGGTTCTCGACCACCCGACCCGCATCTAAGACCCGAAGCCTGA
>CAZKIM010000113.1:0-5815 GCA_964552855.1 uncultured Solibacteraceae bacterium | reverse complement strand
CGATAAACTATCCCTTCCGTCTGGAGCGCCCATGAAGCCCGAGCTGCTGACCAAGGAAGCCCTGTCCGCCTTCGCGGCTTCCCACCGTTCCGCCTTCGAGGCGGAGTTGAAGACGCTCGTGGAGATCCCTTCGGTGAGTGCGGACCCGGCGCGGGCAGGCGATGTGCGGCGCTGCGCCGAGGCCGCCAAAGACCTCTTCGAGCGCCACGGCGGCAAGGCCGAGCTCCTGGAGACCGACGGCAATCCCTTCATCCACGGCTGGTTCGGCGACGACGCGGCGATGCCGACCATCACGGTCTACAACCACATGGATGTGCAGCCGGCCAACGAACCCGAATGGACGGCCGACCCCTTCGTCTTCACCAACGCGAACGGCGTCTACCGCGGCCGCGGCAGCACGGACGACAAGGGGCCGGCCGTCACGGCCTTCTTCGGCGCCCTCGCCGCGCGCGAAGCGGGTGTGCCCCTCAACCTCCACTTCCTCTGGGAGCTGGAGGAGGAGATCGGCTCGCCCAACTTTGAAGGCGGCCTGCGGAAGCACAAGGCCCGCCTCAAGACCGATGCCATCGTCGTGAGCGACACGGTGTGGATCACCCGCGGCAAGCCGTCCACGCCCGCGGGGCTGCGCGGCCTCAAGGGTTTCCGCCTCACGCTGGAGACGGCGGACCACGACCTGCACAGCGGCGTCGTCGGCGGCGCGGCGCGCAACCCGCTCTCCGAGCTCATCACGCTCGTCGCGGCGATGTTCGACGGCGACACGGGCGAAGTGAAGATCCCCGACTTCTATAAAGAGGTCGTCCCGCCCAGCGAGGCCGAGCTGGCGAGCTGGAAGGCCAGCGGCTTCACCGTCGCCCAGTTCAAGCAGGACCACATGATCAAGGGCCTCCGCACCGAAGATCCCATCGAGCTGCTCACCCGCGTGTGGGGCAAGCCCACGATGGAAGTCCACGGCGTCGTCGGCGGCTACACCGGCCCCGGCATCAAGAGCGCCGTGCCTGCGCGGGCCGAAGTGAAGATCAGCTGCCGCCTCGTGCCCGACATGAACGAGGCGAAGGTGATGGAGCGCGTCCGCGCCTTCGTGCGACAGCACAACCCCGATGTGGAGGTTCACGAAGAGCACGGCCTCGCGCCCTTCAAGGGCCATGTCACCGGGCCATACGCGGAGGCCATCCGCGACGCCTACCAGTTCGCCTTCGGCGCGCCCTGCTCCTTCACCCGCGAAGGCGGCTCCATTGGCGCCGTGAAGACCATGGAGGACGAGCTGGGCTGCGAGGTCTACTTCCTCGGCCTCAGCCTCCCCGAGCACGGCTACCACGCCCCCAACGAGAACTACGATTGGGAGCAGGCGTCGGGCGGCATCGTCGCCTTCGCGCGGTATTTCCAGACCGTGAGCGGGTTCCGCAGGTAATATTCCTCATTGGTTCTTTCAAACAATTCCGCATATCCAGACAAACAGGAAGAGGGCCTTGCGGCCCTCTTCCTGTTTGTCTGGATTAGAGAAACAACCTTGAAACTTAAGGCACAAACGAGAAAAAAGTCTGAATGGGCTGGGAAGATCCCTCGCCTGGAACTTTAATTACATCGATTTTCTTATCACCATTGAAATCACCCAAAATCAATCGGCAACCATCCTTGACAAGAGTTGAGGATGTTGATGAATACAAGCTAGGCCCAAAGTAGTGAACCCATGAAGAGGAGGTTGCGTTGGAGATATAAAATTCCACGCCGTCATATCTTCCAGAACCATCTTGAACCATGAAATCAGCGCGACCATCACCATTAAAATCAGCAATTTTGATACGCGAAATACCACTCATTGGGTCTAGCATATAGTCAGATAGAACCACATTCGGTCCTTGGATAGGCGGTAAGAATTGTCCGCTTGGCGTAGAAAGGTAAAGGGCAATGGGCCATCCCAGTGTAGGTGAACTCAAGACAGCAATATCAGAGATGCCATCCCCATTAAAATCAGCGACTCGAACTTTAGCCAGATCGGCCAATTCTGTGGGGCTACCGATCAACGAGGCCACTTGGACTGAGGGGCCTGGGATTGGAGACTGGAATGTCCCATCGTGATTGGACAAACTTACGCTGATCTGTGCGTTCCATCCTCCATCAATCAACAATAAATCATCAACTCCGTCACCGTTGAAATCGCCAACTTTGACTTTATCCAGATCAGCAATTGAATCGAAATAGGAGCGACTACTGATTGCTCGAATTGGACCATTTGTAGGAGGACCAAATGTTCCGTTTGCACTCATGCTATAAATTTGGATGGGTGATGTGGTCCCAGCCCCACCCAGAATGGCGATGTCCTCCCTAGTTGCAGAATGGAATTTGCCAATTTTGATCCTATTGACATCTACATCTGCGTTTGAACCGAGTCCAACATAAAACTGGGGGCCATTCACTGGTAGGCCATAACTCCCATCTGGATTTGCGAGATATATTTTCATCGGGGCCGTGATGCCAGATTCCGATGCTACGAGAAGGTCCGCTCGCCCATCTCCATTAAAATCTGCTAATCGAACCCGATTTAGATCAGTTGAGGTATACTGACTGCTAACACTAATGCGGGGGCCTGAAAATAAATTGTAATGTCCATCACCTGTGGAAATATACTCTTGGATCGGACCACCACCAGATCCAGGGAGATAAATAAAATCTTCCTTGCCATCACCATTTAGATCACCAACCCTGATTCGATCTAGGTCAGTCATGCCATATGTTGAAATGTTCAAGAGGGTACTGAGCACTTGAAGGAAGGAGCCTGCCCCGTTCGTAGGCAAATCTCCAATCGCTGCCAGTCCTGGTGTACCGGCTCCCACGAAAAAGGACGGTCCCACAACGGGGTCTCCAAGGGATGGAGTAACATCAAAGGACTGAGCAACTACTTGATAATTGCCTCGACAGTCAGTTGCACGAACAGAAAAAACATGGTGACCAAACGCACATGTCGTAGAAAAAGAATAGGGTGGGGCCTGAGAAAGCGGTTGATTCACACCATCCACCGTAAACAGCACTTGGGAAACCTTACTGGCATCCGAAACCTGAGCAGAGAGGTCAACCCTCTTTGCACCAGTGTAGGTCTTAACCGATGGAATAATTGAGGGTGGAGTTGTATCAGGAGTCTGAACAGTCACTGATCCAATCAAAGCCCGATGTCCGGCCCAATCATCTGCGTACACAGTGTAAATAATCGAATTTACGCAGGTAACAGGTTTGGGCAGGGCTCCGGACCAGGTTTGAAGCGAGGTCGAAAAACTAGCACCATCATACAAATCCGATTGGCGAACAGAGCCATTCCCCTCATCCATCCATAGTTCAACGGTTTTTACTGCAACTGTATCATTGATAGTTGTTGTATACCCGCCGTTGATACTATCAATAGTACCTGTGGGGGGGGTCAAGTCGACCCAAAAAGAAGAATCACCTCCGCCGGGACCGCTCCAATTCCCGGTCCCATAGGGATCCCACTGGGTACCAAGAGAATGGTGGCCCTCAACCAAGCCGCTAATTGTCCACCCAGTAGAGCCATTCTGGCCGGGGGCAGGTACATCGTAATTCCAAATGATGCCCTGATCCAGCTTGACACGCACCTTCGTAACAGGACTCTGCGTAGTAGCTGTCCAGCTAGTGGTGGCAGGCCATGAAGATTGCGAGATCACGGGCCATGTAGGACCAGGAGGCACAGAGGTCCAGGCTTGTGCCATAACTGGCCGGACACCACCAACCACCAGCAAAAAGAAAATTGGCAAACGAAGTTTCAAAAAATGCCTCGAATTTTCAGAAAGAATACAATACGGTTTAAGACAGAGCCTTAAAAAGCACACCAAGAGCCGTTTCTTCAAATTTAGAAGGTGTAGCTAAGTCCCAGCGTGAAGCCGGAGAGACCGAAGCCGGAGGTTCCAGGGAGCCCCAGGGAAGTGAAGTTGTTCTGAACTTTCGCGCCTTCGCTATTGAAGTCACGAACCTCGTAACCCAGGTAGCCGTTGAAGGTACTCACGAAATTGATGTTGTAGCGCAAGTAGGCATCCGTCTGCAGCAGGGACCGGTGATTATCAGAACTGGTGGCCTGGGCACTCGGGGCGAAGATATTGGTGGCAGTGTAGTCGTCGGATTTGCTGGTGTTGTTTAGCAGCGTCGCGGTGAATCCAGAGGTCAACCACATCCGGTCCGTGAAAGCGTAACGACCATGGAGGCCCGTGCTAAGGCCGATGCCCGTCCCCTCCCCTTTCATGTGGAGGCTGGCGTTCTCGGGGACGCCCGCTGCACTCAATTGCTGATAGGAGCGCTCATCACTCTGTTTGCTATAGCGAAGCCCTATGCTCACGGCGAGGGATGCCTTGTCGCCCTTAACGAAGGTATGCTTCCACGCTAGGTCAATGAGCATCGCCTTCAATTCCCGGCTGCCATCTAGTCCCGCATCCGCGATGTTAATCGGGAAAGTCCCAAGCGCGACTCCGTTCGTTGAGTCCACCAGAGTCTTCGAGGTCTTCTTCTTGGTCGTGAAGTAGGTGAAGCTCCACTCGTCATCGCCCTTGATCCACGCGAGATCCAGCGCCAGGGGGCTTTGGGTGGGTTGATCGAAGTCAATGACCTGACCCGTGATGGGATTGGCTGGATTGGTGCCGAACTGGGCCGCGTCTCCCGTGGTCTTCATGGAGCCGACCTGAAGGCCCACGCGGAAGCCGTCCTGGGCGAAGGCGGGGAGGGCGAGGCCGGCCACGAGGGCGGCGATGAGGGTGGAACGCATCTTCATGAATGTCTCCTTGGAAGGCCCCGCATGGGGCGAAAAGGGCTAAAGAAGCCTAGCGAATATTCCTGAACGCCATCAAGAAATTAACGATGCCCGCTTCCATCCCATCTTGTATATCACAATGGAAACAACTTCGATTACCACTCTGCGCTCTTGGGTTAGCCTCAAAGCCATGCCCGCGCTCGAGCTTTCGTCCCTCACCAAGGTCTACGGCGACAAGGTCGCCGTGAAGGATCTGACGCTCCGCCTGGAGCCGGGGGACTTCCTCGGACTGCTGGGCCGCAACGGGGCGGGCAAATCCACGACGCTGAAGATGGTGACGGGGCTCGTGCCGCCTTCCGCCGGGCGCGTGCAGGTGCTGGGCCTCGAACCCGACAGCGTGGAGGCCAAGCGCCAGGTGGGCGCGATGCCCGAGGACATGGCGCTCCTGGACATGCTCACCGGCCCCCAATACCTGCGCTTCGTCGGGCGCATGCACGGGCTGCCCGACGCCGAGATTGATCGCCGCGCGGCGGAACTCTTCGAGAAGCTGGATCTGAAGCCGGGGCCGCGCACGCTCATCGCGGACTATTCCTTCGGCATGAAGAAGAAGGTGAGCCTTTCGGCGGCGCTGCTCCACGGGCCGCGCATCGTGTTCCTGGATGAGCCCTTCGAGGGCATTGATCCGGTGACCAGCCGCACCATCAAGGACATCCTCCTCGGCCTGCAGAAGCGTGGCGTCACGCTGGTGCTCACGAGCCACATCCTGGAAGTCGTCGAGAAGCTCTGCCCGCTCATCGCCATCCTGGACGACGGCCAGCTCAAAGGCTTCGGCCCCCTGGACGATCTGAAGAAGGGCGGCGAAAGCCTCGAACAGCTCTTCGTGGATCTCGTCGGCGGCCAGCGGCAGGGGGAGTTGTCGTGGCTGTGAATCCGGGCCTCGGGCCTCGGACCGCGGGCCACGGGGAAAAGAATACGGGCCCGGGGTCCGAGGCCCGAGGCCCGAGGCCCGACAAAGGCCCGCTTCGCGCGCTGCTCATCGCTCATTTCCAGACGGGCTGGAACCGGGCGATC
>CAZKIM010000112.1:0-5897 GCA_964552855.1 uncultured Solibacteraceae bacterium | reverse complement strand
CGAAGCCCGCGACCAAGCCCGCTGGCAAGAAGTAAGCGACGCTGGTTGCACGACGAGAGCCCCGCGAGGGGCTCTCGTCGTTTCAGCTTCGCCCGGTGGACCCGTAGCCGCCTTCGCCACGCGTCGTGATTCCCAGATGGTCCAGGTGTGCCACCGGCTCCCAGGCCGCGCGGGTGACGGGCGCGAAGATGAGCTGGGCCACGCGCTCGCCGCGCTTCAGATCGAAGGGCGCGTCGCCGTGATTGATGAGCAGCACCGCCACCTCGCCGCGATAGTCGGCGTCAATGGTGCCCGGCGCGTTCAACACCGTGATCCCATGCTTGAGCGCGAGACCTGAACGCGGCCGTACCTGGCCTTCGAAGCCTTCCGGGATCGCCATCGTGAGGCCCGTGGGCACCAGACGGCGCTCTCCCGGCGAGAGCGTCCACGCCTCGCCTTCGGGAATCGCCGCGCGGAGATCCAGCCCCGCCGCGTGGGCGGTCGCGTAGGCGGGCAAGTCGAGCCCAGCTCCGTGGGAAAGGATGTGGACGGGCACGCGCATCAGGCCTCCTTCACCAGCTGTCCGCAGGCGGCCTGCACATCCCGCCCGCGCGAGCGGCGCACGGTCACGAAGCAACCGAGCGCTTTCAGCCGATCACTGAAGGCCTGGATGCGCTGCTCTTGGGGTTCATGGAACACCGAATGCGCATGCTCGTTCATGGGGATCAGGTTCACCACATGCTTGTGGCGCAGCTCTCCGAGCCACGCCGCGAGACGGTCGGCGTCGGCATCCGTGTCGTTCACCCCTGCCAGCAGCACGAATTCGAAGGTGAACTTCTCGTTCGGCCGCAGGCCCCACGCGTCCAACGCCGCGCGCAGGCGCGCGAGGTTCCAGGCGCGGTTCACGGGCATGGTCGTGGACCGCATCTCGTCCGTCGTCGCGTTGAGGCTGAGGGCGAGGAGCGGTCGCGGACTCAGCTTCGACAGCTTTTCGATGCCGCTCACGAGGCCGGAGGTGGAAACCGTGATGCGCGATGCGGCGAGATCCAAACCCCGGCGATCGCACATCACGCGGATGGCCTGATGGACATTGGCGAGGTTGTGCAAAGGCTCGCCCATGCCCATGAAGACCAGGTTGAGCTGGCTTGGGCTCGCGGGCCCGAGCTCCGACAGCAGGCGCAGCACCTGGCCGACGATCTCACCCGCTTGGAGGTTGCGCTTGATGCCCATGGCGCCTGTCGCGCAAAAGGTGCAGCCCATGGCGCAGCCCACCTGGCTGGAGATGCAGAAGGTGACGCGCGGGTTCCGCACGCGGCGCGGCATGTGGACGGCTTCGATGCGGTGGCCGTCGGCGAGAGCCAGCACGAGCTTCGTCGAACCGTCGCTGGAGGGATGCCGTTCCAGGATCTCCGGAAGGTGCAGATCCGCGCGTTCCGCGAGCCACGCCGCGGCGCCCTTGCCCAGGTCCAGCGCGCCCGCCTTCCAGGTCCAGGGCCGCTGCACGCGCCCGAAGAGATGATCGCCGCCGATGGGCGCGCCCATCGCCTCCAACTGCTCCGGCAACAGCCCCCACGCCGAAGGCCGCCCGGCCGCTTCCGGCGCGGGCCGCTCCCAGGCGAAGGCGGCGGTCTCGGTCATAGGAAAAGGGCCTCCTCTAGGCCCCGTTCCATTCTACCTCAGGCCGTGGTTTCGACCGGCCGGGAAGCCTTCGGAAGCACGAGGATGTTCCCGAGCAGGCAGAGCGCCGCGCCAAGGGCGAGCGTCCATTCCCAGCGTAGGCCTTCAAAGGCCGTGGAGAGGGCGAGGGCGACGACCGGGATCGCCACCATCGCGTAGCCCGCGCGCCCCGCGCCGATGCGGCCGATGAGCGTGAGGTAGGCGCCGAAGGCGAGCACGGAGCCGAAGAGGGAGAGGAAGGCCAGCGAGCCCAGGTAGCGCGCCGAGAGATCCAGCGTGAAAGGCCGTCCGACCGAGAGGCAGTAGATCGCCACGAAGGCCGCGCCGTAGAGCATGCCGAAGGCGTTGGTCTGCATCACGGGCAGGCCGCGCCGCTGGTTCCGCTGGGAAAGCAGGTTGCTGAAACTGGAGATGAGCGTCGCCGCGAGGGCGAAGGCGAGGCCGGTTCCGCCGTGGAACGACGAGCGCGGCAGGCAGACGAGCGCGACGCCGCCGATGCCGATGACCGTGCCCAGCACGGCCGCGGCGCTGGAGCGCGTTCGAAAGAGGATCTTCGCGCCGAGGAGGTTCAGCACGGCCAGCAGGGAGAAGATCACCGCCATGAGGCCCGATGGGATGCGCTGCTCCGCGAGGTAGACGAGGACATAGTTCGCGCCGAACATCGTCGCGCCTTGCAGCGCGATCCAGCCATGCTGGGCGAGGCTGAAGCGCATCCTCATCCGCCGCGCGAGGCACCAGCCCATGAGCAGGGCGGCCGCGAGCGCGAAGCGGTAGACGACCGACACCTCGGGCGCCACGCGACCGTACTGGTAGGTGATGACCAGCCAGGTGGAGCCCCAGATGAGCACCGAGGCGAGGTAGAGCGAGAGGTTGTTCACGCGCGGGCCGCCAGGTCCGCGAACTCGGCCTGATAACTCGCGTAATCGGGCATGGCTCCGCCAGCTCGCGGCCACAGCCACGCGTTCGATAGCGCTTCCCATCCGAGGTGGCCGTAGTAGTCCTTGGCGAGGGGCGAGGCCAACAGCACCCACCGGATGTCCGGGCTCAGCGCGGTGGCTTCTTCCAGCAGGCGGGCGCCGACGCCCTGCCTCTGATGGTCGGGATGGATGGCGAGGTCGCAGATGTAGCCGTCGAAGGCGAAGTCCGTCCAGCCGCGCAGCACGCCCACCAGGCGCGCGCCGTCCCAGGCGGTGATGACGACATTCGCGTGCAGGAACATTTTCGCGATGCGGACGGGGTCGCCGATGGGGCGGCGCAGCGGCGAGGCCGCGTAGAGGGCGCGGATGGCGTCCACATCCGGGCGGCGGTCGTGGGCATAGCTGAGGCTCATGCTTCCTCCGGAAGGTCGAGGCGGAAGCCGACGCCGAGGCGGTTCCAGCCGTTGATGGTGAGGATGGCGAAGGTGAGGGCGACGATCTCCGTCTCGCTGAAGTGGGGCTTGAGCCCCTCGAAGACGGGGTCCATGTCCGGGTGCGAGGTGAGCTTCGTGAGCGCCTCGGCCCAGGCCAGCGCGGCCTGCTCTTTCGGCGTGAAGAGATCCGTGTCGCGCCAGGCGTGGAGCGTCGCGAGGCGGCGCGGGGACTCCTTCCGCTTCAGCAGGTCCGTGGCGTGCATGTCCGCGCAGTAGGCGCAGCCGTTGAGCTGGGACACGCGCAGGTCGAGGAGGTCGTGGAGCTTCGGATCTATGCCCATCTGCGCGCCCATCAGCTTCGTGCGCTTCGAGAGCTCCAATTGGGCCTCGAAGAGGGCAGGGGCGAGTTCGGTGTACGGCTTGGAGAGACGCATCGTGTTCCCTTCAGCGCGGCGCGCGCAAGGCCAGCAGCAGCGCCGCCGCGGAGGCGCTGAAGACGGAATAGTCGAGAGGTGATTTGATCCCTTGGGAGATCGCCATGGCCGTGCCGAAGGTGAAGAGCAGGCCCGCGCTCGCCAGGGCGGCCCAGCGGAGGCGGAAGCCGACCAGCAGCGCGAGGCCGCAGGTGGTCTCGGCGAGGGTGGCGATCCAGGCCAGGGTGGGCCAGGTCCTGGAAGGCAGGAAGGCGTTCACTTCGCCGGTGTAGGCGATGAACTCGTGGAAGCGGGCCATGGAGAAGTGCCCCTGCCAAAGGCCGAAGCGCGAGGCGACGGCGGAGAGGAAGGCCGACGCCAGGGCGAGCCGCGCGTAGCGCAGGGCCCAGGCCTCAAGCGTGGGGGATGGGGCGGGCATGGGACCTCCTGATCCGCGGATAGGTTCCCCCCAAGATGGTCTATTCAAAAGATCCAGTTTTGAAATAATGCTTGGACCACCCCATGAGCCGCCCCTGGTCCTTTCCCGTCACGCTGGACGCCCGCTCCGGCGAACCCCTCGCCCTCCAGATCTCCCGCGCCATCGCGGCCGACATCCGCAGGGGGCGGCTGGGGGCGGGCGCGTTGCTGCCGGGCTCCCGCACGCTGGCGGCCACGCTCGGCGTCCACCGCAACACGGTGCTGGCCGCCTACCGCGAGCTGGAGGCGGAAGGCTGGATCGCCTGCGACGCGCGCAGCACGCGGGTGGCCGAGGACCTGCCCACCCGCCCGACGAAGGCTCCGGCGGGCCGATCCGCGCTGGGCTTCCAGCTGGAGCCCTTCGCACCGCTGCCTGACGCGCCCGCGCTGGCGAAGGGGACGATCTCCCTCGGCGGCGGCTTTCCCGATGGACGGCTCGTGCCCACCGATCTCCTGGCCCGCGCGTTGCGCCGCGCGCTGAAGGCCAAGGCCGCGCCTCTGGACTACGGCGAACCGGCTGGCGACGCGCGCTTCCGCGCCGCGCTCAGTCTCATGCTCGGCGAGATGCGCGGCCTCGCGGCGAGGCCGGAGGATCTTGTCGTCACCGCCGGATCGCAGCAGGGTCTCGATCTCGTCGCCCGCGCGCTGATCCGGCCCGGCGAGGTGGTGGCGGTGGAGGACCCGGGCTACGGCCGGGCCTGGGCCACCTTGCGCGCGGCGGGCGCGGTGCTGGAGCCGCTGCCCGTGGATGGCGAAGGCCTGGTGGTGGAGGCCCTCGAAGCCCTGCTGGCGAAGCGATCCGTCCGCGCCCTCTACACGACGCCCCATCACCAGTACCCGACCCTGGCGACGCTTTCCGCGCCGCGCCGCCTGCGCCTGCTGGAGGTGGCCCGCAAGCACCGACTGGCCATCCTCGAGGACGATTACGATTTCGAATTCCACTACGAGGGACGCCCCGTGCTGCCCCTGGCCAGCGCCGATCCGGCGGGCGTCGTGATCTACATCGGGACGCTTTCCAAGGTGCTGGCCCCGGGCCTGCGCCTGGGCTTCCTGGCCGCGCCGCCGCCCATGGCCGCCGTTCTCGCCGCGCGTCGCGCCATCACGGATTACCAGGGCAACCAGGCTTTCGAGCGCGCCGTGGCCGAGTTGATGGAGGACGGCCTTCTGCAGCGCCATGTGCGCAAGATGCGCCGCGTCTACGAGGAACGCCGCGCCGTGCTCGCCACTGAACTGAGGCGGCGGCTTGGCGGCCACCTCGCGTTCGACTTGCCCACGGGCGGCATGAGTCTCTGGGCCAAGGCGGAGGGCGTGTCGCTTCCTCGCTGGGTGGAACGCGCCCGCGCGAGAGGCGTCGTCTTCCATTGGGGCGCGGCCTTCGATTTCCGGCAGCGGCCCATCCCCTTCCTGCGCCTGGGCTTCGCATCACTCACGCCGACCGAGTTGAAGGAGGCCGTGCGTCGCATGGCTGCGGCGCTACCCTAAAGGGGATCCCCCGGAGTGCCCATGCGCCGCGTCCTGCTCGCCTTCGCCGCCTCTCTGTCCCTGCTTGCCCAGGATCACGCCGTCGTCCTCAAAGCCGCGCGGATGTTCGATGCGAAAGTGGGGCGCATCGTGAGCCCAGGCCAGGTGTGGGTGAAGGACGGCCGCATCCAGCCCGGCGCGCCGCCCGCGGACGCGGAGGTGGTGGACCTGGGCGACCGCACGCTGCTGCCCGGCCTCATTGATTGCCATGTGCACCTCACCATCCGCGCGGGGGTGGACGAACTTTCCCAGCTCAAGGAATCCAAGGCGGACCAGGTGCTCGTGGGCGTGGTCAACGCGCGCAAGGTGTTGGAGGCTGGGTTCACCACCGTGCGCGACTGCGGCAGTGATACGGATTTCGGCGATGTGGCTTTGAGGAACGCCATTCAAAGCGGCGAACTCGAAGGCCCCCGCATGTTCGTCTCCGGCCCGGCCTTCTCCATCACCGGCGGCCATGGCGACACCAACGGCTTCCCCGA
>CAZKIM010000111.1:4359-6030 GCA_964552855.1 uncultured Solibacteraceae bacterium | reverse complement strand
GGCACGGGTGCGAGGTCGTGGCTGCCAGCGGTCTCCAGCGCGACTTCATAGCCCAGCTCCAGCAGCGCGCGCAGGAGCGCGGGCGCGTCGGGGTGCGCGAGGGGTTCGCCGCCGGTGAGCTCCACGAAGGGCGCGTCAGGGCCTTGGCGCGGCGGGCCGAGGCGGCGCTTCGTTTCTTCGAGGATCTGCTCCAGCTCCATGAAGCCGCCCTCGTAGAAGGCGTATTCGGTGTCGCAGTAGACGCAGCGCAGGGGGCAGCCTGTGAGGCGGATGAAGAGGCAGGCCCGCCCCGCCCGGGTGCCTTCGCCCTGGATGGAATGGAAGATCTCGTTGACCTTGAAGCGCATAAACCCCTGGGACCCTGCCTCGTAGGCATTCTATCCTTCGGCCTCTGCCGCCCTGCCATGAGTCTGTCCCGGGAGCCCTGATGCGCCTTCGCCCGACCCTTCTGATCCCCGCCCTCGCCTGCGCGCTTGCGGCGCAATCGCCCAGCGGGCCCCTCGCGGGCCATTGGGAGGGCGCGCTCCAGCTCCCGGGGGGCGGCGGCCTCAAGCTGACCCTGGAGCTGAAGCAGGATGGCCCGGCGGTCACCGGCGAGCTCGGCGCGCCGGAGCAGAGCGCCAAGACCTTCCCCATCGAAGGCGGCGAGCTCAAGGACGGCCGCTTCGCCTTCCAGGTTCCGGCCATTCCCGGCGGCGCCCACGCGACCTTCACCCTGAGCGCCGATGGGCAGAAGCTCGAAGGCCAGTGGCTCCAGGGCGGCCAGTCCCTGCCCGTCACGATGTCGCGGGGCAAGGTGGAAGTGCCCAACCCCATCAAGGACGCCTACACCAAGCAGGAGTTCGACATCCCCATGCGGGACGGCGTGAAGCTCCACACGGTGGTCTACCTGCCCAAGGATGACAAAAGCGACCATCCGATCCTCATGCAGCGCACGCCGTACTCATCCGCGCCCTACGGCGAAGGCAAGTTCAAACGCGGGCTCGGGCCTTCCAAGCTGTTCCTGGACCAGGGCTACATCGTCGCCTACCAGGATTCGCGTGGGCGCTGGATGAGCGAAGGCAGGTTCGTGGACATGCGGCCGGAGGATCACGCGAAGACCGGCGGCGTGGATGAATCCACCGACACCTACGACACCATTGACTGGCTCGTGAAGAACCTGCCGCACAACAACGGCAAGGTCGGCATCTGGGGCATCAGCTATCCGGGCTTCTACGCGGCCTGCTCCCTCATCGGCAGCCACCCTGCGTTGAAGGCCGTGAGCCCGCAAGCGCCCATGAACGATCTCTGGATCGGCGACGACAGCTACCACAACGGCGCGTTCCAGCTCGCGGCGAACTATTCGTTCTCGACTTTCTTCAAGAGCGTCCATCCGAAACCGACCTCGGAAGAGCCCGATCCCATTGATGTGGGCACGGAGGATGGCTACTTCTTCTATCGAAGCCTCAACCCGCTCACGGAAGAAGCCACGCGCCGCTTCAAGGACTGGGATCCGACCTTCGCCGAATACCTGAAGCACACGAACTACGACAGCTACTGGCAATCCCGGAACCTGAGCCAACACCTCACGGGCGTGAAGCCGGCGGTGCTCGTGGTGGGCGGCTGGTTCGATGGCGAGGATCTCTACGGCGCGCTCCACACCTACGGCGCCATCGAAAAGCAGAACCCCGG
>CAZKIM010000111.1:0-4259 GCA_964552855.1 uncultured Solibacteraceae bacterium | reverse complement strand
AGCCCGACGCCAAGGGCGGCTCGGACAGCTTCGTGTCCGATCCCAACAAGCCCGTGCCGAGCACCCAGAGCATCACGCTCGACTACGACCGCGACTACATGACGGCCGACCAGCGCTTCGCCGCGACGCGGCCCGATGTGATGGTCTACGCGACGGAGCCGCTGAAGGAGGACATCACCCTCGCGGGTCCACTCAAGCCGGAGCTCTGGGTTGCCACCACGGGCACGGATTCAGACTGGGTCGTGAAGCTCATTGATGCCTTCCCCGAGGACGCGAAGGACCCCGAAGGCACACCGGAAGGCTTCCACTACGGCGGCTACCAGATGCTCGTGCGGGGCGACACCATCCGCGGAAAATTCCGGAACAGCATCGAGCGGCCCGAGCCCTTCACGCCCGGGAAGCCGACGAAGGTCGCGTTCACGCTCAACGATGTGTGCCACACCTTCAAGAAGGGCCACCGCATCATGATCCAGGTGCAGTGCTCCTGGTTCCCGGTGGTGGATCGCAACCCGCAGGTCTTCTGCGACATTCCGAGCGCGTTGCCTTCCGCGTTCAAGAAGGCCACCCAGACGATCTACCACGAAGCCGCGATGCCCAGCCGCATCGAGGCGCTGGAACTGCCGTGAGACTGCCCATAGGTGCCAGGACACGCCTGCGTGGACTGGTTGTGGCTGGAGACCGGAGGTTCGAGGAACGCCGCAGTTCCTCCGGCCTCCAGTCTCCAGCCTCCGACCTATTTGATGGACCAGCCGCCATCCAGCGTCAGCACTTGGCCGGTGAGGTACGGGCTCTCGGCGGCGTAGCGGATGGCCCGGGCCAGGTCTTCGGGCGTGCCGATGCGGTGCAGCAGGGTCGCGGCTTTGAGGGCTTCCACATCGTCCTGGGGGCCGGGCAGCGCGGTGCCGAGGGCGTGGGCGACGACGCGCGCCTTGGGGGCGAGCGCGCGGGCGAGGCCCGGCACCAGCGCCGCGAGACCGGCTTTGGCCGCGGTGTAGGGCAGGCGCTTCAGGAAGGGGCGGTGGATCGCCGCGTCCACGATGAACTGGAGACAGGCGCCTTCGCTGAGGCGCGGCGCGGCGGCCTGCGCGACGAGGAGCGGAAAGCCCTGATTCACGCGCCAGGTCTCCTCCAGGCCTTCCTGCGTCCAGCTGCCGAAGGGTTGCTCGGGGAAGCTCCCGGCGAGGATCACGGCGCCATCCAACTTGAGCCCCGCAAGATCGGCTTCCATGCGGGCCTGGATCAACGGGTCGTGGGCATCCCAGACCAGCCGCTCCGCGCCAAGGGCCTCAGCCCAGTCCTCGCCCTCCCAAGCGCGGGAACTGGTGAGCACCAAGTCATGGTCCGGCGCGAAGTGTTCGGCCAGGGCCCGGCCCAGCCGGGAACGCCCCCCGGCGAACAGCCATCTCGGCCTTTTGTGTTCCCCGCCCGTCTGCATGAGAATCAACTCTAGCTCCACCCAAGAGGCCCGATGAACCCCTATCTCCGCAGGATCCGCTGGCGCCTTGGATGGATGAGCGCCCTGTGCCTGCTGATGGCCATTGGCGGCTTCGTCCTCACCCAGTGGGTCTACAGCTTCTCGGATGACCAGTGCTCCTGGAAGGTCGTGAAGGGCAAGGTGATGATCTCGGAGATCCTGCCCGGCGGCGTGGCGGAGGAAGCCGGCCTGCTGGAAGGCGATCAGCTGCTCAGCATCCAGGGCCACAAGATCGCGGGCACGCTCCAGGGCACGCGGGAGGCCCAAGACCTCATCAATTCCAAGACCGAGGGCACGGTGCTGTCCTACGCGGTGCAGCGCAAGGACCGCACGCTCTACCTGCCCGTCCGCCTCGTGAAGCCGATGGATTGGAGCCGCGTCGTGGGGCTCATCACGGCGCTCCTGGGCTGGCTCCTGGGTCTCGTGGTGGTGATCTCCGCGCCCGAGCGGAAGAGCAGCCGCCACTTCTTCTACATCGGCTGCACCTGGCTGCTCTTCGTGAACGGCACGGGCTTCGGCGTGGGTTCGGCGCCGCTGTGGGTGCTTGGACTCCTCACGCTCGGCAATCTCGTGGCGCTCGCCCTCGGGCCGCCGCTGATCCTCCACTTCTTCCTGCGCTTCCCCTACCCGCACGAGCTTCGGAAGCGGGTGGGCTTCATCAAGGCGATCTACGGGACCTTCGTGATCCTGGCGCTGATCGCGGGAATCCGGGCGCTCTTCACGCCCTTGGGCCAGCCACTGATGGACGCGCTCCACATCTCCGCGCCCCCCGTCGAGATCGCCCAGCGGTTCGGCCTCGCCTTCAACTTCATCCAGCTGACCGCGATGATTTCGCTCCTCACCGCGTCCATGGTGTTCTTCATCAGGGGCTTCCTCCGGCTGGAGTCGAAGTTCAAGCGGGCGGTGCTGCCCTGCCTGATCGTCACACTCGCGGTGCTGGTGGAGCAGCTCGTCGCCGTCTACATGGCCCAGCGCAACCTGGACAGCCTGCTCTTCGCGCGGCAGCGCTGGGTGCTGTTCCTGCCGCTGCCGCTGCTGCCGCTCGCCTTCGCCTACTCCATCATCCGCTTCGGGCTCTTCGATGTGCGCAAGACGCTGCTCCGCTGGCTCAGCTACACCGTCCTCATGGGCGGCGTGCTCGCGCTCTACTTCGGCGGCATCGTGTGGCTCTTCGCCGAAGGCGTCTCCTCCGTCTCGACGCTCTGGATGGGCGTGCTCGTGGGCTGCCTCGCCCTGCCCTTGAGCGCGCTCCGCGTCCGGGCCGTGCGCAAGATCCGCAAACTCTTCCACCGGGACGCGGAAACGGCGCGCGAGCTGCTTCTCGGCGCGTTGCGGGACACGCGCAAGCGGCTCAGCGAGGAAGGCGTCTACCAGGCGCTGTCCGAAGGCATCCAGGCCGCCATGCACCCCTCCGGCATCTGGGTGTTGCCCTTCCGGGAGGACGCGCTCACGCTGCCCGCCTGCGAGGGCTTCGCCGCCGAAACGCTGCGCCTGCCGGGGACGCTGGCCCGTCACGCCCGGGACAACCG
Organism: uncultured Solibacteraceae bacterium; assembly: GCA_964552855.1. Lineage (GTDB taxonomy): Bacteria > Acidobacteriota > Holophagae > Holophagales > Holophagaceae > JAFDVN01. The sequence goes on along the minus strand of CAZKIM010000111.1, from coordinate 1,256 downwards.
CGAACTGGTGCTGGGGCTGGGCAGCGAGGAAGCGGATTGGATCCGGGAACAGGGTGACGGCGTCCGCGCCCATGTGAACGCGCTGGAGGCTCAGATCCTGCTGCTCCTGATGGTGGCGGAGAAACCCCACGCGGCGATCCTGCTGGGCAGCAAGTACGCGGAGCTGGCCTATGGCCGCAAGGACCGGGATCTCCTGCGCGAAGCGGCCATCAACGGCGGCGTCATCCTCGAAACGGCCGTCATGCACCGGCGTCTCGTGGAGCAGGAACGCGCCACCCAGGAGCTGGACACCGCCCGCAAGATCCAGGAAGGCCTCACCACCCGCGTCGCCCCCGCCGTGCCCGGCTTCCAGCTGGCGCTGCGCCTGGAGCCGGCCATGGAGACCGGCGGCGACCTGCTCTTCGTGAAGAAGCGCCCGAGCGGCAAATGGCTCGCCGCCGTGGGCGATGTGAGCGGCAAGGGCCTCGCCGCGGCGCTCTACATGGCCCAGGCCACGGCGCTCCTGGAGCAGGCGGCCCAATTGGAGGACCGCCCGCTCGAAAGCATCCTGCACGGCCTGGATGAAACGCTCCGCCACCTGCTCGGCAACAACGGCTTCCTCACGCTCATCCTCGTGGAATGGGACGAGAGCGGCGCCTACCGGCTGGCCCGGGCGGGCCATCCCGGCGCGCTGGTGCTGGAGGAAACCGGCGAAGCCCGGGAACTCGTGCCCAAGGGTCGGGGCTTGGGGCTGCGTCCGGCCGGCCCACGCGACTGGGAGATCCAGGAAGGGACGCTCCCACCCAAATCCTGGCTCGTGCTCTACAGCGACGGGCTTTCCGAGGCCATGGACAAGCGGGGCGAGCTCTACGGCCTCGACCGCATGCGCGCCCAGCTTCGGAAACTCTGGTCCACCGGGAGCGTCCGCGCCGCCTGCGAGGCCCTGTTCCGGGATGTGGCGTCCTTCGATGCGCAGAACCGGGATGACCGGACCCTGTTTATCCTGGGACGGGAGGCAGCCTCATGAACGCTCGCCGACAGTCCCCTATCGCGCTCCTTCTCGGTGGCCTCCTGGCGGCCAACCTGGGCCTGCTCTGGGTGCAGGGCGCTCAGCTCAACCGCCAGCACGACACGCTGCGCCAGCTCCACTCGGACATCGCCGACCTCACCGATGCCCTGGATGCCTACGCCAACGGCGGCGATGACGGCTCGGGCGATCCCCAGGACAACGGCGGCGCCGTGTGGGCTCCGGCCACGCGCCGCCAGGATCGCCAGGG
>CAZKIM010000110.1:0-6115 GCA_964552855.1 uncultured Solibacteraceae bacterium | reverse complement strand
CCCGCGCTGGCGTCGCTGCCCTGCGAAGGCCTCGCCGTGCCCTGGCAGCTCGACATGGCCGAGGCGCGCCGCGCCTTCCCGAACAAGGTGCTGCAAGGCAACCTCGATCCCATCGCCCTCCTCGCGGGCGCGCCCACGGCGCGGCGCAAGGCGCGCGCGATCGTGGATGCCATGAAGGGCGCGCCCCACATCTTCAACCTGGGTCATGGCCTCGTCCCCGAGACGGACCCGGCCGTGCTCGCCGAAGTCATCGCGGAAGTGAAGGCATGAGCACGGACCTGCGGGCGCTCATCCAGCGCTACGACAAGCCGGGGCCGCGCTACACGGCCTACCCGATGCCGCCGGTCTGGAACGAGCATCTGCCGGAGTCCGATTTGCTGGAGGCGCTGAAGCGCGCGAACGGCGATCCGTCGCCGCTCAGCCTCTACGCGCATCTGCCCTTCTGCCGCCGTCGCTGCGCCTACTGCGGCTGCAATGTCGTCGTGAGCCCGCACTACGATCCCGTCGGCGCCTTCTTGGAAAGTCTGGAGCGAGAAGCGGAGCTTTGGGCGAAGCACCTGCCCGAGCGCCGAGCCGTCATCCAGATGCATTGGGGCGGCGGCACGCCGACTTACCTGAATGTCCACGATCTCCAGCGCACCTTCGACCTCATCACGCGCCGCTTCGAACTGCTTCCTGGCGCGGAGGTGTCGCTCGAAGCCGACCCGACCTTCCTCACGGAGGACCAACTCCCCGCGCTGCGGAAGATGGGTTTCAACCGTGTCTCCTTCGGCGTGCAGGATCTGGACGAGGATGTGCAGGCCCTCATCACCCGCGGCCAGACCTGGGACCAGACGCTGTCAGCCGTGAAGCAGGCGCGGGCCGAAGGCTTCGAAGGCGTGAACCTGGACCTCGTCTACGGCCTGCCGGGCCAGACCCACGACACCTTCCGCCGCACGCTGGAAGAGACGCTGGAACTGAATCCCGATCGCCTCGCGGTGTACGGCTTCGCTTACCTGCCCGCGATGCTTCCCTATCAGCGCAGCATCCCGGAAGAGAAGCTGCCCAGCCCTGAACAACGCCTGGACCTGCTGCTGCTGGCCTCGGAGCTGCTGGAAAAGGCGGGCTATGTGGCCGTGGGCATGGACCACTTCGCGCACCCCGATGATCCCCTCGCGCGCGCCGTGCAGGATGGCCGCCTCACGCGCAACTTCATGGGCTACGCGGTGAAGGGCGGCAGCGACATGGTCTCGCTCGGACCCAGCGCCATCAGCGAGATCGGTGGCGTCTACCACCAGAACGATAAGATCCTCAGCCGTTGGGAGACAGCCGTGAACGAAGGCCGCTTTCCCATGTCCAAGGGACTTGTCTGCACGGAGGAGGACCTCCTGCGCCGCTGGGTCATCCACCAGCTCATGGGCCGCTTCGAGCTCCGCTGGGATGAGGTCCGCGCCCGTTGGGGCGTGAGTACCGATCACTTCCAGGACGCGCTCAAGGCGCTGGAGGCCGAAGTTCCGAACGGCGTCGTGGCATTGAATGAGGACGGCGTCTTCGTGACCGAGCTCGGTAAGCGTTTCGTCCGCAACCTCGTCATGCCCTTCGATGCCTACCTGCCGGGCGTGGCCGGCAGAACGACCTTTTCGAGGACGGTGTGAAGCCGGACACCGCCATCCTCCTCCTCAATCTGGGCGGGCCGGTGAACCTGGATCAGGTGGAGGACTTCCTCTACAACCTGTTCGCGGATCGTGAATTGATCCGACTGCCAGGGCCAGCATGGTTCCAGCCCACCTACGCGAAGGGCATCGCCCGCGTGCGCCGCAAGGCCGCGCAGGGGCGCTACGCGGAGATCGGCGGCGGCTCGCCCTTGCTGGCCGTCAGCGCGGCCCAGGCCGCGGGTCTGCGCGCGCGTCTGCGGGCGGCCGGTCGCGCGGAGCCGGTGAAGCTCCTCTTCCGCTACACCCAGCCGCGCGCGGCGGGCCTGTTGAAGGCGCTGAAGCGGGACGGCATCACGAAGCTGCTGCCTGTCACGCTCTACCCCCATGACTGCCGCGCGACGACCGGATCCAGCCTTCGGGAGCTGGAGCGCGAAGCGGCGACGCTGGGACTCTCGCTCGTGAAGGGCGTGGATTCCTACGCGACGGATGAAGGCTACCTCGCGCCCCTCGTGGAGGGCATCCGCGCCGCGCTGGAAGAGCACCCCTACGCGACGGTGATCTTCAGCGCCCACAGCCTGCCCATGAAGCAGATCGAGGCGGGCGATCCCTATGAAAAGGAGATCAAGGCCACGGTCAAAGCCCTCAAGGCGCGCATCGGTGACACCCCGGGCGGCGCAGTGCTGGCCTATCAGAGCCGCGTCGGCCCCATCCGCTGGCTGTCGCCCTCGCTGCGTTCGACGCTCAAGACCTTCGCTGGGCGCGATGTGATCGTCGTGCCCATCAGTTTCGTCAGCGAGCACATCGAGACGCTCCACGAACTGGACATCCAGTACCGCCAGCTGGCCGAGAAGGTCGGCATCAAGGCCTACCTCCGCGTGAAGGCGCCGGGCACGCATCCGGCCTATCTCGACTGCCTGTTCCGGCGGACGATGGAAGCGTTGCCGTGACGACGCTGGTGCTCGGCGGCGGCATCAGCGGGCTCCTGGCCGCGTGGCGTCTTCAGCGCCGGGGCGAGTCGGTGGAAGTGTGGGAGGCGCAAGAGACGCCGGGCGGCTGGGTGCAGACGCTGGCCTGGGGAGGCGGCTATCTGGAGCGCGGACCTCAGGGCGTCCTGGTCGCGCCGGGCTCGGCGACGGAACGGCTGTTCCGCGATTTGAAGCTCGAGACCCGCAGCCCCGGGCACGGCGCGCGCTGGGTGGGGAAGGGTGGATCGCTCATCCCGGTTCCTGCCCAACCCCCAGGAATTCTCACCACGAAGCTGATGCCGCTTTCCGCGCGACTGCGGTTGCTGCGCGAGCCCTTCGTCCCGAGGCGGGGTGCGGAGCCGGAGGAGTCGCTCTCGGACTTCGTCGCGCGGCGCCTGGGCCGGGGCGCGGCGGAGCACCTGCTTCCCGCGATGGTGGCGGGCATCCTCGCCGCGCCCGCGGAATCGCTTTCGGTGGATGCGCTTCCCAAGTTGAGGCAGTGGGAAGCCAAGGGCTCCCTCTTCAAGGCGCTGCGTTCCGAACCCAAGAGCGAACTCCGGATCCCCAAGGGCGGCATGGGCGCGTTGACGACGACGCTTGCGAGCCAGGTCCAAGTCCGCTGCGGGTTGAAGGCGGATCGCTTGGAGCGGGCGGAGGAGGGTTGGCGGGTGGCGGGCGGCGGCGAAATTCGGCGCGTGGATCGCGTGGTCCTCGCTTGCCCGGCCTTCGAAGCCGCGCGCCTGCTTGGTTCCGTCGCCCCACAGAGCGCGGACGCTCTCGCCGCGATGCCCTACACGAGCGTGCGGCTCTTCCACAGTCGTCACGCGCCGCTCGCGCCGTTGAAGGACGGCTTCGGCTTCCTCATCCACCCGCCGGAAGGCCAGGGTCTCCTCGGCGCGCTCGTGCCGAGCTGGATGGATCCGGCCTGCGCGCCGGAAGGCCTCATGCAGCTCCGCAGTTTCGTCGGCGGCGCCTTTCCGACGCACCCGCACCTGGAGTCCTGGTCCGGCGTGATGGCCGCGTTGCGAGCCTGGGTGCCCGCGCTCGCGGATCCGAGCGCCATCCGCGAGGAGCTGGCCGACCGCGCCATCCCGCGTCCCGAGCTCGGCCACCGCGCGCGGCTCGCTCTGGCCTTGAGCGGACTCCCGCCTGGGTTGGACTGGGTCTCCAACGCGCGCTTTGGCCCCGGCGTCCGCGATGTGGTCGAAGGCCTCGAAGGCTGGGCATAATTGCGGTTCAATCCATCCGGAGGCATCATGCGCCCAGCTTTCCTGATCTTCGCGATCCCCGCATTGCTCTCAGCCCAGGGCGCGTCCAAACCCTCCGCGGCCGAGGCTCCCAAGGCTGAAGTCAAGACCGGCCTCGCCGTCGAGCACTACGAGTTGACGGGCGAATCCTCCGACTTCAAAGTGGCGCCCGACACCAAGATCGTCGCCTGGGTGCGCGTCTCCGGCATCACGGATGGCGGCGTGACGGTCGTCTTCCTCAAGGATGGTCAGGAAAAATCGAAGGTTGACCTGAAGGTGCCCCATTCGCCCTACCGCACCCGCGCCTATCGCACCTTCCGCAAGGGCGATGATGGCGCCTGGACCGTGAAGGTGGTGGGGACCGATGGCATGGCCCTCGGGTCCGCGGATTTCAAGGTGGCCATCGAGGCGGGAGAGGCGAAGTGATGAAACTCCAGAGCGTCCTCCTTCCGCTGCTTGCCTGCGGCGCCCTCGCCGCCCAGGCGCCCGCGCCGGATGCGCCCAAGCGCCCCTGGTCGGACAAGGCCAGCCTCAGCTTCGTCTCCGTGGGCGGCAACGCGCAGTCCCAGTCCTTCGGGTTCTCCAACGAATACAAGTACGCCTGGTCCGACGCCACCTTCACCTTCAATTCCGGTGGCGTGCGGGTGAACACCACCACCTTCAACCGCTCCGCTTCCGGACCGGACATGAACAATGTGACGGTGGTGCAGACCGAGACCACGGCCACCACCGCGGAGAATTACTTCGCCAACCTCCGCTACGATCACAACATCACCGAACGGCTCCATTGGTTCGGCGCGGCCGCGTGGGACCGCAATGTGCCAAGCGGCATTGACAGCCGCACCATCGGAACGGGCGGTCTGAGCTACGAGTGGATCAAGGAGGACCGCACGAAGTTCCGAACGGATCTTGGCCTCGGCTACACGAAGATCACGCCCGTGTTGATGACGCCCGGCTTCCAGGACAGCTTCGGAACCTGGAGCTTCGGCGCCGCGTTCGAGAAGAAATTCCTCGCGGCGTCCAGTTTCTCTTCCAACCTGGCGTTCACGGACAGCCTGAAGGACAGTCAGGACTACCTCGGTGTCTGGCAGAACGCGCTCACCGTCTCCATGAGCACGCACCTCGCGCTGCAGGTGGGCTACAACCTCACCTACAAGAACAAGCCCGCCTCCGTCGGCGTGGATGTGATCCAGACGCCCGTGGCCACTCCGCCGGTGATTCTCGGCCAGGTGCCCGTGGTCCTGAAGAAGACCGACACGATGTTCACGACGAGCCTCGTCATCACCTTCTAAGGCGGCTCGCTGCTATTTTGGAAGCGTCCATTCCGGAGCGCTTCCATGGTTCACCTCGCCTTCCTTGACGGCCTGCCCGTCTCCATCTCGATGTGGAAGCTGGCCCAGCCCTGGTGGGAGTTCGTCCTCCGGGCGCTGGCCGTCTATGTGTTCCTCCTGCTGGCGCTCCGCCTCACCGGCAAGCGTCAGGTGGGTCAGCTCGCGCCCTTCGACCTCGTGCTGCTCCTGGTGCTCAGCAACGCCGTCCAGAACAGCATGAACGCCGGGGACAACACCGTGACCGCGGGCATCGTGCTCGTGCTCACGCTGCTGGCGATCAACGGCCTCGTGGGCTGGCTCACTTGGCGGAGCAAGCGCATGGAGACCTTCTTCGAAGGCAAGCCGCAGATCCTCGTCCACAACGGCGTGGTGGACGAAACGATGCTCAAGGGCCAGCGCATCACCCGGCATGAATTGATGAGCGCGATCCGCGCCGTCGGTCTCACCGATTTCAATCAGGTGCGCGTCGCGATCCTGGAGAACACTGGCCGCATCAATGTGATCGCCAAGCCCAGCGAGGCCGCCCAGGCGTGAATGGCGCCAAGGATTCCCCGGAGGTTCCCATGGTCAAATTCGTCCAGTGCATGCGCCGCAACTCCGGAGCCTCGGTCCAAGCGTTCCGCGCCTGGTGGGGAATCTATCTGGAGAAGTCCGCCGAGCTCGCAAAGGCCATGGGCGCGCTCAGGATGACCGCCGATACGGCCCTGCTCGTGCCGGAGAACATGGAGATCCGCACGGCGCGGGGGACGGGCGAACCCTTCGACGGCATCGTCACGATCTGGATGAAAGACGCCTCGCCCTTTGAGACGCTGAAATCCGATCCCGCTCTTCTGCCGCTTTGGGAGGATGTGCTCCGCGAACAGCGCGAAGGACTCGACCTGGACCGCAGCGCCTTCTTCATGGTGCAGGAAGCCTTCAGTCGGGAATGGTGAAGCGTG
>CAZKIM010000109.1:3654-6420 GCA_964552855.1 uncultured Solibacteraceae bacterium | reverse complement strand
GGGCAGGTCTTGGCGACGGGCTTGTCCCAGGCGGTGAAGTCGCACTTGGGGTAGTTGGTGCATCCGTAGAAGACTTTGCCGAAGCGCGTCTTGCGGGGGCTCAGGTCGCCGCCGTCTTTCGGGCACGGCACGCCGAGGATCTCCTTTTTCACGGTCTTGCATTTTGGGTAGTCCACGCAGCAGATGAACTCGCCGTAGCGGCCGTGGCGCTTCACGAACTCCTTGCCGCAGGTGGGGCACTTCTCGCCGATGGGCACATCCGCGGGCACGGGGATGCCTTTCGGGTCCGCCTTGCGGATGCCCTTGCAGGTGGGGTAGTTCGTGCAGGCCCAGAAGGGCCCCCACTGGCCCTTGCGCAGGGCCATCGGCGTCGTGCCGCAGAGCGGGCATTCCGGCGCGTCCTCGGGCTCCTCGAAGACTTCCACCTCTTCGGTGCCATCGCAGTCGGGGTAGCGGGTGCAGCCGTAGAAGAGACCGTTGCGGCCGATGCGCTTGAGCATGGGCGCGCCGCACTTCTTGCAAACCTTGTCCGAAGCCACGCCGGCCTTGAGGTTCTGCATCTGGTCGCCAGCCGCGAGCAGCGCCTTTTCGAAGGGGCCGTAGAAGGCCTTCATGGCTTTCGCGAAGGTGATCTGGCCCGCCTCGATGCGATCCAGCTCGTCCTCCATGCCGCTCGTGTATCTCGGATCCATGAGCGTGGGGAAGCCCTGCACGAGCATGTCCACGACGACCATGCCGATCTCGGTGGGCTTGAAGCGGCCCTCGATCTTCTTCACATACTCGCGGTCCTGGATGGTGGTGATGATGCTCGCGTAGGTGGAGGGGCGGCCGATGCCGTCCTCTTCCAGCTCCTTCACGAGCGTGCCTTCGTTGTAGCGCGCGGGGGGCTTGGTGAACTGCTGGTCCGTGTCGAGCTGCTCAAGGGTGAGGCGCTCGCCCGCCTTCATGGCGGGCAGCGCGGTGTCCTCATCCTCCTCATCATCCTTGGCGGAAGCGTCCATGTCCTCGGCCTTGGATTCGGCGGCGTCGGCGCGGTAGACGGCCAGCCAGCCGGGGAAGCGCTCGATTTCGCCCTTGGCCTCGAAGGTGGCGGTCTCACCGTTCTTCAGCGTGGCCTCGGTCTCCACTTGAGTCTCGTCGAAGCGCGCGGCCTCCATCTGGCAGGCCATGGCCCGGCGCCAGATGAGCGCGTAAAGGCGGAACTGGTCGTTCTCCAGGTGGCCGCGCAGGGATTCCGGCGTGCGCGTGATGTCCGTGGGTCGGATGGCTTCGTGCGCGTCCTGGGCCGCGTCCTTGCCTTTGTAGACGCGCGGCTTCTCGGGAAGGTAGTCCTTGCCGAACTTCTTCTCCACGAACTCGCGGATGGACTCGATGGCCTCGGGCGCGAGGCGCGGCGAGTCCGTTCTCATGTAGGTGATGAGGCCCACGGGGCCTTGGCCGAAATCCACGCCTTCGTAAAGGCGCTGGGCGGTCTGCATGGTGCGGCTCACGCTGTATTTCAGCTTCTGCGCGGCCTCTTGCTGGAGCTTGGCCGTGGTGAAGGGCGCGGCGGGGTTGCGCTTCTTCTCCTTGGTTTCCAGCTTGGTGACGCTGTAGCTGGCCTTGGAGAGCTGGGCGTGGAGGTCCTCCGCCTCCTTCTCCTTGCCGATGCGGCGCTTGGTCTCCTTGTTGCCGAGCTGGAGCGCCTGGCCGCCGAGCTTGGTGAGCTTCATCCAGAAGGAAGGCGGCGCGAGCGCGGCGAACTTGGCCTTCAGCACCCAGTATTCGACGGGCTTGAAGGCGAGAATTTCGCGTTCGCGATCCACCACGAGACGCAGGGCGACGCTCTGCACGCGACCGGCGGAAAGCCCGCGGCGCACCTTGTCCCAGAGGACTTTCGAGACCTTGTAGCCCACGAGGCGATCCAGCACGCGGCGGGCCCGCTGGGCATCCACCAGATCGCGGTTGATCTCATCGGGCGAAGCCATCGCCGCCGCGATGCCCTTGGGCGTGATCTCGTTGAAGCGCACGCGCTTCACCACCATGCTCTTGGGCGGCTTGATGGCCTCCAGCAAGTGCCAGCTGATGGCCTCGCCTTCGCGGTCAGGGTCGGTCGCGAGAATCAGTTCATCGGCTTCCTTGGCGGCGGCCCGCAGCTCCTTCACCACCTTCTCCTTGGTGGCGGGGACTTCGTAGACCTCCTTGAAGCCGTTGGCGATATCAATGACCTCGACCTTCTTGCCGCCCTGCTCCACGGTTTCCTTGGTGGGCAGGTCGCGGATGTGGCCCACGGAGGCCTTCACTTTGTAGCCCTTGCCCAGATACTTCTCGATGGTCTTGGCTTTCGAGGGGCTTTCGACAATCACGAGCTTGGTCACGGTTCACTCCACCGGGTTTCGATCATTCCATGGTCGTCAAGGGGTCAACCCGTCATCCCCCTAAAGGGGGATGGACCCCGGGCCTCGGACCACGGGCCTCGGGAAAGATGGGACTCGGCTCACCGGGAGCTCCTTCACGCCAACACCTTCAACACATCGGCCGCCGTCCTCACCTCATGGGCGCAGCCTTCTTCCAGCAGCGCGTCGGTGCCTTCGCTGCCGGGGACGGCGAAGAGCTCCTTGCCGTGGTCCAGGGCCAGCTTGGCGGTCACGAGGCTGCCGCTGCGGATCACGGCCTCGACGACGAGGACGCCTTCGCTCCAAGCCGCCAGCAGCACATTGCGGCGGGGGAAGTGCTTGGGCTTGGGATGCGCCCAGGGCGGAAAGCAGGTGAGGACGCCGCCGCGCG
>CAZKIM010000109.1:0-3554 GCA_964552855.1 uncultured Solibacteraceae bacterium | reverse complement strand
TTGCGGCTTTCCGGCCAGGGCAGGACGGCGAAGGCGAGAGCCAACAGGCTCGGGTTCAGAAGGGTTGATTCCAAGGCTTTTTCCTTGATCCGAAGGGGGGAACTGGTAGACTAACCGTCTTGTGTCCGGGTCGTCCCGGCCCGTGCCCATCCTGTCTTTCCGAGGTTGCCATGTCCCGTCAGTGCGAGATCTGCGGCAAGAAGCCCCAGTTCGGCAACAATGTCTCCCACGCCCACAATGTGACCAAGCGCCGCTGGAATCCCAATCTCCAGACCGTCCGCGCCTGGGTGGGCCTGGCCCCGAAGCGCGTCACCGTCTGCACCTCCTGCCTCCAGGCGGGCAAGGTGTCCAAGGCCCCCCGTGGCCTGAACAGCGGCGCCAAGACCGCCTAAGGCGGACTCGTTGCCATCGGAAGGGCGGCCCATGCGGCCGCCCTTCGTTTTTTTAGAGTTGGGCGTTTAGGCTGAATCCATGCTCCTCGGTCTCGACACCTCCACCGAATGCCTGCACCTCGCGCTGGTGCGGGGCGAGCGGGCCTGGACGCGGCGGGAGGTGGCCGAGAAGGGCCACGGCCACAGCGAGCGGCTCCTGCCCGCCCTGGACGCGCTGCTGGCGGAAGCGGGCGCATCGCCGAAAGACCTGGAAGGCGTCGCCTGCTGCGTGGGGCCGGGCGGCTTCACCTCGCTGCGCATCGGCGTGGCGACGGCGGAAGGCCTCGCCCTCACGGGCCTGCCCACCTGGGGCTTCAGCGCCTTCGAACTGCGGGCCGCGGCGCTGCGCGCGGGCGGACATCCAGGCCGCGCCTGGATCCTGCTGGACGCCCAGCGGCACGAAGCCTTCGCTCAACCCTGGGAGGCCCACGCCACCGCGCCCGCGAAGAAACTGCCGATGGCCGAGCTTCCCGATCTGATCGGCTCCGACGCCTGGTGGGCGCCTGCTTCCTTCGCGTCGAAGCTCGAAAGCCTGGACCGTGCGAAGCTCCTGCCGCTCGATGAAGCCGCCGCCACGCTCGCCGGTCTCGTGACGCTCACCCGCGCCTGCGCCGCGCGCGCGCCCGAAGCGCCGCTCCAGCCCTTCTACCTGCGGGAGACCGACGCGGAATTGAATTTTCCCCAAGCCTCCATCCACCTGGAGGACGCGCACCGCAAAGGCGTGGCCCGGTGAAGGTGGCGCGGCTCGACGGTCCCCTGCCCACCTGGGTGCGGGCGCTGGACGAAGCCACCTTCGGCGAGGCCTGGGGCGAGCCGGAAGCCCATGAACGCCTCTGGACCGTTGATGAATCCGCCTTCGCGCGCTGGTCCGTGGCGGCGGAGGAAGCCGAACTGCTCCGCATCGCCGTGGATCCTGCCCGACGAGGCCAGGGCCTTGGACGGGCGCTGCTCCAGGCCTGCGAGGCCGATCTCGCCGCGATGGGCGCCCGCGACCTCCATCTCGAAGTCCGCGTCTCCAACGCGGCGGCGCGGGCTCTCTACGCCGCCGATGGATGGCGGGAGTCGGGGCTTCGGAAGGCCTACTACCGCGATGGCGAGGATGCGGCGCTCTACAGCAAGCGATTAGGCTGATAGGGCCATGCCCGAACAGAAGCGCCACCCCGAGCTGACCCGCCTCTACCTCGGCGCGGGGCTGGCCGTGCTCATCGTGATGATCGTCCTCGCCTACAAGACGACGGGCATCCGCGTGGACGCGGGCGGCATTGACGCGCCGTCCCGCTGGGCGCTCATCGCGCTCGGGCTCGCCAATGTGCTCGCCATCGGCTTCCTGCTCTTCATCGTGTTCCGGAGCCTCGCCAAGCTCTACTTTGAGCGGCGCAGCGGTATCCTCGGCTCGCGGCTCCGCACGCGGCTGGTGCTCGCGCTCTTCGTCGTGTGCCTGGCGCCGAGCCTCATGCTCTTCCTCGTGGGTCGCAACTTCATCAGCAAGAATGTGGAGCGCTGGTTCAGCCCGGAAACGGAAGTGCTCATCCACGACGCCAGCGACCTCGCCGCCCAGGCGCGGGCGGACGCGGCGGCGCGCCTCGCTTTCGGCGCGGGCCGCATCAAGGCATCGGGCTCGGATGATTGCGCGCGCATCCGCGAGGAGTCGGGCCTGGATCTCGTGGCGCGCCTGGACCCGGGCGCCAAGACCTTCAAGGTGGAAGGCCTCGACGCCGCGCCCGGCCAGCCCGCGCCCCTGCTGGAGCCGATGCTGCTCCAACCTTCCGCGAGCGAAGAGGACGCCCGCGGGCTGTGGCTGCTCCAGGCGGTGGAGCGGGGGGATGGGCGCTGGATCGGCGGCGTGTTCCTCGCGCCGACCCGCCTCGCGCCGATGCTCGCCGTGGAGCAGCGGTCCCGCGAAAGCGCCCAGCTCCGCGCGGCGCAGGACACGCTGGAGACGCTGCCGCAGCGCACCTTCCTCTTCCTCACGCTGCTCACGCTCTTCCTCGCCATCTGGGTGGGTCTCACGCTGGCGCGCACCATCACCGAGCCCGTGCGCGCCCTCGCCAAGGCCGCCCAGCGCGTGGGCTCTGGGGATCTGCAAGTGGAGCTGCCGGTGGCGGGCGAGGATGAACTGGCCTTCCTCTCCAGCAGCTTCAACACGATGATCGCGGACCTGCGCCAAAGCCGCGAAGCGCTGGTGGGCCAAAGCCAGCGGCTGGAGCAGGCCCGGGCCTACCTGGATCGCCTCGTCGCCGCCCTGCCCGTGGGTGTTCTCTCCTGGCGGGGCAACGGCGATCTGGTGAGCGCCAACGCCGCCGCGCGCAGGATGCTCGGCGCCGACCCTGCCGCGCCGCCATCCTGGGCGGAGTTGAGCCACTCGCCCGCCACGGGCCGCTTACCGCAGTTGGTGGAAGCCGCGCGAAGCAGTGGGCGTTCCTCTCAGGAAGAGGTGCGCCTCGGGCGCGAAGGCGAAAGCCGCGTGGCCCGCGCCATCGTCGAGCCGCTCGGCGAAGGCGGCGTGCTCGCGGTGCTCGAAGACCTTTCCCAGCTCGCCAGCGCCGAGAAGCGCGCCGCGTGGCAAGAGGTCGCCCGGCGCATGGCCCACGAGGTGAAGAACCCGCTCACGCCCATCCAGCTCACCGCCCAGCGCCTGCTGCGCCGCGCGCGGGAGGACCGGCTGGATGCGGACACGGTGCGCGGCGGCGCGGAGACGATCCTCGGCGAAGTGGCGAGCCTCGCGCGGCTCGTGGACAGCTTCTCCCGCTTCGCCAAGCTGCCCGCGCCCAACTTCGCGCCCTGCGACGCGGGCGATCTGCTGCGCCAAGTGGCTTCGCTTTACGGTCCCAACCACCCCACCATCGCCTGGCGCGTGGAGATCCCCGAGGGTCCGCTGCCCGCCACCTGGGACGCCGATCTCGTGAAGGCCGCCCTCATCAACCTCGTGGACAACGCCGTGAGCGCGCTGGAAGGCCGCGAGGAGGGCACCGCCGCGCTGCGCCTGGAGCCGCGGAACGGCGATTACCTCCTCTTCGTGGAAGACGATGGCCCCGGCGTGCCCGAGGACGCGCGGGCGCGGCTCTTCGAGCCCTACTTCAGCACCAAGCGCAAAGGCACCGGCCTCGGCCTCGCCATCGTCCG
>CAZKIM010000108.1:4003-6495 GCA_964552855.1 uncultured Solibacteraceae bacterium | reverse complement strand
AGCTACACCGGCAACCCCGGTCAGCGCCTGCCCCGCCCCCGCACCTGGCGCGTGGTCCGCTGATCGAAACGAGTCGGCTTATCGTCCAGGGGCCCTTCGGGGCCCCTTTTCGTTGCTACCGTGAAGCCATGGACGCCCCCCACCGGCTGCTCAAAGCGAAGAAGGCCTTTGGCCAGAACTTCCTCGTCAACGAGGGGGCCATCCGCGCCATCGTCACGGCGGCGCTGGAAGCTCCGGCGGAACGGTTGTTGGAGATCGGCCCTGGCCCCGGTGTGCTCACGGAGCGGCTGCTGGCGGACGGCCGCCCCCTGTGGGCGGTGGACCTGGACCCGGAGGCCATCGCGCTGCTGGAAGCCCGGCACCCGCAGGCCCACTTCCACCTGCTGCACGGCGACGCGGTGAAGCTGCCCTTTCCCGATGGTCCGGCCTGGAGCATTGTGGGCAACCTCCCCTACAACGCCGCGACGCCCATCCTCGGACGCTTTCTCACCGAGCCCATCCCGTGGGCGCGCATGGTGCTCATGTTCCAGAAGGAGGTGGGCCAGAAGCTCATGGGCAAGCCGGGCACGAAGGAATACGGCCCGCTTTCGGTGTTGGCGCAGCTTTGCGCGAAGCTAACGCGGCTCGCGGTGCTTGGCCCCGGCTCCTTCCGGCCCTCACCCAAGGTGGATTCGGTGGTGCTCCAGTTCGATCCCAAGGACGGCGCGCCGGATCTTGAAACGCGCGCCCGTCTCCTGGCGCTGCTCCACCGGGCCTTCGCCCACCGGCGGAAGACGCTGTCCAACACGCTCGGCGGGGAGGGCGTCGCGGCGGCGGGCCTGGATGCCTCGCTCCGTCCCGAAGCGCTTAGCCCGGATCAATGGCTCCAGATGGTGCGACACTGGCCCCATGGACTTTGAAACCTGGATGGAACCGCCCCTGAGCGGGGATCTGCGCCTGGTGCCCATCGGCGGGCTCGGCGAATTCGGCATGAACGCCCTCGCGGTCCACACGCGGAAGGATCTGCTGCTGGTGGATTGCGGCCTGCTGTTCCCTTCCGAGGATCAGCCGGGCATTGACCGCATCGTGCCGGACTTCGCCTACCTGGAGCCGTTCGCGGATCGCATCCGCGGCGTGGCGCTCACCCATGGGCATGAGGACCACATCGGCGCGCTGCCCTACTTCCTCTCGCGCTGGCCCGTGCCAGTCCACGGCACGGCGTTCACGCTCGGTCTGGTGGAGAGCAAGCTCAAGGAACACGGGCTGGACCTTGCCTTGCTGAATGTCGTGGAGGATTTCGGCCGCGTCGCCTTTGGAGAAGATTTGGCCGTGGAGTGGATTCCCATCACCCACAGCATTCCCCACGCCTGCTGCCTCGCCATCCACACGCCCCAGGGCGTCGTCGTTCACAGCGGCGACTTCAAGCTCGATTCCACGCCCGTGGATGGCCGTCTCACCGGTCTCGCGCGACTGGAAGAACTGAGCAGGACCGGCACCCGCTTGCTGCTCGCGGATTCCACCAATTCCTTCCGATCCGGCCACGCGCCTTCCGAGGCCGTCTGCCGGGAAGGATTGGAAGATGCGTTCGAAGCGACGACGGGCAAGCTCGTCGTCGCCACCTTCAGCTCCAACATCCACCGCATCCAGATCCTGCTGGAGCTGGCGGCTAAGCAGGGCCGAAAGGTCGTGGCGCTTGGCCGAAGCCTGGATCGGGCGCTGAGTCTCGCCCGTCGCTTGCGGATCATCGAGGTTCCGGAAGACATCCTCATCGAGCCTTCCGAGGCCGCGTCCTTCCCATCTTCCCAACTGCTCATCATCTGCACCGGCAGCCAGGGCGAGCCCATGAGCGCGCTGGCCCGCATGATGCGCGGCGAGATGAAGGGGATGAAGCTCGCCCAAGGCGACCGGCTCGTGCTGAGTTCGCGGCCCATCCCCGGCAATGAAGTGCCCATCGCGCGCATGCTGGACGCGGCCGCGCGCCTGGGCGTGGAGACGGACATCTCCGCTTTCGGTCCCATCCACGCCACGGGCCACGGCCACCGCGACGATATGCGGGAGCTGATGCGCGCGGTGAAGCCCGCCCATTTCGTGCCCGTGCACGGCGCCTACCGCAACCTCCAGGCGCATGCGCGGCTCGCTCGCGAAGAAGGCTGGACCGATCAGCAGGTGACCTTGCTGGATGGCGGCGAATGCCTGCTCGTCTCAGAGAAGGGCATCCGCATCGAAGGCTCCGTGCCCGTGGGCCGCCTGCTGGTGGACGAAGGCGTGGACCACGCGGTGGACGCGCAGGTGGTGAAGGACCGGCTCATCCTCCAGGAGGACGGCGTCATCTTCGCGACGGTGCAATTGGATGGCCGTGGCGGATTGGCGTCCGAGCCCACGGTGGTCTCCCGCGGTTTCGTCGTCCGCAGCGATGACGAAGTCTACGCGGAGATCCTGAAAGCCGCCATCCGCGCCGCGCTGGACGCGGTCCCGGCTGATCTTCGCAAGGATTCCGAAGCGCTTCGCGATCT
>CAZKIM010000108.1:0-3903 GCA_964552855.1 uncultured Solibacteraceae bacterium | reverse complement strand
CGACCCTTCGGCTCGGGGTCTCCCTAAGGGCGCGCGCGAAGCGCGCCGCCAAAAGCCTCCAGCCTCCAGTCTCCGGCCTGAACGCTTGCCTAGAATCCCCGCCGCATCTGGCGTCGCTCGCGCAGGGCGTCCAGGACCTTCTTGTTGAGGTCATCCACGAGGAGGATCAGGCGCGCCTGCTGAGCGGGGCTGAGGCCCTGGCGGATGTCGTCCTCGAACCTGCGCTTGGCTTCCATCTGCTGATCCCGGAGATCCATGAACTGATCGAGCAGCGGCTTGATGAGGGCGCTCTTGCGGTCCTCCGGCTCCGGCCCCATGAGGAGGTCGTTGAAGCGAAGGCGCAGGTCGGTGATCTGCCGCTGACGCTGGAAGTGTTCGAGGTCGAAGCGGTTCCACCGTCGTGCGATGGCATCCGCCTGGGCGGCGCTCAGGCCAAGGCCCTGCTGAAGCCGGGTGGCGCGGAAGCGCATGAGCGGGCCGGGGTCCGGGCGCTCCTCCCCCTGCTGTCCCGGCGGGGGCGCGCCCGGCGGAACGGGCTGCTGGGTCAGCAGGGCGGTGAGCAGGAGGGCCTGGAGCATTAGCGCGTTCCCTTCGGGGCGGAGGCGTCCCGATCGAGCGTGGAGACGAGATCCTTCATCTCAGTCTGGCTCAGGCCGCCCACTTCGGCCATGTCCTCATCCCGGTCGTGGAAGGGCAGGGCCCGGTCGGGGGCGCTGAGATCCGTCGGCTGGATCTGCTGGGCCATGGGGGCCACGGTGGGAACCGCAGTGGTGCGGCCCGCGAGGTAGCCGCCGAGGCCCCCGGCCACGAGCAGCGCGGCGGCGGCGGCCCAGATCCAGGCCGGAAGGCGACGGCGGGCCTTGGCGGCGGGGAGCTTGCGGAGCACGCGGCCGGGCAGGGCCTCGAAGTAGCCCGCCGGGGCGAGGGGCAGGGCCGCGTCCTCCTGGGCCAGGAGCAGAACCTGAGCCTCGGCGCAGGCCGCGCAACCGCGAAGATGGGCTTCGGCCTCGCCGCCGGGTTCCAGCGGGTCCAGCTCCAGCGCGGCCATGGCGCGGGCGCACGCTTCGGGCAGCGGGATCATCGTTCCTTCAAGCAGGGTCTCTTCCTTCATGGCCGGCCTCCTTGGCGGGCCGCGCCGACATGGCGGGTGAGGTTCTGGATGGCGTGGAAGATGTGGGCCTTCACGCTGCCCACCGAGGTGCCCATCTCCTGGGCGATGCGCTCGTACTTCCAATCGTTCTGGAGTTTGAGCAGCAGGGCTTCCTTCTGCCGCTTGGGCAGCTTGGGCAGGGCTTCGCGCAGCAAACGGCGGGCCTCTTCATCGAGAAGCGCGTCCAGTTGGCCGCCCTCGACCCGCAGGGCCGGATGCTCCAGGCCTTCTTCCGTCTCCAGCGCCTCCTGCGGCTTGCGCATGCGTTCGCGGTAGTTCAGGGCCTGGCGCGTGGCGATGGTGATGATCCAGGTGCGGAAGGAGGATTCGAAGCGGAAGCCCGGCAGCGCCCGGTAGACGCGGATGAAGGTCTCCTGGACCACATCATCGGCGTCCGTGTGGTTTTTGAGGATGGAGAAGGCCTTGCCGTAGACATCCCGGGAGAAGCGGTCCACCAGGCTCGAGAAGGCCACCGAGTCTCCGGCCTGGGCGGCCGCCACCCACGCCAGCACTTCGGGCGCGTGGTAGGGGCTGTCCTGGGTTGGGACCATCAGGGAGTCGGTCACGGTCTGGATCATGGGGCCGCCGGTAGGGCTGGCGCTGGGCCAGCATGGCACAACCTATGGACCGGGGCAGGGGGGGGAGGGTTGAAGGGAAAGGCTGGAGACTGGAGGCCGGAGGTCTGGGCCTCCGGTCTCCAGCCTGCTGGCCGAAGTCCTCCATTCGCGTTTGAATAAGCTTTTCGTCCGAGGCCCCCATGCGCGATCGCGTCACCCCCCTGCTGGACGCCGCCCAGATCCAAGCCAAGATCCAGGAGCTGGGCGCTCGCATCGGCCAGGACTACGCGGGCAAGGATCTGGTCCTGGTGGGCCTCCTGAACGGCGTCTTCCCCTTCTTCGCCGACCTGGCCCGGGCCATCCCCATGGAGGTGGACATCACCTTCATGCAGGTGAGCAGCTACGGCGGCACGGAAAGCACCGGCGAAGTGCTCATCAAGAAGGATGTGGACCGCCCGCTGCAGGGTCGCCATGTGCTTATCCTCGAAGACATCGTGGACACCGGGCTGACGCTCACGAAGGTCCGCAACCTGCTCCAGGACCGCGAGCCCGCGTCGCTGAAGATCTGCACGCTGCTGGACAAGCCTTCGCGGCGCATCGCGCAGGTGCCCGTGGACTACATCGGGTTCACCATCAAGGATCTCTTCGTCGTGGGCTACGGCCTCGACTTCGACGGGCATTTCAGGAATCTGCCCTTCGTCGGCGTGTACCAGCCATGAAAGCAGGCTGGAGGCTGGAGGCTGGAGACTGGAGGCGAGCCGTCTGCTGCCTGATGCTCGCGATCAGCGTGGGCTGCGGGTACCGGCGGTTGGACCGCCAACCGCATCCACAGCCGTGGATGCACAAGGGCGACACGGTGCGGCTGGCGCCCTTCGTGAACAAGACGGCGCGGCTGGGCCTCGAAGACAAGCTCGCCAAGGCGCTCGAATACCGCATCGTGGCGGCCTCGCCCTGGCGGCTCGTGGCGGCGGGCGAACCCGCGCGCTGGGTGCTGCAGGGCACGCTGGAGAAGGTGGAATTCCATCCCATCGGCCTCACGCTCGGCAATCCCGGCGATCCACGCAGCGCGGGGAACGCCTCCCGCGTGGAAGTGGTGATGGTGGCGAGTGTGGCCTTGATGGATGGGCAGACGGGCCAGGTGGTGCTGTCGCGCCCAGGCCTCACCTTCACGAACCAGTACCGCGTGGATCAGAACTTCGCCAGCTTCGACAGCCGCGAATCCGAAGTGCTCGGCGGCCTCGCCGACGACTTCGCCGAAAGCATGCTCACCCAGGTGCTGGAGGGCGGAGAATGAGTGCCGCGGCGCTCTCCACCTGGGCCAAACACCCTTTCGCCCTTGTCCATGGCGAGGACGGCGATGGCCGCAAGGCCGCCGTGGCAGCGTGGAAGAAACTCCATGTGGACGCGGAGTGGGAGGACTGGAGCCTCACCATCTGCGGCGATGGCTGCCCTTGGGCGGAAGTGCAGAACGCGATGATGGAAGCACCGCCCATGGGGGCCACGGCGCGCACGGTGATCGTGCCTTCCGCCGACAACCTCTTCGCCAAGCCGAAGGAATTGCCCACGACGATCAAGGCGTGGATCGAGAAGCCGCCAGCGGACTTGCGCCTGCTGCTCGTCGCCTGGGGCACGCTCTCCGCCGCGCCGGGCAAGGCGCTGGGCGCGAAGCCCTGGACCGACTGGGCCAAGACAGGCCGCATCCTCAAGACCGGCGCGCTCGAAGGCGACGAGTTGCTCGCCTTCATCGAGGCGGAGGCGAGGCGTCTTGGACTCGCGCTGGAGCCGCGCCCGCGCGACCTGCTGGTGGCGAGGCTCGGCGGCCATCCCGGTCTGCTGCGCCGAGCGCTGGAGGTGCTGGACCTGCTCTGCGAAGACCGCCGTGTGGGCGAAGCCCAGGTGGATCAAGTCACCTTCCGGCTCGCGGAGCAGAAGGCCTTCGCCTGGTCTTCCGCCTGGCAGAAGGGCGACGCGCCCAACGCGCTCGCCGCGCTGCGCCTCGCCCTGGAAGATGGCGATGAGCCGCTCATGCTGCTGGGCCAGGCCCGGCGCGAGGTGGATCGCGTCCTGAAATTCGCCGAGGCCGATGCGCGGGGTTTGCGCGGCGGAGAACTCACCGGCGCGCTTGGCCTCTCGCCGCGCCAGGCCTTCCTCCTGGACGGCTACCGGGGCGTCGCGCAAAAGCTCAAGCGGGACGGC
>CAZKIM010000107.1:5311-6663 GCA_964552855.1 uncultured Solibacteraceae bacterium | reverse complement strand
TCTCGGGGGGCCTGGTCTTCTTGCAGCGCGGCGAGGACGGCTTTGGCTCGCGCTTGGGCGAGGGCGGCGAGGTCGGCGGGTTGGGCGGCGAGGAGGCGCTGCTCCATTTCGGCGCCGGGCGGATTCGGAGCCTTGGATTTGGGATCCTTTGGGAAGGCCTGGAAGTAGAGCTCGATGAGGCCCTTGTCCTTCAGCTTCGCGTCCAGCGCGGCGCGGCGAAGAGCGGCGCCGTCCTCGGCCGGGTCAGCCGCGCCTTCCACATCCATCTGAAGGTCGGGGCGTTCGTTCAGGGAGGTCGTGAGCGCCTGGAGTTTCTTGCGCGCCTCGGGGCTGAGCTGATCGGAGCCGGGCGCGAAGGCGACGAAGCTCAGGTCCTCGCCGCCACCGAAGGCCTTGCCCAGCAGCGTGAAGGGGCTCGCCGCCACCTTGCCGAGCAGGTTGAGCACGGCGCTCCACACGATGCGGCCATAGCGGATGTTCGGTTCATCGAGGCTTCCCTGCACCGGCAGATCGAAGGCGATGACGCCCTTGCGGTCCCGCAGCAGCGCCAGCGCGAGCTTCACGGGAAGGTGCGTGGCGTCGGGGCTGTCCACCTTGTCGCCGAGGTAGAACTGATCCAGCTTCACCTTCGCCGCCACATCCAGCGCGCGGTGTTGGATGGCCACACGGGCGTCCACATCCAGCTTGCCCTTGGTGATGGTGCGGCCGAGGTATTTCCGCGCGTAGGGATCGAAGTCGCCGAGGTCGGAACCGCCGATCCTCACCGTCACATCCGTATCCTGGTCCGTGCGGAAGGGCATGGCCCGACCCTTGATGGACAAGGGCGCGAGGCCGCCCGCGAGGCCGGTGAAATCCACCATGGAGACAGCGGAAGGATCGGTGGAGAGCTTCTCGTAGCGGCCGTTGAGCTTGTCCAGGAGCAGCGCGGCGTTGGGGATGAGGCTGCGATCAATGAAACTGAGGCGGCCATCCTTAATGGTGATGAGCTGGATGGCGAGCTGCATGGGCGCCTGTCCGGGCGCGGGCGGCGGCGTGGGCGTGATCACGGCGGCGGGGGGGGAAGGCGGCGCGGTTTCAGCGAGTTTCAGCGCGCGCGCCGCGTTGGTGGTGCCATCGGACGCGATGACGAGGCGGCCCTCCGGTGCGGTCCAGGCGAGCGTCTGGAGCTTCACCGCGAGGGGCGCGGAGCGGAAGTCGAGGCCGCCGAACTGGAGCCGCTTCCACATGAGCAAGCGCTCCTGATCGCGACCATCCGCGGCTTCGAACTCATCCACGGAACCGGAACCCGCGTAGGCGAGGCCATCCCGCTTGGTGCCCTCGAAAGTCAGCTTCAAGCGGCCCTTGAAGGCCAG
>CAZKIM010000107.1:3617-5211 GCA_964552855.1 uncultured Solibacteraceae bacterium | reverse complement strand
CGCACGGCGGCGTCATCGTTCCAGTCCAGACGGAAATTCTGGAGCGCGACCGCGTCCAATTTGAACGCGAGCGGGGTGGCCTTCGGGTCCTTGGGCTTGGGCTTCACGCCCGGCGGCGGCCCGAACAACTGGGCGAGGTTCAAGGAGCCATCCTTCGCGCGGGCGACGGTGACGGCCCCATCCTTCGCGGAAAGCAGGCCCACCTCCACCTGATTCGCCAGGAGATCCGCATGGACGCCGCTCGCCTCCAGCGTTGGGAATGCGAGGTCCGCGCCTTCCACACCGGGCCGCGCCACTTGCAGACCCGTGAGGGAAAGGCGCGCGTCCTCCACCCGCACCACCTTCGCATCCGGTCCCCAGGTGAAGCGGTAGCGCGCTTCCAAATCCGCCTTGCCGCCCTTGATGGTCATGTCCATCACCTGACGCAGGTAGGGCTCGTACTTGGCGAGATCCAGATGCTGAAGCGAAAGCTTCCCATTGGAAGCCAATGGACTCGCGCCCACGGTGCCGGACCAGGCCAAGCGCTCGCCCGCGTCCGTCGAGGCTTCGAAGGCGTAGTCGCCGTTGGCGCCGGGCGTCGTCTTGAAGTCATCGAGGCTCAGACTCAAAGGGCCGAGCCCCGAATGGAACTCCGGCGTCGTGGAGCGATCCACGAAAGGCACGCGGCCTTCGGTGAGGCTGAAATGGCCGAGGGCGAAGGTCCAGGGCTTGGAAGGCGTCTCATCCTTTGCCGGAGGCGCGGTCGGGCCTTCAAAGAGATCGGCGAAGTCCGGTTTGCCATCCTTGCCCAGCGTGATCTGCACCGAAGGACGGAGGATGGATAGTTCCTTCAGCGAAATCGTGCGCCACAACAGGGGCAGCACGCGGGCGTTCACATAGATGCGTTCGCACCCGATCCAGGGGCCGCCATCCTTGGCGCGGATGCTGAGACCCTCCACCGTCACCGAAGGCACGAGCGGATTCACGCGCACCTTGGCGATGGACGCCTTGCGATGCGTGGCTTCGGATAGCGCCGCCTCCAGCTTCGTCTTCACGATCCCCGGCGCGATGAAGAATCCGAAGACGCTGTAGATCACGAAGAGCGCCCCGGCCGCGTAGAGCCAACGGCGGCGGCGGAAGACGAAGGCCTTGAGGCGCTCAGGCATGGGCATCTTGAGAGCCTAGCCCAAATCCTCCACGAGCGCCGCGCGTTGGGCCGCCGTGAGCACGACTTCGGCCCGGTAATCCGGGTGATCCACCTTCAAGCCCTTCGGCCCGCGGCCCTTCACCTGGAAGCGAAGGAACTGGACGCTGCTGGCTTTCTCCTCGTTGAACTGGTCCTCATCCACCGAGGCGAAGGTCTCGCTTCCATCCTCGAAGGTCATGGCGACGCGGCGGGGAAGATCGCGCCATTTGCGGAGCAGTTCCGGCCGCGCGGCGGCATCGTCAATCTCGATGAGCAGCGTCGCGCCCAGCTCGCCCTCGCCGCCCAGCAGGCCGTTGTAGGTGTCCAGCTCATGCTGGATATCCGATTCGCGCACCATCTGCTCGGAGCGCATCATCTCCAGCACCTGATAGCGCGTCGTCTCGTGATTCTCGAAGAGGAAGGTGAGGT
>CAZKIM010000107.1:0-3517 GCA_964552855.1 uncultured Solibacteraceae bacterium | reverse complement strand
ATCTCCAGCACCTGATAGCGCGTCGTCTCGTGATTCTCGAAGAGGAAGGTGAGGTGTGCCCCGAGATGGACGCGCCGCAGATCCTTCGCCGCCATGGCCGAAGCGCGGATGCGGTCCCGCTGCTCACCGTAGGTGACGAAATCGAGAAGCTCGGAGCGTTGGACTGTTTTCATAAGACCTCCGGGTTCACCACGAAGGCACGAAGTCACGAATTTCAGATGGTTTTTATTCGTGACTTCGTGTCTTCGTGGTGAGTTATTCCTTCTCAACCTTCGTCGGAAAACCATCCTTGCGGTACGCCCGCGCGAGGATGGTCATGGGGTGCAGCGCCTTCTTCCCCGCGTGATGCTCGAACTGGAGGCCAGCCAGCGGACATTCCGTGGCCCAGACTTCGGCGGCCTCATTGCTTTGCATGCCCTTGAAGGCCTTCTCGCCGATGCGTTTGGAGTCGTCGTAGGTCTCGTACTTCATGGCGTAGGTGCCATCGTGCCCGCAGCATTCCATGACGGTGGAGAGCGTCACGCCGGGGATCTTCCGCAGCAGGTCGCGGCCCTTGAAGCCGATGGCCTGGGCGCGCAGGTGGCAGGGCGCGTGATAGGCGACGGGACCCGGCGTCGTTTCGAAGGTCCAGTTGGCCCGCGCCTCGTTGCGGATGGACCAGAGGAATTCCGCCGGATCGTTCACCGCCGCCGCGAGTTTCTTCGCGCGCTCGCGGTCGTCGCCTTCCAGCAGTTCGGGGTATTCCCGGCGCAGCATCATCGCGCAGGTGGGGTTGATGGCGAGCACCTTGGAGCCCGCCTCCACATGGGGCATGAGGGCGTCGAGGTTGCGCTTGGCCTGCTTGCGGAGCAGGTCCAGATCGCCATGCTCCCAGGCCGGCATCCCGCAGCAGGCGAGGCCCTTCACACAACCCGCATGGCAACCGTTCCTGTCCAGCACTTCCAGCGTGTCGCGGCCCAAACTTGGATCGTTGTTCTGCACATAACAGGTCTCGAAGAGGATGGCCTCCGCGCCGGGCTTATCCTGGATGCGGCCCGCCTTCTCGGCCCAGGCTTCAAAGGTCTGGGACGCGAAGTCCGGCAGATGCGCGTCCTGGTGGACGCCCAGCACCTTCTCCATGAACCAGCGGTGGAGCTTCACGCGGTTCATCGCGTTCGCCACGCCGAAGCTCATCCGCGCGAGCTTCGCCGACAGGTCGGGGTTGCCCAGCATCCGGCGGCGCAGTTCCTTCTTGAAGCCGCGCCCTTCCCGCTTCAGGCGGTTGGTTTGGTAGCGGTGGACGAGCTTGGGGAAGTCCAGCTGGAAGTCGTGGCCCTCCCGCGGCGTGTAGGGGCACTGAACTTCGCAGAGCTTGCACTGGAAGCAGGCATCCATCACCTGATCCGTCTCGCGCTTCGTGAGCCCGCGCACATCGCCGTCGTGGCGGTCGTCAATGAAACTGAAGAGGTTCGGAAAGCTGTCGCAGTACTTGAAGCACATGCGGCAGCCATGGCAGACCTCGAAGACCCGCTCGACTTCTTCCTTCAGGAGTTCCGCATCCCAGTAGCGCGAATCCGCCGTGTCGTAGACCGTGCCTTTCCCCGCCTGGTAGCTGATGCGCTCCCCCGGCGTCGTCTCCGGCCTGTCGTGCCCATCCAGCGCGTAGTGCTCGGCCATTCCGACCTCAAGAAATGAAAACCACGGAGACACGGAGACCCAGAGAAAACCAACTCTGTGTCTCTGTGCCTCCGTGGTTCAAATTTTTAGCTGATCGAATCGAGCATCTTCTGGAAGCGCCCCGCGTGGCTCTTCTCGGCTTTGGCGAGGGTCTCGAACCAGTCGGCGATTTCGGCGAAGCCCTCTTCGCGCGCGCTCTTGGCCATGCCCGGGTACATGTCCGTGTACTCGTGCGTCTCGCCCGCGATGGCGGCCTTGAGGTTCAGCGTGGAATCGCCGATGGGCAGGTCCGTGGCCGGATCGCCGACGGCCTTCAAGTAGTCGAGATGGCCGTGGGCGTGGCCCGTCTCGCCATCCGCCGTCTCCTTGAAGTTGCCGGCCACCTCGGGGTAGCCTTCGATGTCCGCGATCTTGGCGAAGTAGAGGTAGCGCCGGTTCGCCTGCGACTCGCCCGAAAAGGCGTCTTTCAGGTTCTGGTGGGTCTTCGTGCCCTTGAGCTTGCTCATCGTGCCCTCCGATCGGATTGGGTGGGAAGCGTCAGAGGCATCTTAAGCACCCCTGGTGCCAAGTCCATAAGCAAAATGCGTGTGAAGAGTTAGCGAACTGTCTCGACCTAGCATCCTCGGCGGGTCGTGAGGGGGGTGGCGAGATGCCGAGAGGAGATGAAGGCCCTTAGTAGAATTTAAAAAGAGCAACTGAACTTGGCATGATTCGCGTTTCATAATTGTCGCCTAGTCTCTCTCGATGGCGCTCATGACGAAGTTTCATAAGTCCGATATTGCAAGGCTCCAGCTGGAAACGGCTGTTGGAATTTTTTTGTGCGGATTGGATCGTTCAGCAGTCATCACACTAGCTGGCGCTGCAAGCGGGATTCTCGACACCCTGGTCAGAAGAGCGGGAAAAGAGCCTTTTGTCGACTATGCACGAAGGGTTCGCCGTGAATTGACCGGCCAAATGCCGAAACGAGAATCATACGCCCATCACATAAACAAAGCCTTGGGCGTCATCGCCCACAAACATTTGGCAGAAGGCGAACCTGAGATCATTGAACTCGATCTTGAGCGGCAGGCAATTAACGCCCTCAAGCGTGCAGTCTCGGAATTTGTTTCTCTGAACGGGAGCGATCTACCCTTTGTGAGATCTTTCTTGAACTGGACTTGGGTGAACGAAAATGGTCCATCTGTTATGGAAAAATTTAAGAGCACCCCTAAAAGGATGAGACCTAAATGACCCTCATGTCCTACACGAGGCTTCAGCTGGCTCGAAAACAGCTTGAGACTGCAATTGGCCTTTTCATAAGTGGTCGAGATCGGTTTTCGGTGATCACACTTGCCGGCGCTTCTGATGTAATCCTCTCGCGATTGGTTTCAAACAAGGGAGTAGAGAATTTCACTGAACACTCTATGCAACAGGAGCTTGAGCGCGGAGAACCAGTGTCGACAAAAGAAGCCCACGGCAGAGCATTGAATGATGTTTTATTTATCAACCAACTCAAACATATGGATGACAGCGAAGACGGATTCATTGACCTTGATCCAGAGGAATGCGCTGTGGGAGCAATTCTTAAGGCATTGGCGAACTACACGACCATCGCAGGCCGCGAAGACGAGTTCGTCGTCGCATTTCTCACATGGGTAAGACTCAATCTGGATCCTAAGAAATACAATATTTATTGCGAACCGAACTGGATGCCTTCACAAGATGGAGCATGACAAATTCATTCTCGTGAGAGCTCTACGAACTACAGCAGCTTCTCCATCACATAGTCGTCCATGACAAAGCCGTTCCCGATATCGAAGACGGCTTCTTCGCGGATGGTGAAGCCGCTCTTCTTGTAGACGGCGATGGAGTCGGTGTTGCC
>CAZKIM010000106.1:0-6673 GCA_964552855.1 uncultured Solibacteraceae bacterium | reverse complement strand
GCGCCTAGATCAACTCCGAGCAGTGTTGCGCGCTGTGTCATCGCGTCCCTTGAATCCCTGCCCTGAACTCTAGCGCACTTCCAGGCGCGGTTGGAGGGGTGGCAAGGGGAAAAATCGAGGGATGGGGGGCCGGAACGCGATCCTACTTCGCCACCGTTTTGGCGGGGCCGTTGTCGGTCGGTCCCACGGCCACATAGTCATCGTCCCCCCAGCGCAGGTCCACATAGGGGATCTTGGCGAAGTCGGGGCGCTTGAGCAGCTCATCCACGAAGATGGCCTGGAAGTTGGGGATGTTGTTGGCGGGGTTGTGGCGATCCAGGTAGATGGGGGCCGGGAAGCCCTCGATGAAGGCCGTCGGGCCCTTGTCCGTCCACCGGAATTCGGCGATGCGGTCGAAGAAATCCGGCTGGGCGGCCTTCAACGCCCGCGCCGCGTTGAGCACGCCCAGGAAGGCCTTGTCCTGTTCGCTGCCGGGATCCACGACGACGGGCAGCGGTGAGGGATCGCTGGGATCCACCCGGCCCATGACCACGCCATCGTCGCTCACGAGGAAGGTGCCTTCGGGCCGCAGCAGCCATAGCAGGGGCTTGCGCTCCTGAACGACGAGCGTGATGCGGTCGGGCGGCTCCTTGCGGATGAGCAGGCCGCGCACCCAGCGCTTGCCTTCCACCGCTTCCCGCAGGCCTTCGGCGTCGAACCAGAAGAGCGGCCGGTGCAGGCAGCGCGCGTCCGCGAGCTTCTGGATCTCCTGCAGCCGCTGTCCCCGCGTGCCCGTCACCACCACCTGCTCGATGACGAGTTTTTGGAGCCCGAGGTAGCGCTGGGCCAGGCTGATGAGGCCCCAGGCCGCGCCGAGCACCAGGAGCAGCACGAGGCCGGCCTTGGCGAAGGGCAGCCAGGGGCGGCGGGCGCGGGTGCGGGAGGGGAGGGCCATGTCTTCAGGCTGGAGGCTGGAGGCTGGAGGCTGGAGGGTCGGGGCGGGGGGCTGGAGGGTTGAGATTACGCCAGATCTCGACTTCGGGTTCGAGATCCACGCCGTGGATTTCTTTCACCTTGGCGCGGACGGTGTCCATCAATTCGGCGAAGTCGGCGGCGCTGGCCTTGCCCAGGTTCACGAGGAAGTTGCCGTGCTCGGGGCTCACTTCCGCGTCGCCGACGCGGGTGCCCTTGAGGCCCGCCTGATCAATGAGGCGCCCCGCGCTCGCGCCGACGGGGTTCTTGAAGATGCAGCCCGCGTTGCGCTTCGAAAGCGGCTGGCTCGTGCCG
Source organism: uncultured Solibacteraceae bacterium (assembly GCA_964552855.1). Classification (GTDB taxonomy): domain Bacteria; phylum Acidobacteriota; class Holophagae; order Holophagales; family Holophagaceae; genus JAFDVN01. Next base: position 5,407 of record CAZKIM010000106.1, on the reverse strand, counting down.
CGCTTCTCCATGTTCACCGCCACCTGGGCCTTGATGGCCGCGGCGTCGCCCTCGGCGAGCTTCACGGTCATGCCCGTCGCCACCGCGGGCGATTCCGCGAAGAAGCTCCAGCGGTACTTGAACTCGCCCGCCGTGGGCTTCTTCTCGATGAGCTCCCCTTCGGGCGTGAGGAAGCGGTAGGTGTCGAGCACATCAATCAATTCGGCGCCGTAGGCTCCGGCATTCATCCGCAACGCGCCGCCCACGGAACCCGGAATCCCGGCCGCGTATTCGAGGCCCGACAGACCCATCTCCGCCGCCTGCTGGCTCATGCGGATGTGGCCGAAGCTCGCGGGCGCGCTGAGGCGCGCGCCATGGCGCGTGAGTTCCGCGGGAAAGCGCAGGCGCAGCACGGGGATCGCCACATCGCCGAGGATGACGAGGTTGGAGCCCATGCCGAGGATGCGGTAGGGCAGGCCTTCCTTATGGCAGGCGCGAAGGAAGGCCGCGGCCTCCTTCTCGTTCGTGGGTTCGAACAACCAGTGGCAGCTCCCGCCCACGCCCAGCGTCGTGAGCTTGGCGAAGGGCACATCCCGCCGGTGGGGGACGCGCAGCAGATCGTCGGGCCAGGGGTGGTGCACGCGGTCGCTCCAGCCTACGAGTCTAAGGCCATCAGGCGGGCCTTGAGTTCCTTTGAACCGAAGGCGCTCCAGCCGCCATCATCCTTCGCGCCCACGACGCGGTGGCAGGGAACGAGTACGAGGAGCGGATTCGCCTTCACCGCGCGGCCCACCGCCCGCGCCGCGCCGGGGCGCCCCGCCAACGCCGCGAGGTCGCCATAGGTGATCGCGCCCGAACGCGTGCGCCGCAGCGCCTCCGCCACGGCCCGCTGGAAGGGCGTGAGCGCCGAGAGGTCCAGGGGCAGGTCCGTCAGATCCTGCGGCTCGCCGTTCAAATGCCGCGTCAGCTTCGCAGCCGCGGCCTTCACCCAGAAGGGCGCGTCGCCGAAGGAAGGCGGCTCCACCGTGGGCCGGAATCGAGACAGCCCTGCTTCGGTCCACTCCAACTCCCAGGCCCCGAATCCCGTCTCTACGACCGCACGCCTCACCTCCAGCCTCCGGTCTTTAGCCTACAATTCCCCATGCGCTGGCTGGCCATTGACCACGGGACGAAGCGGATCGGCCTCGCCTTCTGCGACGAGCTGGAGATTCTCGCGTCGCCCTTCAAAGTCTGGCCCGCCGAAGGTCCGGTCCTCGACCGCTTCGCGCGGCTGTGCAAGGAGGAAGGCGTCCAGGCGCTCGTCGTCGGTCTTCCGAGACACAAGGACGGCGCTGAAAGCGCCACCGCGCCCCTCGCCCGAGCCTTCGCCACGGAACTGTCATCCCGCACGGGCCTGCCCTGCCTGATGTGGGACGAGCACTTGAGCAGCGCCGAGGCCGAGCGCCTCCTCGCCCAGCGCGGCGTGAAGCCCGACAAGCGCAAAGCCCTGCTGGACGCGGCCGCGGCGGCGGTGATCCTCGCGGATCTGCTGGAGACGCGAAGGGCGAAGGGAATCCCGGCGAGCGTCTTCGGGCCGGGCTGAACCCGCGTTCTTCGCGGGAGGGTCGTCTGGAATCCGAGGACGACAAGAGATGGGACACAGAGGCCACAGAGGGCACAGAGGGGGCCTGGCTTCCGCTGGTCGCTCGGAGGTTCGTCTCTGTGGCCCTCCGCGCTTGCTCTGTGACCTCTGTGTCCCATCCTTTTGATCCGATGGGACTCGAGCGCCCAGATCAGCGCCCCAACTTCCTCTGTCACATCCCCCGCGCCGCCACCATCCGATCTTCATTGCCTGGAGGCACCATGCGCCGCTCGCTCGCCGCTCTTCTGCTCATCGCCGCTCTGCCCGCGCTCGCGCCTCTTAGGGGAGCGGACAAGACCTTCACCCCCGACACCATCCATTCCCGCATCGGCTTCACCGCCAAGACGCTCTTCAAGGTGGACGGCACCTTCGCGAAGTATCAGACCGAGATCAGCGGCGACCCGGACACCCTCGAGAACGCGAAGGTGAAGTTCGTCATCGAGACCGGCTCCATCAACACCGAGAACGGGACCCGCGACAACCACCTCAGGAGCGCCGACTTCTTCGACGCGGCGAAGTACCCGACGATCACCTTCACCTCCAAGCACATCTGGAAGCAGGATGGCCACCTCATGGTGGGCGGGACGCTGGACATGCACGGCGTGAAGAAGGATCTCGTCATCCCCTTCGACATGACCTTCGGCCAGAACGGCGCGGGCAACGACACCTGGAGCTACGAAGGCGAGCTCAAGATCAACCGCGACGATTGGGGCGTTGGCGGCGCCGACATCGTCGCGAAGATCGGCCTGAAGAAGGAGGTGTCCTTGGACCTTCAGCTCGTAGGGTTCTGGCATTAAAGATGGGTATGCAGGCCTGAGCCCAGAGGGCGAAGAAGATCGGCCTGAAGAAGGAGGTGTCCTTGGACCTTCAGCTCGTAGGGTTCTGGCACTGAACGCAGGCCGCGGGCCTGGGGCTTCGGGCCACGGGAAATGCTATTCCCGAGGCCCGTGGCCCCAGGTCTGAGACCCCAACTCCACGATCCGGCCGCAACGCGCCGCGAGCTCCGGATTGTGGGTGACGAGCAGGGTCGTGGGCTTCAATTCGGCGTGGAGGCGCAGCAGGAATCCAAAGACTTCCTCCGCCGTTTGCGGATCGAGGTTGCCGGTGGGTTCGTCCAGCAGCCACAGCGCGGGCTTGCGCACGAGGGCGCGGGCGAGGCCGCCGCGGGCGGCTTGGCCGCCGCTGAGCTGGTTGGGGTGGCGCGCGGCGAGTTCGGCGAGACCGACCACCGCGAGCAGGTCGCGCACCCACGCGCGCTGGGCGGCATCCGGCCCACCATCCAGCATGAGCGGCAGGGCGAGGTTCTCTTCCAGCGTGAACTCCGGCAACAGGTGCGGCTGCTGGAAGGCGAGGCCGATGTTCGCGCGGCGGTGGAGCGCCATGGCCGTGCGGTCGCCCGGATTGATCGCCGCGCCGCCCACGCGGATTTCGCCGCCCTCCCAATGGTCCAAGCCCGCCACGCAGTTGAGCAGCGTCGTCTTGCCCACGCCGCTGGCGCCCATCACCGCGCACAGCTCGCCCGCTTCGACCTCAAGCGAGAAGCCGTCGAAGACCGGATGCTCCGAGCCCGCATAGGTCTTGTGCAGATCGCGGATGGAAAGAGGAAGACTCATGGGGCCCTCCGGGCCGGGCTACGGGCCCCGGACCGCGGGCCTCGGGGAATGAAGCCATGGGGCCCGAGGCCCGAGGTCCGAGGTCCGAGGCCCGCCATCATTTCGCGCGCTCCACGAGCTTCCAATAGAGGTGGTGCGTGGCGAGCGCGTCGCCCAGGGCCGTGTGGCGCTTGTCGGGCTCCGGCGCGATGCCGAAGAAGTCGAAGAGCGCGCCGCTGCTGAGGCGCAAATCCCTGGGCAGCTTCCCCGCGTCCCGCAGCACCGCCGCTGCCGCGTGCGTGTCAATGGTGCGGTGGTTGAAGCGCGGCTCCAACTCCCGCCCCTGCGATTTCAGGAAGGTGCCGAGGAAGGCCTGGTCGAAGGCGATGTTGTGGCCGAGCAGTGTGATAGGCGCGCTACCGAAGTACTCGCTGCAGAAGGCGTCGAAGACCTTGAGCGCTTCCGTCGGCGTTAGCGCCGCCGCGTGGTGCTTCACGAGGTCAATGCGGTTCACCTTCATCCCGCCCGCGCTCACGCGATAGGGCTCGTGCCTCACGAGGATCTCCAACGACGCGACGACCTGCCCGTCCTCGCTCACCACGCAACCCAGTGAGAGCAAGTCGTGGGCCAGTGGATCGAGCCCGCCGGTTTCCGTGTCGAAGACGAGGTAGCGGGTCATGGATTCTTTCGTTTGGTGCTGTTCACTGGGTAGATGCCTTGCCTAGCTGCCCAACCCAGCATGAATCGTCGGCCCCGTTCTGTATCGCATGCGTCTGCATTGGATCGATCGTGTTCGGCAACCTCTCGAAGGCCAAACTCTTCGTTCTTCCATGAGAGAGGAGCTAACAACGGGCGACGGTAGAGTGTGTGGTTTGTGTCTTGTTCGTCCAATTCCAAATCGGAGCCTGGTTCAAATGTCCGGGATTCGCTAGGCCCAGGAGCGCCGTAGTAGGTAGAGAGATCGAAGAGTTTTATGGATCGGCCCAGCGTCAATGCCTGACGGATGTCTTCAACTCCTCTTCTAAACATCACCTCTCGTCGTTTGAGGTCCATGTTGGTTGGCCAGTCAGCGATTTCCTGCGCCCTTAGTAGCCGATCTAATTCGCTTTCAGAAATGTCATGGATTCTAAGAAGGTCAACTTGCGTAGATTTCCGTTGAACCTCGGTTTGAATCGCTGATTCGAGATTGTGTGTATCGAGATGCGTGGTCAGGTCGGGGCTTGGCACCCGCATACAGGCCGCCGTGATTGACAAGCCGGCTCCTATCAAGAGCAGTTCCGGCAGCCCTTTTGGAATGCAGAAAGCAGGAGAGCTCTGTCCGAGAGGTCTCCTCATTCCGACCTCAGCGCATCCACTGGATCCAGATTCGCCGCGCGCTTGGCCGGTCGCCGCGCGGAGAACCAGGCCACGAGCAAGGGGAAAGCGCTGGCCAGCAGCAGGTCTGTCCAGCGGAGGCGGAAGGGGACATAGGTGATGAAGTCGTAGACGGCCGCTGGCAGGTGGATCCATTTGAAGTGGTCCGCCAGCAGGCAGAGGGGCACGGACAGCGCCAGGCCAAGGGCCGTGCCCACGGCACCGATCCAGAGCCCCTGACGCACGAAGATGCGGCTCACCTGATCCGGCGTCGCGCCGAAGGCGAGCATGACGCCGAGGTCGCGGCGCTTCTCGGTTACCAGCAGCACGAGGCTCGCCACGATGTTGAAGGCCGCCACGAGCACGATGAGGGCGAGGATGGCCGTGAAGATCCACTTCTCCACCGTGAGCGCCGCGAAGAGGGGCTTGTTCGTCTCGCGCAGGTCCGTCGCCACGAAGGCGGGGCCGAGCTTCGCCAGCACCGCCTGCTTGGTGGGGCCGATGGCGTCTATGCCGGTGGTGCGCACCTCGATCATCTCCGCCTGATCGGTGCGGGCGAGGCGTTCGGCGTCCGCGATGTGGATGAAGGCCCAGCCGCGGTCGAAGTCGGAGATGTGGCTCTGGAAGAAGCCGGCGACCTTGTAGGCGGCGAGCTTCGGCTGCGCGCCGCCCAGGCTCAGGTCCAGCCGCAGGTAGGCCACGGTGATGGTGTCACCCACGCGGATGTCCAATTTGTCGGCCAGCTCCTTGCCGAGGAGGATCTGGCCTTCCTGGAGCTTCTCCACCGGCGACGATGCGCTGTCGAAAATGCTGGAGGTGCTGTGGGCCGTCGCCGGATCCACGGCCTTGATGAGCACGGGCT
>CAZKIM010000105.1:0-6708 GCA_964552855.1 uncultured Solibacteraceae bacterium | reverse complement strand
CCAACGCGGCCTGGGCCGCGGCGAGGATGGCGATGGGGACGCGGTAGGGCGAGCAGCTCACATAGTCCAGGCCGATGCGGTGGAAGAAACCCACGCTGCGCGGGTCGCCGCCGTGCTCGCCGCAGATGCCCACTTTGAGGCCCGGACGCGCGGCGCGGCCCTTGGCGACGGCGAGCTTCACGAGTTCGCCGATGCCTTCCTGATCAAGGCTCTGGAAGGGGTCGTCGTCGAGGATCTTCTTGCCCACATATTCCGGCAGGAAGGAACCCGCGTCGTCGCGGCTGAAGCCGAAACCCATCTGGGTGAGGTCGTTGGTGCCGAAGGAGAAGAACTCCGCCTCCCCCGCGATCTTGTCCGCGGTGAGCGCCGCGCGGGGAACCTCGATCATCGTGCCGATGGGCGCTGAGAACTGGGCGCTGCGTTCCTGATTCACCTTCGCGATCTCATCCAACAATTCAGTCTTGAGCCAGATCAATTCCTTCACCGCGCCGACGAGCGGCACCATGATTTCAGGCATAGCCTTCGCGCCCGCGTCCAGCGCGGCTTCGGCGATGGCGCGCACCTGCATCCGGTAAATCTCGGGGTAGGTGATGCCCAGGCGGCAGCCGCGATGGCCGAGCATGGGATTGACCTCGTGCAGCTGGGCCACGCGACGGCGAACCGCCTCGACACTCAGGCCGAGCACCTTCGCCATCTCCTCCTGCCCCGCGCCGTCCTCGGGCAGGAATTCGTGCAAGGGCGGGTCCAGCAGGCGGATGGTGACGGGCAGATCCGCCATGGCCTCGAAGATGCCGCGGAAGTCCGCCCGCTGCATGGGCAGCAGCTTCGCCAGCGCGCGCTCGCGCCCTTCCGTGTCGGTGGCGAGGATCATCTCCCGCACCGCCGTGATGCGGTCGCCTTCGAAGAACATATGCTCCGTGCGGCAGAGGCCGATGCCCGAGGCGCCGAAGGCGCGGGCGATCTTCGCATCCTGGGGCGTGTCCGCGTTGGTGCGGACGCCGAGGCGCTTGACCTTGGCGGACCAGGCCATGATCCGCGCGAAGCGGCCATGGAGGTCGCTGGCCTTCGGGTCGAGGGTGCCTTCGACGAGTACTTGGTTCACTTCCGAAGGATGGGCGGAGAGCCTGCCCGCGAAGACCTCGCCGGTGGAGCCGTCCATGCTGATCCAGTCCTCACCCGACTTCAGCACGCGACCCGCGACCGTGACGGTCCCAGCCTTGTAGTCAACTTGCAGCGCCGACGCGCCGCACACGCACGGCTTGCCCATGCCCCGCGCCACCACCGCCGCGTGGCTCGTCATGCCGCCCCGGGCCGTGAGGATGCCCTGCGCCGCGACCATGCCGGCGATGTCCTCGGGGCTCGTCTCGATCCGCACCAGCACCACCGGGCCGGTCTTCGCCATCGCCTCCGCGTCCTCCGCCGTCAGCGCGATGCGGCCCGCCGCCGCGCCAGGCCCGGCGTTGAGCCCCTTCGTGAGGAAGGCGCCGTCCTTGCGAAGCTTCTCCTTCTCCCGTGGATCGAACACGGGCGCCAGTAGTTGGGAGAGGCTGTCCGCGTCCAGGCGCTTCAACGCCGCGCGCTCGTCCAGCAACCCCTCGTCCACGAGATCCAGCGCGATGCGGATGCCCGCCATGGCCGTGCGCTTGCCGTTGCGGGTCTGGAGCAGGAAGAGCTTGCCGCGCTCGATGGTGAACTCGATGTCCTGCATGTCGCGGAAGTGGCCTTCCAGCCGGTTCGCTGTGGCGAGCAGCTCCTGGAACGCGCCCGGCATGACGGTCTCCAGGCTCGGCAGGCCTGTGCCTTGAGCTTGCGACTCGGTGATGGGTTGGGGCGTGCGAATGCCCGCCACCACATCTTCCCCTTGAGCGTTGATGAGGTATTCGCCATAGAAGCGCTTCTCGCCCGTGCCGGGATCGCGCGTGAACGCGACGCCGGTGCCGCAGTCGTCGCCCATGTTGCCGAAGACCATGCTCTGCACATTCACCGCCGTGCCCCATTCATCGGGGATGCGATTCAATTTCCGGTAGGTGATGGCCCGGGGCGTGTTCCAGCTCTCGAACACCGCGCGGATCGCGCCCTGCAACTGCGCCATGGGGTCCTGCGGGAAGGCCTTGCCCGTCTCCTCGCGCACGATTTCGAGGAAGGCCGCGACGACCTTCTTCCAATCCTCCGCGCCAAGGGCCGTGTCCTCGTGGACGCCCAAGGCTTCTTTCATCCGCTCCAGCTCGGCCTCGAAGGCCGCGTGCTCCAGGCCGAGGACCACATTGGAATACATGGTGATGAAGCGGCGGTAGCTGTCCCAGGCGAAACGCGCGTTGCCGCTGGACTTCTCCAGGGCCACCACCGTGCGGTCGTTGAGCCCCAGGTTGAGCACCGTGTCCATCATGCCGGGCATGGAGGTGCGCGCGCCGGAGCGCACCGAGAGCAGCAGCGGTTGGCCAGCCTCATCGCCGAACTTCAATCCCCGCGCGCGCTCCAGCCACCGCAGCGCTTCCTCCGCTTGGGCAAGGGCTTCCGCAGGAACCGCGCGTCCTTCCGCGTAATAGGCGGAACATACTTCGGTGGTGAGCGTGAAGCCCGGCGGAACCGGGATGCCGAGTCCCGCCATTTCCGCGAGGTTGCAGCCCTTGCCCCCCAGCAGGTCGCGCATGGACGCGCCGCCCTCGTTGCGATCGGCGCCGAAGGTGTAGACGAGCTTCGTCATGCGGGCTCCGGACAGAGATAGCCCAGGATACCCAAGGCGCGGAACGGCTCTTTTCGGGTTTTTCCGGCGGCCAGACCGACCGCGCTACCAGACCTGCGGAATGCCTTCCGGCACGGGGCAGCCGAAGGTCGTGTAGAAGGACGGCAGGTCTTCCACCGGCCCGATGACGCGGAAGCGCACGGGGCTGTGGACATCCGAATAGGCCTGGTTGCGGAGCTGCTGCTCGCGCTGGTTCGTGCGCCAGCCTTGGGCGAAGGCGACGAAGAAGCGCTGGTCGGGCGTGAGGCCGTCCACCGCCGCCAGGGTTTTGCCCTTGGTCGCCATCTGGTAGGCGAGGTAGGCCACCTTCAGGCCGCCGATGTCGGCGATGTTCTCGCCGAGGGTCTGCTTGCCGTTCAGGTGCACGCCGGGCACGGCCTCGAAGGCGTCATACTGCTTGATGACGCCCGCGGCGCGCTCATCAAACGCCTTGCGATCCTCGGGCGTCCACCAGGCTTTCAGGTTGCCGCTCGCGTCGTACTGGCTGCCTTCGTCATCGAAGGCGTGGGTGAGCTCGTGGCCGATGGTGGAGGCGAGCGCGCCGTAGTTCGCGGCCTCATCCGCCTTCTCGTCGAAGAAGGGCGGCTGGAGGATGCCCGCGGGCAGGACGATCTCGTTCATGGACGGGTTGTAGTAGGCGTTGTTCGTGGGCGGCGTCATGCCCCACTCCGTGCGGTCCACGGGCTTGCCCAGCTTCGCCATCATGTAGTTGAACTCGAACACGCGGCTCGCCAACTCGTTGCCCGCGTAGGAGTCGCGGCTGATCTTCAGCGCCGAATAATCGCGCCACTTGTCCGGGTAGCCGACCTTGGAGACGAGCGTGTCCAGCTTGGCCATGGCCTTCTGCTTGGTCGCCTCGCCCATCCAAGTGGAGGCCTGGATGATCTGACGCATGGCGGCCTTGTGGAAGTCCACCATGCGCTGGACCTCCGCCTTGGCCGCGGGGCTGAAGGCCTTGGCTACATAGAGCTTGCCGAGGTCGAACCCGAGGTTGCCGTCCACCACCGCCTTCACGCGCCGCCAGCGGGGGAGCTGTTCCTTGCGGCCCGACATGGTCGTGCCGTAGAAGGCGAAGCTCTCGTCCTCGAAGGCCTTGGGCAGGTAGGAGGACATGGAGGCGAGGGCGCGCCAGGTAAGCAGGGTGCGCCACTTCTCGGCGGGGACTTCCCGCGAAAGGGCCGCGAAGGCCGCGAGGTAGTCCGGCTGGCGCAGGTTGAGATGCTGTTCGGTAGCCGGCAGGCCGATGCCCGCGAAGTAGCGGTCCCAATCGAAGCCGGGCGCGGTGAGGACCACTTCGGCGCGGTCCACCTTGTGGTAGTTGGCCTCCGGATCGCGCAGGTCCACGAGCTTGCGGGAGGCGCCCGCGAGGGCCGTCTCCAGGTCCAGCACGGTGCGGGCGGAGACCGCGGCCGCGTCCTTCGTCTCGCCGGAGAGTTCGAACACCCGCGCCACATGGGCGAGGTAGGCCGCGCGCAGATCCCGGGACTTGGCGTCCTGTCGGAAGTAGTATTCGCGTTCCGGCAGACCGAAACGGGTCTGGCCCAGGGAAGCGATCTCCGCCGTAGCGTCCTTGTCGTCCTGGCTCACGAAGAAACTGAACGGCGCGGCCATGCCGTGGCGGGTCAGCCACGCGCAGGCGTCGGCGAAGGAGGCCCCGTCCTTGACGGTGGCGATGGTGGCGAAGACTTCCTTCATGGGCTTGAGACCCTGCTTGGCGATGGCCGCTTCGTCCATGCCGCTGGCGTAGAAGTCGCCGATGCGCTGCTCCGGCGTGCCGTCCTTCACCTTCATCAGCGCGGCCTCATCCAGCAGCTGATGCAGGATGGCGTCGTTCCGATTGTCAATTTCCTGATTCACGCCATAGGCCGCGAAGGCCGCCGGGATCGGCGTCTTGGCGTAGGCGCCGTTGGCGAAATCGTAGAAGTCCGCGCAGGGTTTGGCCGCGCGATCCATGTAGGCGGAATCCACGCCGGGCTTCGGCATCTGGGCCACCAGCATGGCGGGGAGGGAGGCGATGAGCAGGGCGCGGCGCATGGGACTTCCTCAAGGAAAAAGCGCAGGGGGCCATCGCGGCCCCCTGCTGTCGTTCAAGTGACTTACCAGATGCTCGGGCGGTCGGCTTCGGGCCGGAACATCTTGCAGCCGTCCGTCACATCGAAGGCCTTGTAGAACTCGGGCATGTTGGCGAGCGGCCCGAGCACGCGGAACTTGCCGGGGCTGTGCGGATCCACCTTCAGGGCCATGGAGGCGTACTGGGGCCGGGTGTGCTCGCGCCACACGGAGGCGAAGCCGAGGAAGAAGCGCTGGTCGCCGGTGAAGCCGCCGATGACCGGCGCGTCCTTGCCCTGGAGGCTGCGCTTCCAGGCCAGGTAGGCGATCTTCAATCCGCCCAGATCGGCGATGTTCTCGCCGAGCGTGAGCTGACCGTTGATGTGCTCGCCGGGGATGGGCTCGAAGCCGTTGAACTCCTTCACGACGAGATCGGTGCGAGCCTCGTAGGCCTTCTTGACCGAGTCCGTCCACCAGTTCTTGAGGTTGCCTTCCGCATCGTACTGGCAGCCTTGGTCGTCGAAGCCGTGGGTCATCTCATGGCCGATGACGACGCCGATGGCGCCGTAGTTCACGGCGTCATCCGCCTTGGGGTCGAAGAACGGCGCCTGCAGGATGCCGGCCGGGAACACGATCTCGTTGAGCGAGGGGTTGTAGTAGGCGTTCACCGTGGGAGGCGTCATGCCCCATTCGGCGCGATCCACCGGGTGGCCGAGCTTGTGGAGGTTCTCCTGGATGCGGAACTCGGCGGCGCGGCGCGCGTTGCCGTAGAAGTCATCGCGCTTCACCTCGAACTTGTATTCCTTCCACTTGTCGGGGTAGCCCATCTTCACCATGAAGGCGTCGAGCTTCTTCACGGCCGCGGCCTTGGTGGGCGCGTCCATCCAGGGCAGCGTCTCGATGTCGTCGCGCAACACGGCCTGCATGTTGTGGACCATGTCGAGCACCTTCTGCTTCGCTTCGGGCGGGAAGGCCTTCTTCACATAGAGCTGGCCAAGGGCCTCGCCGAGGGCGCGATCCGTCCCGGCGGTCATGCGCTTCCAGCGGTCTTCCTGCTGGGGCTGGCCGGTGAGCGCCTGGGTGAAGGAGAAGGCCTCGTCCTCGAAGGGCTTGGAGAGCAGGTTCGAGGCGCCGGAAATCACATGCCAGCGCAGGTAGGTGCGCCACTCGGCGGGGCTGAACTGGTCCGCCAGCTTGCCGAAGGCCGTGAAGAAGGAGGGCTGGGCCACCAGCACATCCTTGGCCTTCACGCCGCGGTCGGCCGCGTAGGCTTTCCAGTCGAAGCCGGGGGCCTTGGCGGCGAGATCGGCCATCGTGAGCTTGTTGTAGGTCTTGATGGGATCGCGGTTCTCCACCCGGGTCCAGGAGGCCTGGGCCAGCGCGGTCTCGATCTTCATGACGACCCCGGCCGCGTCCTGCGCCGGACCTTCCTTGTCGCCGAGCAGCTGGAAGGTGCGGGCGATGTGCGACTCGTAGGCCGCGCGAACGGCCTTGGAGCGGGCGTCATCCTTCAGGTAATAGTCGCGGTCCGGCATGCCGAGCCCGCCCTGGTTGAAGCCGCTGATGTACTTGGTGCTGTCCTTGTCGTCCTGTCCGACGCCGAAGCCGAAGCCGCCGCCGATGCCGCGGTTGTGCAGCTTCGCCAGCACCTCCGGCAGATCCTTGGCGGACTTCAGCGAATCGGCGATGGCAAGATCGCCTTCCGCCGGCTTGGCGCCCAGCTTGTTGATGCGATCCGTGTCCATGGCCGCGGCGTAGAAGTCGCCGACCTTCTGATCCACGCTGCCGGTCTTGAGACCCTTCTTCTGAGAGTCCGCCTCCAGGATGTCGTGGAGGATTCCGCGGTTGTGGTCGTAGAGCTCGTTGAACGCGCCGTAGCGGGACTTGTCCGCCGGCATGGTGTTGGCCTTGAGCCA
>CAZKIM010000104.1:0-6710 GCA_964552855.1 uncultured Solibacteraceae bacterium | reverse complement strand
AGCCTCGACAAGCAGTTCCTGCGGGATTACCTGGAAACGCTCACCGACTGGGACAAGACGCCGCCCGCGCCGCACTTGCCCCCGGCCATCGTGGAAGGCATCCACGCCCGCTACGCGGACCTCGCTCAGCGTTTCGGCGTCGAGGTCTGGGAAGTCTGAAGCCCCTGCAGCGAACCCGGATCGCCGCTCACCAGGAGGCGGCGATTGGCGGGGGCGCACCACCGTTCGAGGACGGCTTTCGCCGTGGTCAGATCTTGAGGCGCGACAGGTAGTCTGAGCGCGCTCGAGATGAGGTCATCCGGATGCAGGCGTTCGAGGCGCTCCCTCGCCTCCACCTCGGCGTGGAGCGCGGCGAGATCCGCCGCGGAGAAGGCGGCTGGCAGGGTGTCCAGCGCCGCGGCGAGGCGAGCGCGAAGGGATTCCGCGCTCGCGCCGAGAGGCGCGCTCGCCTCCAGGATGAAGTCGTCGCCGGTCTCGGGTTCCAGGCCAGCCGCCTTCACCTGCGCCGCCAACCAGGGGCGGAGGAAGCGTCGCGCGGCCTGATCCTGGCCATCGGCCACGAGGCCGAGAGCCACCTTCGGCGCCTCGCCGGGCAAGCTCGCCAGGAAAGGACCGCGTTCGGAGCCTGTGCGGGATGCGGATGCGGGAAGTTCGTGCTGGGCGCTCCAGGCGCCGAAGCAGAGGAGCGCGAGTTGACGCGCCTGGCTGGGATCCAGATCGCCCCAGAGGACGAGCGTCGCGCGGCCGGGCTGGAAGAGGCGACGGTGCCAGGCGGCGAGGCGCGAAGGATCCACCGCGCCAAGGTCGCGCTCATCCGGTTCTGGAAGGCCGTGAAGGCTGCGTTCGAAGCGCAGGCGCGCGCGCGAAAGGGCATTGGTTTCGGCGAGCTCGCTCCACGCGGCGAGCCGCGCGGGTTCGAGGGCGATGGGATCGAAGACCGGACGCGTGAGGCGATCCGCCAGCAGCGCGAGGGCCGCTTCCTGATCCTGAGCGCGCACGGCGAAGGTCCAGGTGGCCGCATCCGCCGTCCGGGCCAGGTCGAGCTCGAGTCCAATGGCGTCCGAGGCGAGGGCGAAGGCCGCCGCGTTGCGCGTTCCGGATCCACCGGCGGCGAGCATCCGGAACCCAAGCGGCCGGAGCCAAGCCTCGCCATCGTCCGCGGGGGCGGGCAGGTCGAGTCGCAGCTCGCCGCGCACCAAGGGAAGGCTGTGATCTTCGAACAGCGCGACCTTCATCCCGTTGGGCAGGGTAAAGGCGGCGGGCGCGGGCGGCGCGGCCATCAACAGTGAGGGCACGAGCGCGAACGCGAAAAGGGCGGCGGCTGGTTTCATCGCGCAGTCCCTTTCATCTGCTGCCGCAACAGCTCGAGCGTCTTGGCGCGTTCGACCTGGGGCAGCATCTGGAATTGGCGGAGACCCTCTCCCACCAGCGATTCGCGCTGGGCGGGGTCCTCCACCTTGCGGGCGGCGAGGGCGCGGAGCACTTCCAGGAAGGCGCGATCCTGCTCATCCAGACGGCGGCTGGGGTCGGGCACCACTTCCACCAGCGTGCGGTGTGAGGGGATGAGGAAGGTCGCGGCGGCTCGCTGCAGCGCGTCCGGCCCCGCGGCGCGAAGGCGCGCGCCCTCGCCCGCGAAGCCGCGCCAGGAGCCGGTCTGAGCCCAGGCCACGCCGAGCGCGGAGGCGAGGCTGCCCGCGTCCGATTCCTCCGTGAGGCGGCCCAGATCCAACTGCGCGAGGGCGCGGTTCCATTCGTCCTGGGAGACCGGCTCCTGCCGCAAGCGGAGGATCTCGCTCTCGATGGCGTCCTCCACTTCCTGGAGGCTGTGGCCAGGCAACGGCGTGGCGTCCACCACGAGGAGATTGGGATAGCGCGCGCCGGGGCGGCCCGTGTTGACAGAGAGGTTCGTGGCGAGCGCCTTCAGGCGCGTGGCGAGACGCGCGCTCGCGCCGCCGCCGAGGATGCGCGCGATCAGGTCCAGCGCGGCGGCATTCTCGTCCGTCCGCGCGGGGATGCGCCACCCCGCGAGCAGGCGGAAGCCTTCGCCCTGGATCTGGACGCGGCGATCGCCCAGCGCGAGGTTGAGATCCGGAAGCACCGGCGGCACGGGCGGTTCGGTCTGGGGAAGGGCGCCCAGCGTCTTCTGCAAGTCGGCGATGGCGGGGGTCGCGTCCAGATCCCCCACGAGCACGATGGCCATGCGCGAGGGCGCGCAGGCGGCGCGGGCGTAGGCGCGCAGCTCATCCCGTCTCAGCGCCTCCACCGCGGCGGCGTAATCCGCGAGGTTGCGGCCGTAGGGATGCCCGGGAAGGGCGGCGCCCAGGAGCACGGCGATGGCGGGATCCTTGGGGAAGGCGCCGGAGCGCAGATCGGCCACCAGGGAGGCGCGGGCGAAGGGCAGGCGCGACAGCTCCATGCGCCTGAGGCGCGTCGCTTCCGTCTCGCACCAGAGCTTGAAGGCGGATGCGGGCAGCTCCACGCCCGACGCGAGGAAATCCCGGGTGTCCACCGCGCGGCTCTCCTCGCCACCCGCCTGGGCGTAGATTTCACCCGCTCCCGCGTGATCGAAGCGCGCTTCCAGTTGGGCCATTAGGGCCTGGTGCGCGGCGTTCAATTCGTCCACGCGGGGCGAGCCGTCCTTGGCTTGAAGCCGCGCCACGCGCAGCTCTTCCGAGAGCCCATCCTCTTGCGTCAGGAGCGCGTCCAGGGAAGCGTCCGCCTTCAGATCCTCGGGCCACGCGGGTCCGAGCAGGCACCGCGCCAGCAGCTCGGTGGCGCCAAGGAGCTGGGGCGGCTCATCCACGCCGCCTTGACGGAAGAAGAGCGAGGCCCGGAAGGCGCCGCTGCCCGGCCGACTCACGAGGATGAGATCGGCGCCGTTGGCGAGCCGTTGCTCGGTGAGCCCGGGGAGTTGAAGTTGCGGCGCCTGCGCGCGCGCCGCCACGCTCAGGAAGGCGGCGGCGAGGAGCGGCGGGAAGCGTCGGCGCATCCCGCCAGCTTATCAGCGGACCGTGATCGTCCCGTTGGTGGTGGTGAGGGTGATGGCCTGGGAGGAACCTGGAACGCGGAAGCGCGTCGCGCCATCGTCATTCCCGAGCAGGTCCACCTGATGGCGTTCCACCCGGACGGATTCGTGGCGGCTCGTGCGGGCGGTCACCTCGCCGGTGGCGGAGCCGAGGGTGATGTCCAGGTCGCCGTTGGAAGTCGCCAGCGCGATGCCCTGGTTCCACCCATCCAGACCCGAAGCCACCACATCGGCGTTGGTGGTGGTTAGATCCACGCCACCCCGCACATCCTCCAGTCGGATGGTGTCGTTGCTGGTGCGGCCCTTGAGGCTCGCCTTCAGATGCTTGGCCGTGATGGCGGCGTTGGAGGTGGTGACGCTCACC
Organism: uncultured Solibacteraceae bacterium; assembly: GCA_964552855.1. Taxonomy (GTDB): domain Bacteria; phylum Acidobacteriota; class Holophagae; order Holophagales; family Holophagaceae; genus JAFDVN01. The sequence goes on along the minus strand of CAZKIM010000104.1, from coordinate 3,321 downwards.
GCGCCATCCAGGTTCTCCAACTCCACCTTGTCATTGCTGGTTCGGAAGGAGAGCGTTCCGCCGAAGCCGCCGGCCGCGATGGCGTCGTTGGAGGTGGCGAACTCCGCCTCCACCTTGCGCGGCACCATCACGGTGAAGGCGCAGCTCGGGCCTCGGCCCACATGGAATCCGACACTCGGCTTCGGGAAGATCGCCTCCACCACCACGCCGCCGTTTTGCGCGGTCATCTCCCAGCGCACCGGGCGCGCGTCGCTGTCCTCGATCCTGGCGGTGACGGCCACTTCGTCCTTGTCCCAACCTTCGACGCGGATCGGACTGTTGCGGGTCGTCACCGAAAGGGAACCGCCCGCCTTCAGCGGCAGGCTCTTCTGCTCCGTGCGCGAGCCCGCGAAGGCGGGCGCGGCGAGGAAGGTGATGGCGAGGACGGGAAGCAAGCGGGAGCGCATCGGATCACCTCGGGAGATGATCTGGATACGCCCCCATAGGCCTCGCGCTTAGCGGACGGTGATCGCGCCGTTGGTGGTGGAGAGGACGATCTTCTGGGTGCGGCCGGGGATGCGGATGTGGGCTTCGTGCTTTTCCATGTTCACCACATCCACGCCGGTGAGCTTGATGTCCAGGCGCCCGTTGGTGTTGTCCGCCTGGAGATCGCCCTTGGCCTGGCCCAGCTCCACTTCGATCTCGCCGTTGGTGCTCTCGAGCCGGATGCCTTCGCCCCAGCCATCCAGGTTCTTCGCGGAGATGGAACCGTTGGTGGTGTCGAGGTCAATGCCGCCCGCCACATTCTCCAGATCCAGATCGCCGTTGGTGGTGCCGCCCTTGATGCGGGCGAAGAGGTTCGCCGCGACGATGCCGCCGTTCGTCGTGTCGGCGTGGACCTCGCCCTTGATGTCGGACACGCGGATGTCGCCGTTGGTGGTGTCGCAGCCCGCGTAGCCCTCGATGCCCTTCACGGAAATCGTCCCATTGGTCGTGGAATAGGTGCTGACGATCCGGCGCGGCACCTTCAGCACGATTTCGCAGCGCGGGCTCTGGGTGCCGAAGAAGCCGAAGTTGAACCAGCCGGTCTTGGGCCAAACCGCGTCAATGGAAAGCCCATCGGGAAGGCGTTCCACCTTCAGGTCAATGTGGCGCCCCTGCGTGTCGCGGATGTAGGCGGTGAGGTCCACCTTTTCCTGATTCCAGCCTTCGACCTTGATCCCGCCATTGCGGTTCGTCACCCAGAGCTTGGAGCCGTAGCCCAGCACTTCCAGGCGGGATTCGGTGCGCGTCGGCGCGAAGGACATGTCCGATGGCGGGGCCGGGGGCGCGGGCGGGACCGGAGGAACCGGGGGCGTCGGAGGGACCTGGGCCGCCAGCATCAGGGTGAGGACGGGCGTGAACAGGAGGACTCGGCGGCTCATGGGAGATCCCAAAGATCCAGGGCTGGCCTGGCAACTTGTAAACGGAGAAGGCTCGGGCGCGTTTAGTTCCAATGATAAACTGGCTGATTCAGGGAGATAAAGCCGTGAACGCAGCCTACATCCTCTCCGCCACCCGCACGGCCGTCGGCACCTTCGGGGGGAGTCTCAAGCCCTTGTCCGCCGTGGAGATGGGCGCGCTGGCCGTGAAGGAGGCGGTGGCCCGGGCGGGGGTGGACGCCACCCAGATCGAGGAGACGGTGCTTGGCTGCGTGCTCCAGGCCGGCAGCGGCCAGAATGTGGCCCGCCTCGCCGCGTTGAAGGCGGGCGTGCCCTTCTCCAGCCCCGCCCACACTCCGAACCAGGTCTGCGGCTCGGGCCTCAAGGCCGTGGCCCTCGCGGCCCAGAGCCTCGTGAACGGCGACGCATCGCTCGTCCTCGGTGGCGGAACGGAAAGCATGAGCAACGCCGCCTACCTGCTGCCCGCCGCCCGCTGGGGCGCGCGCATGGGCAACGCCCAGCTCGTGGATTCCATGATCCAGGACGGCCTCTGGTGCGGTTACGGCGACACGCACATGGGCATCACGGCGGAGGCCATCGCGTCGCGCTACGGCATCAGCCGCGAAGCGCAGGACGCCTTCGCGCTTCAGAGCCAGCAGAAGGCCGCGGCAGCGCAGGCCGCGGGCAAGTTCGACCGCGAGATCTTCACCGTCACCATCCCGGGCAAGAAGGGCGATGTGAGCGTCAACAAGGACGAGTTCATCCGCGGCGACGCGACGGCGGAAGGCCTCGCCAAGTTGAAGCCCGCCTTCAAGAAGGACGGCAGCGTGACGGCGGGCAACGCCTCGGGCATCAACGACGGCGCGGCGGCGCTGGTGATTGGCGACGAGCAGGCCGCCAAGACCGGCAAGCCCCTCGCCCGCATCCTCGGTTTCGCCCAAGCCGGCGTGGATCCGGCCGTGATGGGCCTCGGTCCCGTGCCCGCCATCCAGAAGTTGCTGGCGAAGACCGGCGTGAAGCTTGGCGACATTGATGTGTTCGAGCTGAACGAGGCGTTCGCCGCGCAAAGCCTCGGCGTCCTCCACGACATGCCGGAGCTGGACCCGAAGAAAGTGAACCTCCGCGGCGGCGCCATCGCCATCGGCCACCCCATCGGCGCCAGCGGCGCCCGCATCCTCGTCACCCTGCTCCACATCCTCCAGGACGAGAACAAGCGCTTCGGCCTCGCCGCCCTCTGCGTCGGCGGCGGCCAGGGCGTGGCCATGCTGGTGGAGCGCCTGTAAGCTGAAGGCGTGATCACCCTCACCCATGTCAGCAAGCAGTACGACCGCATCCACACCGCGCTGTCGGAGGTGAGCTTCCATGTGGCCGCGGGGGAGTTCATCTTCCTCACCGGCCCCAGCGGCGCGGGGAAGAGCACGCTGCTGAAGCTGCTCTTCCGCGAGCAGGTGCCCAGCTCCGGCGAGATCCAGGTGGCGGGGCATCGCCTCGCCAGCATGTCCGCGAAGGAGATCCCGCCCCTGCGGCGCAAGCTGGGCGTGGTCTTCCAGGACTTCAAGCTCATCCGCACGCGTACGGTCTACGAGAATGTGGCCTTCGTATTGAAGGTGCTCGGTGTCTCGGCGGCGGATCAGAAGCAGCGCACCTTCCGCGCGCTGAAGCTGGTCGGCCTCCAGCACAAGCTGAGCAGCTACCCCCTCCAGCTCTCCGGCGGCGAGCAGCAGCGCGTAGCCATCGCCCGCGCCCTCGTGAACGATCCGCTCGTGCTGCTGGCGGACGAGCCCACGGGCAACCTGGATCCTGACCTAGCCCAGGAGATCATGGCCCTTTTCGAGCGCATCAATCAGGCGGGCACGACGGTGCTCGTCGCCACCCACGACCGCAGCCTCATCCAGCGCATGAAGAAGCGCGTCATCGGCCT
>CAZKIM010000103.1:0-6728 GCA_964552855.1 uncultured Solibacteraceae bacterium | reverse complement strand
TCGGCATCGCCAAGATTGACGCCGCCGCCCAGGCCCTCGAAATGGAAGAGGATCTCGATCTCGGCGAGCCCGGCCCCGACGAGAGCGGCGAGCAAGGCAAACTGGACATCTGATCCCCGGGGGGCCCCGTGTCCGACCTGCCCAAGATCGAATTGGACCTGGAGCGGGCCGCGCCGCCGCCCGCTCCGGCGGCGCCTGCGCCATCGCCGTTCACGCCTCCTCCCGCGCGTCCGTACGCGCCGCTCCAGGCGCCGGCCTACGCGGTGGAACCCTCCTACCGCACGGCCGCGCTCCGGGTCGCAGGCATCATTCTCCTCCTCGACCTCGGCCTGGCAGTCTGGCTGCTGGGCCAGGGACAGAAGGGCGGCCTGATGGTGGGCTCCCTCGTCGTGGACGCGATCATCGCCCCCATGCTTCTTCTGGGGAAGGATTCGGTCCGGCGCTGGGCGCTCGTCCGCAGCATCCTCGGCCTCCTGGCGGGATCCGTGCTGGCCTATGTGGCGGCCGGCGACTCTCCTTACCTGTGGGCCGCGGTGGCGCTCAACGCCCTCTACTGCGGCGGCCTCATCCTCCTGTTGATGGGGGAAGAGCTGAGCTTGGGGCGTTTCATCTCAGGCGGCGCGCTGTCCGGCTTGTCCATCCTGGTGATCATCGGGGCCGCGGCCTTGGCGCAAGCGGCGCTCAGCCGCGAGCCTGCGCTCCAGACCGCTTTCAACGGGCGAGTCTCCATGCTCGGCTTCCACCGTTTCGTGCCCGACGCTGGAGTCCTGCCGCCGGAGACCCAAGCGAGATTCGAAGAGGCCGGCCTCGAAAACGCCATTTCGCCCGCGGGCGCTGAGACCGTCTGGATCTTCCGCCCCAAGGCGGGGATCACTCTGGATCCTGACAAGGCGCTCCGCGCCACCTTCCACGGCTTCCAGGCGAGCGCGGATGGCGAAGCGCACGAGGTGGAACCGCGAGCCGAGAGCCATGGCAGCCTTGATGGCGAAGCCCTGAGCGACACCCTCACGGTGAAGGGCCAGCCGCTCCGCGCGAGGATGTTCATCTCCCAGCAGGGCGACGCCTATTGGATATTCCTCGTCCTGCTGCCCGAGCGCCGCGATCCCGCGCTCGCGGATCGCATCCTGGACTCCATCCAGATCAATGGCTGAGGCCTACAAGTAGTCCTTCCAATCGCCGCCTTTGATCTCGAGCGCTTCGCGTTCCAGGCGGGGCAGGCGTTCGACGGGATGGACCCAGGCCCAGGCCTTGTAGACCTGGCCGCCCTCAAGCAGCACGGGCAACAGGCGGCGCTCGGTGCGCGCCTCATCCACACCTTCCAGCGCGTCGAGGTTCTCGATGGCGGCTTCAAGTGCCGCGTCATCCTCGTAACCGACAAACTCACCGAAGACCCAGCCTGGTCCTGGCGGCAGCGCGTCGGGGATAGGTCCTGGCACGAGCGCGGGCGCGTGGAGTTCCGTCAGATGGAAGAGTCGTCCCGCCGTCCAGGCGCCGCACAGGCCTTCAAAGCCCGTGCGTTTCAACCACGCGTGCTGCGCGCCACCCTCGCGCAAGGGTCCATAGAGGAAGAGGCCGTCGGCATCCATTGAAGAAAGTAAATCACCACGAAGGCACAAAGACACCAAGGCAGCAGTGCAGGCTTCGTGTCGTTGTTCCTTCGTGGTGATTCTTACTCTGGAATCCCGAACTTCGCGCTCAGGGCGAACACCTCGCCCTGGATCTTCGCCAGTTCGGCAGCATCGTCCTTGGCTTTGAGGGCGCGGTCAATCCAGCCGGCGATCTGCACCATCTCCGTCTCCTTCATGCCGCGCGTCGTGAGCGCGGGCGTGCCGAGGCGGATGCCGCTGGGCTTGAGGGGCGGGTTGGGGTCGAAGGGGATGCCGTTCTTGTTCACGGTGAGGCCCGCGAGGTCCAGGGCCTTCTCCGCTTCGCTGCCGAGGATGCCCTTAGCGAACACATCCACGAGCATGAGGTGGTTGTCCGTGCCGCCGGAGACGATGCGCCAGCCCTTGTCGGCCAGGGCCTTCGCGAGGGCGCTCGCGTTCGCGATGACCTGGGCGCTGTAGGCCTTGAACTCGGGGCGCAGGTTCTCGCCGAAGGCGACGGCCTTCGCGGCGATCACATGCATGAGTGGGCCGCCCTGGACGCCGGGGAAGACGGCGCGATCCAGATCCTTCGCGTACTTCTCGCGGCAGAGGATGAGGCCGCCCCGGGGGCCGCGCAGGGTCTTGTGCGTCGTCGTCGTGACGAAGTCGGCGTGGGGCACGGGGCTCGGATGATGGCCCGTGGCGACGAGCCCGGCGAAGTGGGCCATGTCCACCATGAGCATGGCGCCCACCTCGTCGCAGATGGCGCGGAAGGCGGCGAAATCGAAGGTGCGCGGGTAGGCCGAAGCCCCCGCGACGATCATCTTCGGCTTGTGCTCATGGGCGAGGCGGCGGACTTCGTCCATGTCCACACGCTCATCTTCGCGGCGAACATGGTAGCCGACGAAGTGGTAGAGGATGCCGGAGCTGTTGAGCGGGTGGCCGTGGGTGAGGTGGCCGCCGTGAGCGAGGTCCAGGCCCAGCACGGTGTCGCCGGGCTTGAGCGCGGCGAGGTAGACGGCCATGTTCGCTTGCGCCCCTGAGTGCGGCTGCACATTCGCGTGTTCGGCGCCGAAGATCTGCTTCGCGCGATCGCGGGCGAGGTTCTCCACCACATCCACATTCACGCAGCCGCCGTAGTAGCGGCGGCCCGGATAGCCTTCCGCGTACTTGTTCGTGAAGTGCGATCCCATCGCCTCCATCACGGCGGCGGACGCGTAGTTCTCAGACGCGATCAATTCCAGATGGTGCTTCTGGCGGCTGATCTCGGCATCCAAGGGGGCCATCACGGCCGGATCAGCGGTGCGCAGGCGCTCGTACATGGGAGCCTCGAAACGGACATTCTCGCATGGCAGGCTGGCGCGAGCTTCGGTTCTACATGAGCACGAGGATGCCTTCGGCCTTGAGGGCTTCCAAGCATGCCCGAGTCCCCTCCCAGTCGAAGGCCCGTAACCGACCACGCCATTTTTGCGCTTCCACAGCCTTGAACTCACGGTCTCTGGGGATGCGTTGAAACAGCGAGACCCAAGAACCCTGGACATCCATTTTTCGAGTGCCGAAGTAGACCGTCGCCCTGGCGTTTCCATGTCGGTCGCGGCCTGCAGCCATCAGGAAGGAAATCGCGGGATTTACACGGAGGGTGTCAGTGGGTCTGATTGGGGCGACTGGCGAGAGGGCCGAATCCAACCTCTGCGACACTAGCGAGCGTCCGGCCAAGGCCTTCCATGCGGAAGTCAGTTCATACCCTTCGTGTGAGATTGAACTCAAAACTTTGCGGACCGCATTGATCGCCTCGCGATTGAAGGCCAACCATTCAGAAGAAAGGCCGCCATGCGCAGGATCTTCCCCCACCCAAACTGGACTACGGCGCCAGATCTCGTGTTCGCCTAGTGTGCCATCTAGTAGCTCGCCGAGTATGGAGAGGAACCGAACACTGGGGGGGAGCATGAGGATCGCGATCGACTCTTCCAAGGCCACAGTTTCATGGAGCACCCCGGAAGGGAGGTAGATCAAGTCTCCAGGCTCCATATCGAAAGTGACAGGGCCTTCGGTAGGGTCCACTTCTTCTTCCCAGGTTGCCTTGGCGGGATCCTCGAGCCTCCCGGCATATTTGAAGCTGCCGTCGACCCGTCGATAGCCCTTGCGGTTCGGCCAAGGGACTAGTGGTTCAAGGCCGATGGTATAGCGCTTCCGCCCATGAGTTTGGAGGATGAAGCCCGGGCCAGGGTCGTAGTGGGAATGGAAGCGCGCGCCTTTGGGAGACCGGGTCGCGCCCAGATAGAACTCACCAGGGAAATGCAGGCCGGCTTTCACTCGGTCAGCAAAACGGGCCCACCGCGAAACAGGCTCGGAACCGAACACCAGATTCTCAAGGCCATTAATCTGGACAGAATGGCCCGCGGAAAGAGAGGCTGGGATTTCCCCACGGGATACATAGCGCGTGGGCCTTACTTGCGAGGGCCCCTCAAGGTAGGCCCCGTGGTCTCGATGCTCGAGGAAGAGACCGTCGTAATCAGCCTTTCGGGAGCGGTACACGGTCAGGATGTCGCGCTCTTGGGCTTCGAGCGCTTCCGCCAGCATCCCCCATCCTTGTGGATTCAGGCTGAATCCCACGAGCCGCTCGAACTTGGACGGATCGCCTTTGACGAGCAAGGGGGTTCGGTCCCAGTGGGCTTGGACGAAGCGCTCCGGTGAGCAATCGCCCAGCAGTTCCTGGAGTAGTTCGTAGGGAGTCAGCGAAGGGACATGCAAAAGATCAGTTGTTCTGGGAAGGCGTGTTGGGAGTGGTTGTGCCCAGACTCTGGTTGGAGCTGACGGTCACGGGAGGGACGGTTTTGTGGCTATGGCCGGAGCCAGCGAAGGCCGTGAGGAGGGAAAGGATGATCTGGGTCATGGCTGCTCCAAAAGGTCTATTATCTTACAAAGGGTGGTCGGAACACTTGTTAAATGCTGTGAATTCGCGGGAGACGAAGCCGGGCCTGTCAAACTGAAAGCATGGTTGATTTCCTACCTCCCCACGACGGCCCCGAACTGGAGCGCTTCGAGCATCCGCTGGCCACCCGCTACGCCAGCAAGGCGATGGTGCGCCTGCTCTCCCCCCTTTACCGCCAGTGGGTGTGGCGGCGGCTGTGGATCGCCCTGGCCGAAAGTGAGCGGGAGATGGGCCTGCCGGTGACAGAAGGCCAGATCGCGGAGCTGCGGGCCACCCAGGACGCCGTGGACCTGGACGCCATCGCGAAGCACGAAGCGGCCCTGCGCCACGACGTGATGGCCGCCATCCACGCCTGGGGCGATCAGGCGCCGAACGCGCGGCCCATCATCCACCTGGGAGCCACGAGCTGCTTCGTCACGGACAACGGCGACCTGCTCATCTGCCAGGAGGCGCTCCAGCTCCTGCGCCGCCGCCTGCAGGACGTGATCGCCGCGCTGGCGAAGTTCGCGGAGGAGTGGAAGGACCAGCCGACCTTGGGCTTCACGCACTTCCAGCCCGCGCAACCCACGACCGTGGGCAAGCGGGCGACGCTCTGGATCCAGGATCTGCTGCTGGATCTCGACGACCTGGACCATGTGATCGCCACCACGCCCGTGCGGGGCCTCAAGGGCACGACGGGAACCCAAGCGAGTTTCCTGGAGCTCTTCGATGGCGACGGCGCGAAAGTCGCGGCGTTGGAACAGCGCTTCTGCAAGAAGGTGGGCTTCGACGCCATCCCCGTCAGCGGCCAGACCGCCACGCGCAAGCTCGAAGACCGCATCGGCCAGGTGCTTTGCGGCCTCGCGGCGAGCGCGAGCAAGTTCGCCTGCGACCTTCGCCTCCTGCAGCACCTCAAGGAAGTCGAGGAGCCTTTCGAGACCAAGCAGATCGGCTCCTCGGCCATGCCGTACAAGCGCAATCCGATGCGCAGCGAGCGCATCAATTCCCTCGCGCGCTTCGTGCTCGGCCTCATGCCGTCGAGCTACCAGACCAGCGCGACCCAGTGGATGGAACGCACGCTGGATGACAGCGCCCACCGCCGTCTCACCATCAGCCAAGGCCTGCTCGCGGTGGACGCCATCCTCGTCCTCTTCCGCAATGTGGCGACGGGCCTCGTCGTGAACGAGAAGATGATCGAAGCGCGCCTCATGGGCGAGCTGCCCTTCATGGCCGCCGAAGTGCTGCTCATGGAGGCGGTGAAGCGCGGCGGCGATCGCCAGGACCTGCACGAGAAGTTCCGCGTCGCCGCGCTCGAAGCGGGCCGTCGCATCAAACAGGAAGGCAAGCCCAACGAGCTGCTGGCGCTCCTCGCCGCCGACCCTGCCTGGAACATGAACGAGGCCGAGCTCACCGCCCTGCTCGATATGAAGCGCTTCACCGGCCGCGCGTCGGATCAGGTGACAGCGTTCCTCGCCGGTCCCGTGAAGGCCGCGCTGAAGGGCCACGCCGCCGCCGAAGCAGAAGCCGTCCGCGTCTAGAAGAGGATTCCCATGTTGAAACTCGCCGTCATCGGCGCCCAGGCTCTTCTGGGGCGCGAACTCGCCAGTGCTTTGGAGCCCCACGCCTCCGTTCTGCCCCTGGCCACCGCCGCCCTCACGCGGGACGAAGAAGAAGGCGACCTCGTCCTCTTCGCGCCCTCGAAGGAACTTCTGGAAGGCATGGACGCCGTGATCCTCACCGACACGCCGCCCGAGGGGCTCCTTGAAGGCTTCCCGGGTCGCATCCTGGACGCCCGACCCACGGGTGCCGAAGGCGAGGCGCTGCCCTTCGGTCCCTGGCCTGCGGGCGATAAGCGGATGAAGCTCCGCCCTGCCGTGGAACAGGTGTTGGCGTTGGTGCCGAAGCTGGTGTCGGGGGTCACCTCCGTGCGCGGCACGCACCTGCGCGCGGTCGCGGACCTGGGCGACGCGGGCGTCATGGGCCTCCACGAGCAGACGAAGGCGATCCTCCTCGGCGAGGAACCGGATACGGAAACACTTGGCTACCGCGCCGCCTTCGAGATCGTGCCCCAGGTGCCACGCGGCGCGCTCATCGAGGTGCGCGTGCCGGTCTTTCACGGCGACCTGCTCGTGCTGCATCTGGGCGGAGAAGGCCTCAAAGCCCTCGACGCGCCGAGCGGCGTGAAATGGGTGGACGCACCGCCTTCCAGTCGCGAAGTGGCCGTGAGCGCG
>CAZKIM010000102.1:2006-6875 GCA_964552855.1 uncultured Solibacteraceae bacterium | reverse complement strand
AATCCGAACCTCGCAAGGCTCTCATCTTCTCTCCATCCGGTTTTCAAAGACGCCCGCAAGGCCGCGCCTCGCACATCCTCAGCCCTCAAGCCGCAGGAAGGATCAATTTAGCACGCCGGTGGGAAAGGTCAACACCCGATTTTCCGCACGGCCCGATGCCGCGCCGCCGAAGGCCCTAGAATGAATTCCATGGCGGAAATCCAGGTCATCGGCGCGGGTTTGGCGGGGTCGGAAGCCGCATGGCAGCTGGCCCAGCGGGGGCATCAGGTGGATCTCTTCGAGATGCGCCCGGAGACGCTCACCGCCGCGCACCAGACCGGCCGCGCGGCGGAAATGGTGTGTTCCAACTCCTTCAAGAGCGACGATCCGAATTCGGCCACCGGCATCCTGAAAGCCGAGATGCGGCGCATGGATTCGCTCATCCTCCGCTGCGCGGAAGCCACCCGCGTGCCCGCGGGAAACTCCCTCGCGGTGGACCGGGACGCCTTCGCGAAGGCCGTGACCGACGCCCTTGCGGCGCATCCCAACCTTTCCATCCGGACCGCCGTGGTGGCGGAGCCGGAGCTCTCAAAGCCCACCCTGGTCGCGACGGGTCCGCTCACCGCGGATCCGCTCGCGGAGTGGCTGGCGCGCGTCACGGGCTCCGAGCGGCTCCATTTCTACGACGCCATCGCGCCGATCGTGGAGCGCGATTCCATCGCCATGGACATCGCGTGGAAGGCCGCGCGCTACGACAAGGGCGGCGCGGATTTCATCAACTGCCCGATGAACCAAGACGAGTACAACCGCTTCCTCGACGCCTTGTTGGCCGCGGAGATGGCGCCGCTGCATGACTTCGACACGCCCTACTTCGAGGCCTGCCTGCCCATCGAGGTGATGGCGCAACGAGGTCGCGAAACGCTGCGCCACGGCCCGATGAAGCCCATCGGGCTGGACGATCCCCGCACCGGACGCTGGCCCTACGCGGTCGTGCAGCTGCGGCAGGACACGCTCGCGGGCGATCACTTCAACCTCGTCGGCTTCCAGACCCGCATGAAATGGGGCGCGCAGAAGGAAGTGCTGCGTCTCATCCCCGGTCTGGAGCAAGCGGAATTCGTCCGCTTCGGCTCCATCCACCGCAACACCTATGTGCAGGCGCCCAAGGTGCTGGATGCGACTTTGGCCGTGAAGGGCGTGGCGAACCTCTGGATCGCGGGCCAGCTCAGTGGGGTGGAAGGCTACCTCGAAAGCGCCGCAGGCGGGCTCGCCGCTGCGCGGTTCCTGGATGAATCGCTGCGACAGGAAACCGCGCGCCCCTTCCCCCGGGAAACCATGCTCGGCGCGCTGCTCCATTATCTGGCCCACGCCTCGCTCAAGGACTTCGGTCCCACCAACGCGATGATCGGCCTGCTTCCGGAGTTGCCGGAAGGCGAGGTGGACACCCGCGCCGCGAAACGCGCGGGCGGGCGCGCAGGCGTGAAAGCGGCCAAGGGCGCCGCCCACCGCGCGCGCGCGCTGGCCGCCTTGGAATCCCATCTCGCCCAGGAGGGCCACCCCGCATGAAACGCGCGCTCCCATGGATCCTCACCCTCCTCGTCGTTGGCGCGGCGGCGGTCGGCCTCTACACCCTCGCCAGGCGCGAGCGCGGCCAAGCGCCCACCACCGGACCCATCACGGGCGCGCTCTTCACGGCATCTCCCGCGGGGGCCGGCGCGCTCTTCCAGCTCCATGCGGCGGCGGACCAGCCGCTGCGGGGCGTCCGTTTCCTGCCTGCCCTGCCTGATGGCGAAGTGCTGGCGCAGGTGCTCACTCAGACCGGAGATCAACTCGTCGGGCGCTTCAGCGAGGGGAAGTTCGTGGGCACCTCGCGCCTTCAGGTTCCCGATGACGCGCCCCAGGCCTTCTTCCGTTTCGCGAACCTCGAAGACGCGACTGTGCTCTCGGATCACACTCTGCTCCTGCTTTACACGGACGGCACCGGGGGCGGAAGCGCGCCCTGGCTCGTGGCGATGAGCCCCGACGGCGCCACGCGCTGGAGCGTGAAGGGCACCGGCACCCACATCGCGCTGGAGCCGAGTGGAAAGTCCTGCCTGCTGTGGGACGCCGCGAATCTCGGACGCGTCACCTGGACCGGCGCGGCCTCATTCAAATCCCTGCCGCTCCCGGATGGCGTGAGCGTGCTCGACGCGGTGCTGCCGCTCGCCGGCGGGCGCATGATGCTCACCCACCCCGGCGGCCTGGCGGTGCTGACCGGTGGCGCGTGGACCCTCACGCCGCTGCCGGATCCCAATGACCTGTCCTTCCCCGGCTCCCTGGGCGTGCTCGCGCCTTCGGGCGACGCGGTGTATTGGCAGCCGCGCCCCGGCCAGCTCGCGAAGATGGGGTCGGATGGGACCATTTCGCCCATTCAACTTTCCCAACTCGCCGCGCCTGCGGATCGTGTGAAGGATCTCGCCCTGCTCCGGCTCGTGGGCGCCGACACGCGCGGTCGGCTCTGGTTCCGTCTCGCGACGCCCGATCTGACGGTCGCGCCCCACGCGGTCGTCCCGGTCATCGCGGAGCCGCCGAGCCCGGCGCTCGCGGCGGCCGCAGCGCTGACGAGCAGTTCCGCCGCGCCCACCCCCGAACCCGAGGCCCCGGCCCCCTTCGATCCCGCGCCGTGGATGGACTACCTGAAAGGCGGCTTGGACCGCGTCTATGTGTGGGACCCGAAGGCCAACGCGCTGACGCTCATTGACTGGAAGGCCCGCTGGGCCGCGCTGGGCGCGCCTTCGGACTTCACGCTGCCCCTGCCCCGCAGCCTCCAGCCCCAAGGCGGCGCGCTCCTGTTGGATCTGGACACGCGCGCCTGGTGGCTGCCGCTGGAGAAGATCGCGCCCTGAGGCGCGCTCCTATTTCAGCGTGTTCGGCATGTCGGCGAGGACATAGGCCATCACCGAGTAGGCCTGGAGGTTGTAGAGCAGGTCGTCGTAGTTGATGTGATAGAAGGCGTCGGCCTTGCTGTGATGCACATCGAAGTACCGCGACGCGTCGTGCCCCACGCCGATGCCCACGCCGCCATCGGGGATGAAGAAGCCCACATCCTCGCCGCTCTCGCCCGCGCGCATCTTCCGCGCGCCCTCGGGCAACAGCGGCGCGATGGCGTCCATCATCGCCACGGCCTTGGCATCCGCGGCGCCACCGCCCTTGCCTTCGCCGGGCCCGCTCTCCTCGCCGTGGAGATCCACCGAGAAGCCCTGGATGCGGCCATTGCCGCTATCGCTTTCAAAGGCCGCGACGATGTTCGGCGATTCGGCCTTGTGGGCGGCCGCATAGGCCTTGGCGCCGAAACCACCCCACTCTTCGCAGGTCCAGAAGATCACGCGCACCGTGCGCTTGGGATGGAGCCCGGCCTTGATCATGCTCCGGGCGGCCTCCAGGCTCAGGATGGCGCCGATGCCGTCATCCTGCGCGCCCTGGCCCACATCCCAGGAATCCAGATGACCGCTGAGGACGACGACCTCCTTGGGCTTCTCCGAACCGGGGATCTCGCCGATGACATTGCGGCCCGTGGTCGTGCCGAGCATCTTCGCGTCCATCTTCAGGCGCACGCGCACGGTCTCGCCCTTGGCGCAGAGACGATGGAGCCGGGACGCGTCCTCGATGGAGAGCGCCGCCGCCGGGATCTGCGGAACGCCCGCCTCGTAGCCCATGGCGCCGGTGTGCGGATTGCCCAGGGAAGCGCTGCCCACGGTGCGGATGAGGCAGGCCACCGCGCCCTTCTTCGCCGCCGTGCTCGCGCCCGCGTAGCGGTACATCACCGTCTTGCCGTAGCCCTCGTAGGGCGCGTCGAAGAGGACGATCTTCCCCTTCACCGCCGAGTCCGGGAGCTTCGCGAATTCAGCGAAGCTGCCCACCGCGATGACATCGGCGGTGATGCCCTCCTTCGGCGTGCCCACGCTGCCGCCGAGGCCGATCATGTCGAGCGGCCCGGCCTGCTGGGTGAGCAGATCACAGGACTCCGCGCCACGCACCCAATGGGGGACGCTGGCTTCTTCGAAGTGGACATTCTGGAGGCCCGCGGCCTTCATCTGCGCGGCGGCCCAATCTTCAGCTCGGACCAGTTCCGGCGAGCCGCTGATGCGATGGCCGATGTCATCCGCCAGGTATTCCAGCGTGTCGTAGGCGTGGCGGGCACCTTCATCCTTGGCCTGCTGGAGAAGCTGGGTGGCCGCGGGGCGGTAGGTCTCTGCGAGTGGAGCCTGGGCGGACAAGCCCGCCACGAGAAGAAAGGGAAGCGCAGGACGGAACATGGACACCTCAATGGATGCCTCATGCTACAAGGTAAGCATCCAGAAATCCGCCCAAGTTGACGCTTCGTTAGGATGATCCGAATGGAGCCCGCCCCTTCCAACCCCGGCCGCGCGGCCATCCTCTCCGCTTTGCGTGAAAGGATCGTCGCCTACGCGGCATCCCGTCATGGGAGGGAGAGCGCCGAGGATCTGGCGCAGGAGGTCTTGGTGGTCATCCACGAGAAGTACGGCGCGGTGGAACGGATGGAGGAGTTGGTGCCGCTCAGTTTCCAGATCCTCCGCTTCAAGCTCGCGGCCGCGCGACGGAAAGCCTTTCGTCACGGCGAGCATCTGGAAGCCGAGGTGGAAGCGCTCGCTTCCACCGAACCGGATCCCGAAACGGCCGCCGAACGCGCGCAGGCGGTGGAGCGGCTGCTTGGAGCCCTGACGCGGCTCGGCGACCGGTGCCGCGACCTGTTCCGCCTCAAGCTCCAAGGCAAGGGCTTCGCGGAGATCCAGATCCTGATGAGCGCCGAGAGCCTCAACACCATCTACACCTGGGATCACCGCTGCCGCAAAAGGCTACTGGAAGAGATGGGAGGCCGGTGGACATGAACGC
>CAZKIM010000102.1:0-1906 GCA_964552855.1 uncultured Solibacteraceae bacterium | reverse complement strand
AGTCTGCTGGTGGCCGTCGGCGCGACGCTGATGCTGAAACGACAGCATCCCGAGCGGATGCTGCCTCAGACTCCCGCCCCTGCGCCCATGGAAGAGCAGGCCCCCGCGCCCAAGGCCGCAGCGCCGCCTGCGGCCGCGAAGCGATCGCCGCGCGTGGAGGTGCAGCCCAACCTTCGCAACGAGGTGGCCGCCCCGGAGCCTCCACCACCGCCTCCTCCGCCACCACCTCCACCTGCCCCCGCGCCTGCCCCCGCTGTGTCGGCCGGAGCCGCGATGGGAGCGGTCGCGGACCAGGCGCCCGCGCAGCCCCGCGCCGAAGCCAAAAAAGCCATGCGCGAAGTCCAGGGAGCCTCCTTGTTCGCGCAGGCCCTTCCATCCGCCCCCACCTGGATCTGGGATCACGACACATCCGGTCATCCCCGGCTCACGGTGCGCTGGGGACCGGGCGGCCATCTCTACCTGCTGGAACGCGATCCAAACGGAACGCGGGTTCTCGCCCCCGTTTCTTCGGCTCAGGGGCACAGCGTCTTCGCGCCGACAGGAGCCGCGCCGCTCGACCTTTATTGGTTGCAGGCCCCTGCGTCTGATCCCGCGAGCTTGCCTGCGGATGGCCCCATCGCTGGATTCCGAGTCCGTATCAGCCCGCCCGAAGAAAAAACGCCCTGAGCTGAAAGGGCGCTTGGCCTCGCGGCATTCCCCTCTGAGGCGCACCCGCGCCAACTCAGGAGGAACCCATGCGAAGCCTGTGGACCACCGCCGCCCTGCTCGCCGGAATGGCGGGCGCGGCCTCCCCGATGGCGCTGACACTGTTGCCGCCATCCCCACGCCACCTCGCACCGCCGCGTCAGGATGCGGACGACACCACCCAGTCGCCCTACTTCTGGGTGAAGGGCGATGCCTCGGTGGAGGCGCTGCCGCTCCAATCCACTTCCGTGAAGGCGGCCATCGCGGGCGTCATCGCCGAGGTGAAGGTCGTGCAGGTCTATCGCAACACGGGCCAGAAACCCATCGAGGCGATCTACCTCTTCCCCGGCTCCACCCGCGCTGCGGTCCACGGCCTGCGGATGACCATCGGCGAGCGCACCATCGAGGCGCAGATCCAGGAACGCGGCCAAGCCCGTGCCACCTACGAGCAGGCGCGGCAGGAAGGCCGCACGGCGTCCCTGCTGGAGCAGCAGCGGCCCAATGTGTTCCAGATGAGCGTGGCGAACATCCTCCCCGGCGACACGGTGAAGGTGGAGCTGGACTACTCCGAGCTGCTGCGGCCCGAGGAAGGCACCTACCGCTTCGTCTATCCGACGGTCGTCGGGCCGCGCTACGCGGGCGTCCCCGGCAGCGCGTCCAGCACCGGCGAGGCCTGGGTCGCCAATCCCTACACCCATGCTGGGCAGGCCCCCATGAGCACGCTGGATCTGGAAGTGAAGCTCGACGCGGGCATGCCCATCCAGCGGATGAGCTGCGTGACCCACACGACCTCCATCGCCTACGACGGCGCGGACAACGCCACCGTGAAGCTCGATCCTTCCGAAGCCAAGGGCGGCAACCGGGACTTCATCCTGGATTACCAGCTCTCCGGCGCGAAGGTGGCGTCCGGCCTCCTGCTCTTCAAAGGCAAGGATGAGAACTTCTTCCTGCTCATGGCGCAACCACCGAAGCGCGTCGCGCCCGCCGACATGCCGCCCCGCGAATTCATCTTCATCATGGATGTGTCCGGGAGCCAGATGGGCTTCCCGCTTGAGGTCTCGAAGACGCTCATGAAGGAGATGATCCAGGGCCTCAGGCCCCAGGACCGCTTCAATGTGATGGTGTTCGAAGGCTCGTCGGCCTTGTGGGCGCCGGAATCCCGTCCCGCGACGGCGGAGAACCTGCAATCGGCGCTCGCCTTCGTGCGCACCCAGAATGGCGG
>CAZKIM010000101.1:2980-6946 GCA_964552855.1 uncultured Solibacteraceae bacterium | reverse complement strand
GCTTCATCGGGCATCGTCCGCGTGATCTGGAAGTAGCCGCTCTGCTCCATCACGGACACGAGGCTGCGCGTGAGGTCGCTGTTGTCCGCCATCACGACGGCCGTGGGCAGGTGCTTGGGATCCGTGTTGATGGCGTAGCCGAAGAGGATGAGCTGCATGATCGGCAGGCCCACGATCATCGCGAAGGTGACGCGGTCGCGGCGGAGCTGGAGAAACTCCTTGATGACGATGCTCCACCAGCGGGCGAAGGAGAAGCCGTCCAGAACCCTCATGCCGCGCCCCCGAAGTTGTCCTCGGAGCGGCTCATCAGGTAGATGAAGACATCCTCCAGGGCGGTCTCGATGGGTTCGAGCTGGAAGCCGCCCGCCGCTTCGCGCAGGCTGCGCTCCAGCAGGCCCGCGTCCCGCCCGCTCGCATGGATGGCCTGCCCGAAGGCCACGGTCTGCTCCACGCCGGGCCTGCCCCGCAAGGCTTCCGTGAGGCCGCCCAGGTTGTCGCCGTGGATCGCCCAGGTGTGGAGGCTCTGGGCCGCGACGATCTCACGGGCGGTGCCGCTCGCCAGCAGCTTGCCGTAGGCGATGTAGGCGAGCTTGTGGCAGCGCTCGGCCTCGTCCATGTAGTGGGTGCTGACGAGGACGGAGATGCCCGTCGCGGCGAGGCGATGCAACTCCTCCCAGAAATCGCGGCGCGCGGTGGGATCCACGCCGGCGGTGGGCTCATCCAGCAGCAGCAGCTTGGGCCGGTGCAGCAGGCACGCGGCCAGGGCGAGGCGCTGCTTCCATCCGCCCGAAAGGGAGCCCGTGAGCTGCTTCGCGCGGCCCGCCAGGCCCAGCTCCTCCAGCGCGCGGTCCACGGCCTCCTTGCGATCGGCCATGCCGTAGATCCGCGCGACGAAGTCCAGATTCTCGCGGATGGTGAGGTCCTCCCAGTAGGAGAACCGCTGGGTCATGTAGCCCACCTGGCGCTTGATGAGCGCGGCTTCGGTGAGGATGTCGTGGCCGAGACAGGTGCCTTCGCCCGAATCCGGCGTGAGCAGGCCGCACATCATGCGGATGGAAGTGGTCTTGCCGCTGCCGTTGGGGCCGAGGAAGCCGAAGATCTCGCCGGGCCGCACCTGGAGCGCCACATCCTTCACGACGCGTCGGCCGTTGAAGCTCTTGTTCAGGCCGCGCACATCAATGGCGAAGTCGGAGGCGCTCATTTCAGCACCACGCTCACGGGCTGGCCGGGGTGGAGCTTCAAGCCATCCTCCGGCGCGGGCCGCGCCTCGATCATGAAGACGAGCTTCGAGCGCGTCGTCTCGCTGTAGATGATGGGGGGCGTGAATTCGGCCTGGGTCGAGATGAAGGTGATGCGCGCCGGGACCGCGGCCACCCCATCGGCGCGGATCGAGAGGGATTCGCCCGGATGGAGCTTCGCCGCATCCGTCTCCGGCACGAAGAAGCGCACCTTCACATTCTCCGGCGGAAGCAGGCGCAGCACGGGGCTTCCCGCTTGCACCCACTCGCCTTCGCGGTAGAGCGTGTCCTCCACGAGGCCCGCCTTCGGCGCCACCACGCTCTTCTGCGCGAGCTTCCATTCGGCCTGCGCCAGCGCGGCCTTCGCCGCCGCCACTTGCGCTTCCTGGGCGCGGATCTGATCGCTTCGGCTGGGAAGCTGGGCGACGACGAGTTGGCTCTTCATCTGCCGGACAAGCGCGTCCTGCGCTTGAGACGCGGAACGACTCTGGTCCATCTGGGATTGCGAGATGAGCTGGAGCTTGAACTGGGCCTCGTCCCGGGCGAGTTGGGCGCTGAGATTCTTCGCCTGGGCCTCCGCCTGGGCGAGTTGCGCCTTGGCCGCATCCACTTCCGCCGGACGCTTGCCCAGTTTCAAATCCGCCAGCGTGGATTCGGCGGCCTTGAGTTCATCCGCCGCCTGCTGCCGCGCCGCGGCCTCGTTGGCGGCTTCCAGCGCGAAGAGCGGCGCGCCTGCCTGCACCGTGTCACCCCGCGCGGCCGAAAGACGATCGAGGCGCCCCGATTGGGAGGTGGCGACGCTGACGAATTCGCCCTCCACATAACCCTGGTAGGTCGGTGCGGACTTTTCGCACGCCAGCAAGGCGAGGAGCGTGACGGGAAGGAGCATGCGGAGCTTCATCGGGACCTCCGGGATGGGCGTAGTCCTGCCGTGAGCAGAGCGGTGGCGTGGCGGGCGATGGCCTTGGCGTCGAACTCCGCCGCGCCGGGCAGGCCTTTCCACAGGCCCGCCGTGGCGAGGGGCAGCATCGTGAGACCGAGGATGGAGAGGATGAAGAGGCGCGGGTCCAGATCGGGATTCACCTCGCCGCGCTTCTGAGCCTTGGCGATGGCGGCGCCGACGGCCTCGAGCTTCGCCACTGGAAGGCGCGCCAGCACCCGCCCGCGCAACTGGCCGCCTTCGCTGAGCACCTCCCGCACCCAGAGCGGCGGCAGCCAGGGTTGGCTCCCCGGACCGTCGAGCAGCCGTTGGACCAGGCCTTCAACCATCGCAACCGGCGCTTCGTCCGCCCGCACAGGCGCCCACACGAAGGCCATCAGCGGCCCGAGCCGCTCCTGCACCAGCGCGTCCAGCAGCGCGTCCCGGCCCTTGAAGTGGTAGTGGACCATGGCCGCCGTCACTCCCGCCCGCGCCGCGATCTCCGCCGTGGTGGTGGCCGCGACGCCCCTCTCCCCAAAAAGCGAAGCCGCTGCGTCCAGCAGCGCGTCCCGGGAAGCCCCGGGCGCGCTGGCGAGGGGACGACCCTGGGGACGGGGGCGGCGCGGTGTGGCCATGGGACGAATTTAATTAATTCATTAATTAAATTCAAGAGTCAAATTTCAAAACCCAAATCCAAACTTTTCACCTAGTCCCCCAATCAGGGAAAAACCACGAAGGGCTTTCATTATCAGCGTTCATCAGCGTGCATCACAGTTAAGGAAGAACTGTGATGCACGCTGATGAACGCTGATCAAAAGCAATGCACCAGCTCTTACGATCTGCAGGTGAGCCTTCAGACTTTGGGCAATCCCGCGATGGCTTTCGCCGTCTCCCAGGCTTCGGTCATGCGCCGCGCGTCACCTTCCGTGCCCCCGGCGTGTTGGGCGAGGAGGGTCTTAGCGTCGGCCTCGCGGCCTTCGGTGGCGAGGGCTTCCAGGTCGGCGGCGACCTTGGGACCGAGAGCGAGCGCGCGCAGGAGGTCTTCGAGGCGCTTGCGCAAGACGGTGCGCTCGGCCTCGACACGCGCGCGGAGCTCGCGCTTGCCGGGCCGCTTTGTTGCCGTCTTCATGGCCATCAGACCTTCATCAAGGCCCGGTAGGCCTCGAGGAAGTGCGCGGGTTGCGGCAGGATCTCGTCCTCCAGCTTGGGCTGGTAGGCGACCCAGGTGTCCTTGGCGGCCACGCGGCGCACGGGGGCGTCCAGGTGGAAGAAGAGCTCGTCGGCGATGCGCGCGGCGATCTCGGAGCCATAGCCCCAGGACAGCGTGTCCTCGTGGGCCACGATGACGCGGTGGGTCTTCTTCACCGTGCGCTCGATGGCGGCCCAGTCGTAGGGATTCAGCGTGCGGAGATCAATGATCTCGACATTGATCCCTTCCTTCTCGGCCTCGCGGGCGGCCTGCACGGCGCGGATGACGGTGCAGCCGTAGGTGATGACCGAGAGGTCCGTCCCCTCGCGCACGGTGCGGGCCTTGCCGAAGGGCACCATGAAGTCCTCGGGCACCTCCGGCCCCTTGTTGTGGGTCTGCCGGTAGAGGTGCTTGGGCTCCAGGAACAGCACGGGGTCGTCGCAGCGGATGGCGGTGCGCAGCAGGCCGGCCGCATCCAGCGCGTTGCTGGGGTAGACGACGCGGAGGCCGGGGATGTGCGTGAAGGTGCTTTCGCCGCACTGGCTGTGATAGACGCTGCCGCCCATCAAGTAGCCCGCGATGGGCACGCGCACCACCATCGGTCCCTTGAAGTTGCCGGC
>CAZKIM010000101.1:1706-2880 GCA_964552855.1 uncultured Solibacteraceae bacterium | reverse complement strand
ACGGGCACCTTGAGGTTCACGGCGTTGCTGATGGCCTCCCAGAACTCGCCTTCGCTGCACTGGCCATCGCCACCGGTGGCCAGGACGATTTCGTCACCCTTGAAGCCCATCTCCTTGGCGATACCGCCCTGCTCCGCCCTCAGCACGGCCTCAGCGGCGCCCACAGCCTGGAGGAAGTGCGAGCCGGTGGGGCTGCTGGTGCTGTAGATGTTGAGGCCCTTGTGCCCCCAGTGGCTGGGCATCTGACGGCCGCCGCTGGCGGGATCGTCCAGCGCGCCCACGCTGCCGAGGAACTGCTCGTAGGCCGTGTAGCCCAGGCCGTAGCAGAGCGCGCGATCGCGGTAATAGAAGAAGAACCAGTCGTAGCTGGGCTTGAAGAGCATGGCGGCGGCGGCCTGCACGGCCTCGTGGCCCACGCCGTTGATCTGGAAGAAGACCTTGTTCTGGCGCTTGCCGGTGATCTCCTTGTCGTCAATGCGACGGGCGGCGTAGATCGTCCGGTAGAGGGCGATGCGCTGCTCTTTGGTCAGCGTCGAACCTGAGGCGGACGGGGCTTGGGTCGAGGTCACAGTGGCCACGGAGCCTCCCTTTTGCTGGTGGTTCCACCCTAGCATGGGGCCTAGCCGATAGAGGCGTTCCGGGCAGACCACCACAGACTTTCGGGGCCCCGGGCCACGGACCTCGGGCCACGGGAAAAGCCGCATACGGAAAACAAGCGCACGATGGCTTCCCGAGGCCCGGAGCCCGAGGTCCGAGGCCCGGAAAAGCCCAAAGCCAAGAGCCGAAAGCCCAAGGTAGACTGGATGATTCCGAGGTTCCCCATGCGCACCGTCGCCGAGATCCGCGCCATCCACGACCAGCCCTTCCCGGAACTGCTGTTCCAGGCGGCGAGCGTGCACCGCGCGAACTGGGACCCGAAGGACATCCAGTTCTGCACGCTGGACAGCATCAAGACGGGCGCCTGTCCCGAGGACTGCGCCTACTGCCCCCAGAGCGCGCGCTACGCGACGGATCTCAAGGTCGAGCCGCTGAAGGAGGTCGCCCGCGTGCTCGAAGGCGCCAAGGCCGCCAAAGCCAACGGCTCCACGCGCTACTGCATGGGCGCCGCCTGGCGCGAGGTGAAGGACGACGCCAACTTCGACGCCGTGCTGGACATGGTGCGGGGCGTGAAGGC
>CAZKIM010000101.1:0-1606 GCA_964552855.1 uncultured Solibacteraceae bacterium | reverse complement strand
GAGCCCGCGCCCGAGAGCGTGCCCATCAACCAGCTCGTCGCCGTCGAAGGGACGCCCCTCGGCCACGCGGAGCCTCTGCCACCGCTGGACCTCGTCCGCATGATCGCCACGGCCCGCATCCTCTTCCCCAAGAGCCGCGTGCGCCTCAGCGCCGGCCGCACCCAGATGAGCGACGAGCTGCAGACTCTCTGCTTCTTCGCCGGCGCCAATTCCATCTTCACGGGCGAGAAGCTCCTCACCACGCCCAACCCCGGCGACAGCCACGACCACAAGCTGGTCGAGACGCTGGGGATGAAGATCGAGACCGCGGCAGTTTAAATCAAACCACGGAGACACGGAGGCGCAGAGGAAATCACCCTAGGGTTTCTCTGAGTCTCTGTGTCTCCGTGGTTCAAATTTTTTCTGGATGATCCATGCGCGAGATGGACAAGGCCTTCGATTTCAAGACCGCCCAGGCGCGGTGGTACGCGGTGTGGGAGGAGGCCAAGGTCTTCGAGGCCAAGCCGGAGAGCGGAAAGCAGCCCTGGTCCATCGTCATCCCGCCGCCGAACATCACGGGCAACCTGCACATGGGCCACGCGCTCGTGAACACGCTGCACGACATCCTCACGCGCTTCAAGCGGGCTCAAGGGTATGACGCGCTGTGGGTGCCGGGCACGGACCACGCGGGCATCGCCACGCAGATGATGGTGGAACGCCAGCTCAAGGCTGAGGGCAAGACCCGCCACGACCTCACCCGCGCGGAATTCGAGCAGCGCCTCTGGGCCTGGAAGGAGCAGAACCAGGGTGCCATCGAGCACCAGCTCAAGCGCATGGGCGCGGGCGTGGACTGGACCCGCAACCGCTTCACGCTGGACCCCGCCCTCAACCGCGCCGTGCGCCATGTGTTCGTCGAGGCCTACAAGCAGGGCCGCATCTACCGCGGACCCCGCATGATCCAGTGGGACCCGGCGTTGCAGACGGCGCTCTCCGACCTCGAGGTGAAGCACGAGGAGCGCCGGGGCAAACTCTGGCACCTCCGCTACCCGTTCGTGGATGGAAGCGGCGATATCGTCGTGGCCACCACGCGGCCCGAGACGATGCTGGGCGACACGGCCGTGGCCGTGCATCCAGACGACGAACGCTACACCGCCCTCGTCGGCAAGCTCATGCAGCACCCCATAACCGGACGCCAGATCCCGCTGGTCGCCGACAGCTTCGTGGATCCCGCATTCGGCACGGGCTGCGTGAAGCTCACGCCCGCCCACGATCCCAACGACTTCGCCGCGGGCCAGCGTCTCAAGCTGCCGAGCATCACCGTCA
The DNA here is from genome assembly GCA_964552855.1 of uncultured Solibacteraceae bacterium. Classification (GTDB taxonomy): domain Bacteria; phylum Acidobacteriota; class Holophagae; order Holophagales; family Holophagaceae; genus JAFDVN01. The sequence continues at coordinate 304 of CAZKIM010000101.1, read as the reverse complement.
TCGGCTTCGACGCGAAGATGACGAAGGAGGCCGGCGTCTACGCAGGACTCGATCGCTTCGAGGCCCGCAAAAGGATCGTCGCCGACCTCGAGGAGCAGGGCTTCCTCGTGAAGGTGGAGGACCACACCAACAAGATCGCCCTCAGCGACCGCAGCGGCGCCGTGCTGGAACCGCTCGTGAGCGAGCAGTGGTTCATGGATGTGAAGGAGGCCGCCGCCCAGGCTTTGGCCGCCGTGAAGGATGGCCGCATCCAGTTCACGCCCGAGCACCATGTGGCGGTCTGGGAACACTGGCTCACGAACAT
>CAZKIM010000100.1:4737-7031 GCA_964552855.1 uncultured Solibacteraceae bacterium | reverse complement strand
TGGTAGGGCCAACGGGGTTCGAACCCGTGTTACCGCCGTGAAAGGGCAGTGTCCTGACCACTAGACGATGGCCCCAGTGGATGACGCGTGCGGTGGTGGGTCCGGCGGGACTCGAACCCGCGACCAATGGCTTAAAAGGCCACTGCTCTACCGACTGAGCTACAGACCCATGCCGCATGCGGCAGGTCTATCAGTTTGACCTTGGTTGGCTCGCGGATCAAGTTCGGAGATCAGGGGGCCGGACTCAAGGTGATGGCGGTGGCCTTGACGAGGGCGGCGAGGGCGAGGCCCGGCGTGAGGTTGAGATCTTCGCAGGCCCAGGCGGTGACGAGGGCGTCCAGGGGAAAGCCCGCGTCCAACTTCACGCGCACGAGGGGGCCTTCGGGTTCCAGGGCGAGGATGCGGGCCACGAGGCGGTTGCGGGGCGAGCCGGGCGGCGGCGATCCAAGCTCCAGGGCGACGCCTTCCGGGCGGATGGAGGCGAAGGCTTCGGTCCCGAGACCGCCGGGGTCGGGAGCCCAGAGTTCCGCCGTTCCCGCTTGGAGGCGCACGAGGCCGTGGGCGCGTTCGAGGATGCGGACGGGGATGACCGTGCCTTCCTCCACGAGGCCGCTCGCGGCCGGGTGGCTGAACACCTCGGCGGGCCGTCCGTCCTGGAGGATGCGGCCTTCCGCCATGAGCATCAGGCGGTCGCCGAGGGCGAGGGCTTCGTCCTTCGCGTGGGTGACGAAGAGCGCGGGGGTTCGCGTCGCGGCGAGGGTTTCCCGCAGGCGCGCGCCCAATTCGCGGCGGGCGGGGGCGTCGAGGGCGGCGAAGGGTTCATCTAACAGCAGCAGGCGCGGCTTCGCGGCGAGGGCGCGGGCGAGGGCGACGCGCTGCTGCTGCCCGCCGGAGAGCTCGTGAGGGCGGCGCGCACCGAAGCCCGCGAGGTCCACGAGCTCGAGGAGGCCCGCCGTATCCGACCCCTTGGGCGCGCCGAAGGCGACATTCGCGGCGACGCTCAGGTGCGGAAAGAGGCTGGGGCGCTGGGCGAGGAAGCCGACCCGGCGGCGGTGGGCGGGCACGAAGATGCGCGCGTCGGACCAGATTTCGTCCCCCGCGTGGAGGGAGCCTTCTTCAGGGCGATCCAGTCCTGCGAGGGCGCGGAGAACGGTGCTCTTGCCGCAGCCGGAAGGTCCGAAGAGTACCGTGAGGCTCGGCGCGGCGAGATCCAACGCGAACTCGGCGCGAATGGTCGGCCCGTTCTCGAAGCGGCGCGTGAAGGCGGCTAGAAGCTCCACGGCTGCCTCCCGCGTTTCAGGAAGGACACCGCCGCCAGCAGAGCGAAGGCGAGGAGGAGCAGGGCCAGCGCCGTGCGGTGCGCGCTGGCGAGATCGAGGAGCTGCACCTGGTCGAAGACCGCGATGGAAGCGGTGCGGGTGCGGCCGGGCAGGTCGCCGCCCACCATGAGCACGACGCCGAACTCGCCCATGGTGTGCGCGAAGCTGAGCACCGCGCCCGCAGCGAGGCCGCGCCACGCGAGTGGAAGCGCGACGCGACGCAGCCGCGCGAAAGGGCCTGCTCCCAAAGAAGCCGCGGCTTCGAGGTAGTGCGCCTCCACGCCGCCCAGCGCGGAAGCCAAAGGCTGCACGAAGAAGGGCAGGTTGATGAGCATGGACGCGGCGACGAGGCCGCTGAAGGAAAAGGCGAGGCCCTGGCCGGTGAGCGCCATCCAGGTCTTGCCCAGGAAACTCTGCGGACCCATCGCCACCAGCAGGTAGAAGCCCAGCACGGTGGGCGGCAGCACGAGCGGCAGGGTGGTGATCGCTTCCAGCAGCGCCTTGCCCCGGAACTTGCCGTAGGCGAGCACCGCCGCGAGCAGGATGGCGATGGGCGCGAGCAGGAGCACAGCCGTGGCCGCGAGGAGAAGGCTGAGGCGGATCGCCTGCCAATCCATCACGGCGTTCCGAATCCGTGGCGTTGGAAGATGGCGCCCGCCTCCTTGGAGCGCACGAAGGCGGCGAAGGCGGCGGCCTTGGCGTCAAGCACGACGCCGCCTTGGAGGAGCGGCGGGTGCAGCGTCTCCGGCACCACCCACTCCAAACCCTTCGCCTTCACTTCCGGCTTGCCCGCGTCCGAGGCCGCGAGGAAGGCCGCGTCCACCGTGCCCAGCACCGCGTACTGGGCGGTCTGGGCGATGTTGCCGCCGAAGACGAGCTTCGCCTGGAGCGGATCCCATAGTTGAGATGCGCGCAGGGTCGCTTCCGCCGCGGCGCCGTAGGGCGCGAGCTTGGGATTGGCGAGGGCGATGCGCG
>CAZKIM010000100.1:0-4637 GCA_964552855.1 uncultured Solibacteraceae bacterium | reverse complement strand
GCGCCGTTCAAGCTCGCGGCCGCGGCGACGCGGAGGATCTGCGCGCTCAAAGGCGCGGCGAGCACCGCGAGGGCGAGAAGCAGGGGCCGGAAACGCATGCCCCGATGATACTCAGCCGATCAGATCCGCCAGGAAGGTGCCGGGGTAGACGCAGCCCTCGACGCGGTCGGGGCCGGTGCTGAGGTAGGCGATGGGGGTCTCGATGGCTTCGGCCAGCGCGTCCAGGTAGGCCTGGGCTTCCGCCGGGAGCGCCGCGTGGCTCGTGATGCCGCGGGTGCTGGTCCAGCCCTTGAAGCGCTTGATCTCGGGCTTCAACTCGGCCCATTCCTGCGGGCAGGCGGGCAGCGTGGAGGTGAGGCGACCCTCGCCATCGCGGTAGCCGACGACCATGCCGACTTCGTCGAGGCCATCGAGCACATCCAGCTTCATGATGGCGACGCCATCCACGCCGTTGGTGCGGCAGGCGTGGGCGGTGATGGGCGCGTCGAACCAGCCGCAGCGGCGCGGACGGCCCGTGGTGGTGCCGAACTCGCGGCCCACTTCGCGGATGCGGTCGCCGGTGGCGTCCAGCAGCTCGGACGGCATCGGACCCGCGCCCACGCGCGTCGTGTAGGCCTTGGCGATGCCGAGCACTTTGTGCAGCGACTTCGGCGGCATGCCCGTGCCGGTGTAGAGGCCGCCCAGCGAGCAGTTGGAGGAAGTCACATAGGGGTAGGTGCCGTGGTCAATGTCCAGCAGCGTCGCTTGGGCGCCCTCGAAGAGGATGGGCTCGCCCTTCTCCCAGGCCGCCATGAGGTGGCCCTGGGTGTCGCCGATGACCGGCAGGAGGGGCGCGGCGGTCTCCAAGAGCCCCGCGACGATGGCTTCCAGGGCCGGCAGATCTTTCGCCGCATCGCCGATGCGGAGGCGGACTTCCTCATAACCAGGGCGCACCCGCTCGATGAGGATCTCCGGGTGCTTCAGGTCGCCCAGGCGCACGCCCATGCGCGCGACCTTCATCTCGTAGCAGGGGCCGATGCCGCGGCCCGTGGTGCCGATCTTGCCGGCCGCGCCCTTGGCGGCGCGTTCTTCGCGCCACAGGTCCAGGGCGATGTGGTGGGGCAGGATGATGTGGGCCTTCTGGCTCATCATCAGGCGGGGCAGGACATCGAAGCCCCTGCCTTTGAGGCGGTCCAGCTCCTGACGGAAGACTTCCAGGTTCAGCACGACGCCGCTGCCGACGACGAGGAAGCAGTCCTTGTTCAAGGCGCCGCTGGGCACCTGGTGCAGGGCGATGGCCTGGCCGTCCACGACGACGGTGTGGCCCGCGTTGTTGCCGCCCTGGAAGCGGACCGCGTGGCGGTAGCGGGAGGCGAGCAGGTCCACGACCTTGCCCTTGCCCTCGTCGCCCCACTGGAGGCCCAGGATCGCCAGGTTCGGAGTGGCTTGGTTCATGGCTCGCTCCAAGCCGTCCAGTCTAGCGGTCCGGTGGCCGGATTCCCAGCAAAATCAAGGGAAATGGCCGAAGGACAACCCTTCCCGAAGGCGCTACCCTAGGGGACTGCCTCGGAACCCTTTGCGGTTTGGCGGCAGGAAGCCCTAAGGGTGCCCCTTGTTCGAGAAGTTCACCGAAAAAGCCCGTCGCGTCATGTTCTTCGCCCGCTACGAGGCGAGCCAGTTCGGCGCGGAAAGCATCGGCAGCGGCCACCTGCTGCTGGGCCTGCTGCGGGAATCGGAGAAGACTTCCACCCAGCTCCTGGAGCGCATGGGCGTCCAGACGCCTCCTTTGCGCGAGCGGGTGGTGGCGGCGCTGACGCCCAAGGACCACAAGGTGACGCCGTCCTCCACGAGCATTGACATCCCCATGGAGGAGGAGGTCAAGCGCATCCTCCAGCACGCGGCGACGGAGAGCGCCAAGCTCAACCACAAGCATGTGGGAGCCGAGCACCTGCTCCTGGGCATGTTGAAAGAGGAGGGCGGTCTGGCGGGCCGTCTTCTGAAGGAGGCCGGGGCCGACCTCATCGCCGCCAAGGAGATCCTCCTGGAGGCGACGAAGGAGGAGAAGATCGCGAAGAAGAAGAAGGAGCACCCGCTCCTGTCCGAATTCGCGCGGAACCTCTCGGAAATGGCCGAGCGCGGCATCTTCGACAACCTCATCGGGCGCGAGACGGAGATCGAGCGGATCATCCAGATCCTCAGCCGCCGCCGCAAGAACAACCCGATCCTCCTGGGCGAAGCCGGCGTGGGCAAGACGGCCATCGTCGAGGGCCTGGCCCAGAAGATCTTCGAGGGCGCCTGCCCGCCGAGTCTCGCGGACAAGCGCATCTACGCGCTGGACCTGAGTCTCGTCGTCGCCGGCACCAAGTACCGCGGCCAGTTCGAGGAGCGGCTCAAGTCCATCATCGCGGAGGCGAGCAAGGATCCGAGCGTCGTCCTCTTCATTGATGAGATCCACAGCCTCATCGGCACCGGCGCGGCGGAAGGCAGCCTGGACGCGGCGAACATCCTCAAGCCCGCGCTCTCCCGCGGCGAGATCCAGTGCATCGGCGCGACGACGCACAAGGAATACGCCAAGTACATTGACAAGGACCGCAGCCTCGTCCGCCGCTTCCAGCCCGTCACGGTGAATCCGCCGGATGAGGCGGAGTCCTTGCGCATCCTCGAAGGCATCCGCCCCCGCTACGAGCTCTTCCACCGGGTGAAGTACCCCACGAAGACGGTGGAGGCTTCGGTCTACCTGTCCAACCGCTACATCACCGACCGCTTCCTGCCCGACAAGGCCATTGACCTGCTCGACGAGGCGGGCGCCCGCGTGAAGCTGCGCCTGGGCGCGGGCGGCGGCGAGACCCTCAAGGCCGAAGAGGAGCTGCACCGGGTGGTGAACGAGATGAACGAGGCCGTGCTGGCCCGGGATTTCGAACGCGCCGTGCTGCTCCGCCAGAAGGAAGTCCAGCTCCGCGAGGAAGTCCAGAAGAGCCGCGGCGAGTTGAGCGAAGAGGACTACGCCAACTTCCCGGAAGTGACCGAGGAGGATGTGGAGGAAGTCGTCGCCTCCTGGACCGGCATCCCCGTGAAGGCCCTCAAGAGCGAAGAGAAGCAGAACCTCGCGAACATGGAAGCCAAGCTCGACGACCGCGTCATCGGCCAGAAGGAGGCGGTCTCCGCCGTCAGCCGCGCCGTGCGCCGCGCCCGAACCGGCCTCAAGAACCCGAACCGGCCCATGGGCAGCTTCCTCTTCCTCGGCCCCACGGGCGTGGGCAAGACCGAGCTGGCGAAGACGCTGGCCGCTTTCCTTTTCGGCGATCCCAAGAAGATGATCCGCTTCGACATGAGCGAATTCATGGAGAAGCACGAGGTGAGCAAGCTCCTCGGCGCGCCTCCCGGGTATGTGGGCTACGAAGAGGGCGGCATGCTCACCGACCGCGTGCGCCGGAACCCCTACTGCGTGCTGCTGCTCGACGAGATCGAGAAGGCGCACCCCGATCTGGTGAACATCCTGCTCCAGATCTTCGACGACGGGCAGGCCTCGGACGCCTTCGGCAACCAGGTGGACTTCAAGAACACGATCATCATCATGACTTCCAATGTGGGCAGCCGCGAGCTGCTCAACGAGAAGAGCCTCGGCTTCGGCGATCAGGCCGGCAAGCTGGACGCCAAGAGCGGCGAGGCGATGAAGGTGCTGCGCCGCAGCTTCCCGCCCGAGTTCCTGAACCGCATTGACGAGATCGTGGTCTTCAACCGCCTCGGCGACGAGGAGCTGAAGAAGATCGTGGCGCTGCTCCTGCAGGATCTGAACACCACGCTGGCCAAGCACCACCTCACCGTGGCGCTCACCGACGCGGCGGTGGAATGGCTCGTGAAGACGACCTCGCGGGATCGCGCATATGGCGCGAGGCCCTTGCGCCGCGCGATCCAGCGCAATGTGGAAGATCCCCTCGCCGAACTGATGGTGGGCCGGAGCGACATCCCCGGCGGCGTCGTCACCTTCGACCTGGCGGAAGACAAACTCGTGCCGGCCCTTCAAGAGGCCGCCGAAGGGCAACTGGCGGGAGCCAAAGCATGACGGATGGAGGCTGGCGGATGAACCGGACTTGGCGCCCGGGACGGGTCGCGTTGCTCGTGGCGGCGGCGTTGGGTGGAGCGAACGCGCTCCAGGCCCAGGACGCGGAGCCCATCACGAAGATCGAAGTGATCGGCGCCACGCGCCAGACTCCCCAGACCGTCTCCTTCCGCGCGGGCGTGAAGGTGGGCGATGACGCCCGCAACCTCGACTATTCCGCCATCGTCCAGCGGCTCTGGGACAGCGGCGCCTTCGACGATGTGAAGCTGGAACTCCAGCCCGATGGGGACGGGCAGAAGCTCGTGATCCGCGTGGTGGAGCGTCCGGTCATCAAGGAACTGGACTATCGCGGCGGCACCGAAGTCGGCGTCACGAACCTCAAGGACAAGGTGAAGGACAAGGGCCTCGCGCTCCGCACGGACGCGGTCTACGACCCGGAGATGGCCCGCAAGATCAAGAATGTCATCGTGGATGTGTGTCAGGAAAAGGGCTTCCGCACACCCCAGGTGGATGTGAAGGTCGAGCCCATGGCGCCCGGCGTGGCCCGCTTGGTCTTCGATGTGAAGGAAGGCGGCAAGACCCACATCACCCGCGTGGA
>CAZKIM010000099.1:0-7158 GCA_964552855.1 uncultured Solibacteraceae bacterium | reverse complement strand
GACCCGGAAGTCCGCATCCTCCTCTGCGCGGATCACGGCTTCGCCCGCGTGCCGAAGCGCGTCTCGCTGCCCAAGCTTCTAAAGGGCATCCCCGGCCGCATCATCGCCCACGGCGGCAGCGCCTTCGTCTACCTGGACCAGAAGGCGCAGGCGGAGGAAGCCCTCGCGCGCCTACGCCGCGCGGGCCTCCAAGCCTGGAGGCGCGATGATCTGCCCGTGCGGTTCCACCTCTCCGACAGCCCGCGCGTCGGCGACCTGGTCGTTTCCGCGCCCATGGGCACCTGGCTCAGCGAAGCCACGGACGCGGCTTCGCTTGAGAAGGAACGCGCGGCGCGCGTGGGCTGTCACGCCTTCGATCCCGCCGATCCGGAGATGCGGACCTGGCTCGTAGCCTTCGATCAGGGCAGCGGTCCGCTGGGCCGCGTGCCGCTCTGGGATCTCGCGCCGACCCTCGCGAACATCCTCGGCGTGAAGTGGGAACAGACGCCGGATGGGAAGGCCATCCCCTTCCTGCGTTAGCGCTTCAACACCTTCTTGAGCCCGGCGAGCAACCGCTCCACCTGGGGCTCCGTCGTCCCCGGCAGGAGGGAGACGCGGATGACGCTGCGCGCTTCGGCTTCGCCGTAGCCCAGGCTCATCACGGCGTGGCTGGGCTTCACCGCGCCGCTGTGGCAGGCGCTGCCGGTGCTGAGGGCGATGCCATCGAGGTCCAGCGCCATCTGCACCGCTTCGCCGCTGTGCCCACGCAGCAGGAGGCAGCTCGTGTTGGGCAGGCGCGACATGTCACGGCCGATGGCTTCGTAATCGGAAGACCAGCCCAGCACTTCGGTTTCCAGCGCGTCGCGCAGCGGTGCCAGCGCGGCATTGGCTTCGAGGCGTTCGGGAAGATGCTTCACCGCCGCCGCGAGGCCGAGGATGGCGGGGGTGTCCTCCGTGCCGCCACGCCTTCGGCGCTCCTGTGGGCCTTCCATCACGGGCTCCCAGGGCAGGCCCGGCCGCATCCACAGCAGCGCCGCTCCGCGCGGGCCGCCCATCTTGTGGCCGCTGAACACCGCCGCGTCGCAATCCGAAAGATCAACCGGCACCTTGCCCCAGGCCTGGGCGCAGTCTTTGAGGCGGATCGCGCCGACCCGCTGAGGCATGGCGTAGCGGATCCCCGTCTCGTTGCTCGCCGCCATCTGGACGATCGTGCGGACGCCCTCCGGCAATTCGGGCAGCCAGCTCACGCGGCTCCAGGCCTTGAGCGGGTTCAGGCAGGCGCTGTGCTCACCGGGGAATGCGGCCGCGGGCTCCTCGCCGAGTTCGGGCCGCAGGCCCTCCAGCAGCAGGTGCAGGGCCTCGGTGGCGGAGGAACAAAAGACCAATTCGGCCGGGGCCACGCCCAGGGAGGCCACGATGCCGCGCCGGGCCTCTTCCACCGCGTGGCGCGCGCGCTGGCCCTCCCGATGGGTGCTGGTGGGATTGGCCCAGACCTCGCGCATCGCGGTGGCCACGGCCTCCGCCGCGACCGGATGGACCGGCGCGGTGGCGTTGGCGTCGAAGTAGAGGCGCTCCATGCGTCCATTGTGCCTGGATGGGCGTCGGACCCCACGCAGGCGTCGCCGCTGAATCACGACGACCTGGCCTGCACAAAGACCCGACGCCTGACGCCTGACGCCCGAAGCCGCTATCGTTTCCCCATGCCCAAAACGCTGGAAGGCCAGCTGGTCGTCGCCATTTCGAGCCGCGCGCTCTTCGATTTCGAGGAGGAGAACCGCCTCTTCGAGCGGGAAGGCGAATCCGCCTACATGCGGCTCCAACTGGACCGGCTGGAGGTCCCAGCCCACCCCGGCGTGGCCTTTCCGTTGGTGAAGAAACTGCTGGCCTTCAACGCCGGAGAGGAGAAGCGGGTCGAGGTGGTGATCCTCTCCCAGAACGATCCGGTGAGCGGGATGCGCGTTTTCCGCAGCGCCAAGGCCGCCGACCTGAATCTCGAACGCGGCGTCTTCACCAAGGGCAAGAACCCCTTCCAGTATCTGCGACCCCTCGGCGCGAATCTCTTCCTCAGCGCGAAGGAGGAGGATGTCCGCTCCGCGCTGCTGGCGGGCTATCCAGCCGCGCGAGTCTATCCCAACAGCGCCATGGCGGCGGAGCGCCACCCGGATGAGATCCGCATCGCCTTCGATGGCGACGCCGTGCTCTTCAGCGACGAGGCCGAGCGCGTCTACCAGCGCGACGGCATGGACGCCTTTCAGAAACATGAGACGGAACACGCCTCCGAGCCGCTTCCACCCGGCCCCTTCAAGCCGCTGCTGGAGGCCCTGCATCGGCTCCAGTCCGGCGCGGGCGGCACACCCATGCGCATTCGCACCGCGCTGGTGACGGCCCGGAGCGCGCCCGCCCACGAGCGCGCCATCCGCACCCTCATGCAGTGGAACATCGGCGTGGATGAAGCCATGTTCCTGGGCGGACTCACGAAGGCGGACTTCCTCCGCGAATTCGAACCGGATTTCTTCTTCGACGATCAGACCGGCCACTGCGACGCCGCCGCCCAGGTCGGCCCCACGGGCCATGTGGCCAGCGGCGTGAGCAACGAGCCCAAGCCTTGATGGGACGGGCGTGAAGAAGCTTCTTTCGCCCACGACCTTCAAGCTGCGGGAGAAGGCTTCGGTCTTTCTGGCTGAACTTCACCCCGCGCCGGACGCGGCGGCGCGGTCCGAGGCGCTCGCCCGGCTCCGCAAGCGGGAGTTCGACGCGACCCATCACTGCTCCGCCTGGCGCGAAGGCGCGCCCGTGAGAGCCCACGGCGCGGATGACGATGGCGAACCCAAGGGCACCGCGGGCGCGCCCATGTTGCGCGTGCTCGAAGGCGCGGACCTCACCGACCTCATCGCCGTCTGCATCCGCTGGTACGGCGGCACCAAGCTGGGTACGGGCGGCCTGGTGCGCGCCTACACCGAGGCCGTGCAAGGCGCGCTCTCCGAAGCCGAGGGCGCGGGGCTCCTCCAGGAGATCCGCATCCGGCGCGTGGGTCGCATCACCGTGGCGCCTTCCCTCGCGCATCTGCCCTTCGCCGTGCTGGGCGCGATCCCGGGCGCCGAGGTGCTGGACCAGGGCTTCGCGGGGGCCGAAGCCTGGGTGCGCTTCGAGATTCCGCCCGGGCTCGAAGGCATGGTGGAAACCGCCTGGCGCGAGCGCAGCCGGGGCGGCGCGGTGGACTGGGAAGCGTGAGGGAGCCCGCGTTCGCCGATGCTCCCGCGCCGTTCGCCGATCCGGGCCGACACGGGCGATTCCCCGCCCGTAGCCTGGGGTGCGAGAAGAACCATGGACCCCTGGCTGCCCACCCTCCTGATCTGGACCCTGCTCATGGCGGGGCCGATCCCGGTCCTCCATTCTCTGTCCCACCGCTCCAACGGATCGCACCATGACCTCTGAGCCCCTGGATTCCGTCCACCCGCCCACCCGGGACACCCGACGCGCGCGTCGTCACCTGGGCACCGGCATCTTCCTCATCCTGCTCGGCCTCATGCTCGCCGCGACCCAATGGGGCGGATCGCCGTTCTACGACCTGGGCCGCCATTGGCCGCTCATCCTCATCGCTTTCGGGCTGGGCCGCATGGTGGATCGGGGCCTGCTCCATCCTTTCGCCCACGCGACGATCCTCGTGGGTCTCTATTTCGAGCTGGATTCGCTCGGCCACTACGATTGGATCCACCGCGCCTGGCCCCTCGGCCTCGTCTGGATCGGCCTCATCCTGACCCTGCGGGCCCTGCGCCCGCGCACCGAACCCTTCTGCGGTTAAGCCCATGAACGAGCCCTTCATCCCCGGTCCCGGCCAACCGCCGCCGCGCCGCCACACACCTTCGCTGGTGCTGGGCATCTGCGTCATCCTCTTCGGCTTGGCACTGACGCTGGACCAGCTCAACATCCCCCACGCCAGTTTCCTCGTGAAGCTCTGGCCCCTGATCCTCATCGCGCTGGGTGCCACGAAGCTGCGCCAGTGCGAAGGCTTCAGCGGCGGCGGGTTGATCCTCGTGCTGGTGGGCGCCTACCTGCTGGTGTCGAATTTCTCGCCCGATGGCATCGCCGATTCGCTCTGGCCCTTGATCCTCGTCGGCGTGGGCGTCTACCTGGTGATGAAGTCCGTGCGACGGAATCCCGCCCGGCACCCGATGGACGGTGAAGCCTTCGTGGATTCCACCGCCATCTTCAGCGGGTCCCGCCGCCAGCCCCAAGGCGGACAGCCCTTCAAGGGCGGCAACCTCACGGCCATCTTCGGCGGCCTCGAACTGGATCTCCGCGCGGCGGAACCCTCGCCGGAACCCATGACGCTGGATGTGTTCGTGCTCTTCGGCGGCGGCGAGATCCGCGTGCCTTCCGGCTGGGCCGTGGACATCCGCACCACCTCGATCTTCGGCGGCGTGTCCAACAAGGTCTACGACGCTCCGCCCCCCGTGGGCGCACCCCGCCTCATCCTCACCGGCAGCGTCTTCTTCGGCGGCTTCGAGGTCCGGCATTGAACCACCCGGTCCTGGCCCGGCGCGGGAGGCTGATCCCCTACCTCCTGCTCTGGGTTCTCATGGGCGGCCTCATCGCCGCGCCCGCGCGCATGCAGGGCTGCACCTGGGCCGAATCGCTCGCCCTCGCCCTGCCCATGGTCGTGCTCGGCGCGGGCATCGGGCTCATGCCCTACTTCATCGCCAAGGTGATGCCCACGGGGCGGACGCCCCTCTCGCGGCTCTCCGTGGTGTGGGGCATCGCCGCCATCGTGGACGGCGCGTTCTGGGCCGCGGGCGGAAGCTGGATCTCGGCCCACCTGCTCTCGAAGCTTCCGGGCCTTTCGCATCTCCCCGCCATCACGGACAAGGCCCTGCCCTTCCTCTGGGCCTTCGGCGTGCTGCTCTACCTAGCCTACGCCGCGTTCTACTACCTGATCCTCGCCCAGGATCAGGCCGAGGAGGCCGAGCAGGCGCGGCTCCGGCTCCAGATGCTCGCCCAGGAAGCGGAGTTGAAGGCGCTCCGCGCCCAGCTCAATCCGCACTTCCTCTTCAACGCGCTCAACTCCATCAGCGCCCTCACCAGCGTGGACGCGGGCCGCGCCCGGGACATGTGCGTGAAGCTCTCCGACTTCCTGCGCCGCTCTCTGGGCCTGGGCGAGCGCGCCGTGGTGCCGCTCGCCGAAGAACTGGAGCTTTCCAGGGGCTATCTCGCCATCGAACAGGTCCGCTTCGGCGCGCGTCTCAGCCTGGATTGGCAGGTGGATCCGGCCGTGGAGGCCGCGCTCCTGCCGCCCTTGCTGCTTCAACCGCTGGTGGAGAACGCCATCAAGCACGGCATCTCGCCCCTGCCCGAAGGCGGCACCGTGCGGCTCGAAGCCAGATTGGAGAACGGCTTCGTCCACATCCTCGTGGAGAACCCGGTGGACCCTGACGCGCCCAAGCCCCAAGGCCTCGGCATCGGCCTCAAGCAGGTGCGCCACCGCCTGCTCGGGCGCTTCCCCGAAGCCGCCGCTTTCGACTCCGGCATCCTGGATGGGCGCTTCCAGGCGCGCCTCCGATTCCCTTTCCAGAAGGAGCAGCCATGAGCCTGCGCGCGCTGATCGTGGATGACGAAGAATTGGCCCGCCTCGTGGTGCGGGAACACCTCGCCGCCCACGCCGACATCGAGATCATCGGCGAAGCGCCCAACGGCTTCGAGGCGGTGAAGCTCGCGTCCGAGCTGAAGCCGGATCTCGTCTTCCTGGATGTGCAGATGCCCAAGCTGGACGGCTTCGAGGTGCTGGCCCTGCTCGATGGCAAGCCCTCCGTGATCTTCGTGACGGCTTTCGATCAGCACGCCCTCAAGGCCTTCGACGCCCACGCCGTGGACTACCTGCTCAAGCCCTTCTCCAAGGAACGCTTCGACGCCGCGCTGGACAAGGCCCGGAAAGCCACGAAGCCGCCCGCGGAACTCGTGCCCGCCCTTCAAAGCGCCGCGCGGGAAGGCAAGCCGTTGGATCGCATCGTCGTGAAGGACGGTCCCAAGGTGACCATCGTGCCCCTGGACAAGCTGGACTTCGTCCAAGCTCAGGACGACTATGTGCTGCTCAAGACCGAAGGCCGCGAACTGCTCAAACAACAGACCCTATCGAGTCTCGAAGGCCAGCTCGACCCCAGCCGCTTCATTCGCATCCATAGAAGTTACATCCTGAATCTCGAACGCCTTGCACGACTCGAACAGGACAGCAAAGAGCATTGGGAAGCCGTGCTGCGCGACGGCGCGCGCCTGCCCGTCAGCAAGACCGGCTACCAGCGGCTGAAGCCACTCTGGGACAAGGGCTGATGCTGGCTACAGCGGAAGGCAATAAATCTCACCGCAGAGGACGCGAAGAACGCAGAGGCGCGCCGAAGCGGTTCCAACCTTTTGAATGCGACTGGATATGAAATGAACACGACAACCCCTCGCCAGCCCGCCTGGAACCTCGCTCCCTACGCCTGGGGCGCGGCACTCGTCCTCGTCGTCGTTAAGCTCCTGTTGCACGGCCTCACGGCCCACACCTACGGCTACTTCCGGGATGAGCTCTACTTTCTGGACTGCGCGCGGCACATGGGTTGGGGCTTCGTGGACGATGCTCCCCTGACCATTGGCCTCTTCAAGATCGCGCTGGGGTTGGGCGGATCGCTCTTCGTCATCCGCATGATTTCCGCCGTGTGCGGCGTGGCGATGATCCTCGTCAGCATGGCGGTCGCGTGCGAGCTGGGCGGCGGGCGCTTCGCCCAAGGGCTCGCCGGGCTGGGTGTGCTTTGCGCGCCGGTGTTGCTAGCGACGAACAGCATCCTCAGCGTCACTTGCCTGGAAGCGGTGCTGTGGACCTGGTTCGCCTTCCACCTGGCGCGCTTCCTCCGCACAGGCGATGCGAAGCAATGGCTGTGGGCGGGCCTCGCCATCGGGCTCGCGCTGGAGAACAAGTACTCGGCACTCGTGCTGCTGTTGGCGCTCTTTATCGCGCTGCTCCTGACGGCCCATCGCCGCGAGCTCATGCGGCCTTGGCTATGGGCCGGGGCCGGCATCGCCCTGCTTATCTTTTTGCCGACCCTGCTCTGGCAGATCCATCACCACTTCCCCGTGATCGAGGACCAGGAAAACATCCGCGCCATGGGCAAGAATGTCGTCCTCGCGCCCTGGCCCTTCATCAAGCAG
>CAZKIM010000098.1:0-7186 GCA_964552855.1 uncultured Solibacteraceae bacterium | reverse complement strand
TCGTTCACGCCATCGCCCACCATGGCGGTGGGGCCGAGCTCGCGCTGCAAGTCCGCCAGCTTGTCCGCCTTCTGCCCGGGCATGGCGGCGGCCACCACGCAGGTCGGCTCAATGCCCACCTCCGCCGCCACCGCGAGGCAGGTTTCCAGCCGGTCGCCGCTCACGAGCCACGGCTCGATGCCCTGGCGACGCAGCGCGCGGATGGCGATGGCGGCTTCCGGTCGCACGGCGTCGCCCAGGCCCCACAGGGCGACGGCACGGCTTCCCACGCTGAGCATCACGAGCGAACCTTCCAGACCCTCGCCGGACCACCAGGCTTCGGGTGCAACGACGCCGAGTTCCTTCAACCAGGATGGACGGCCGATGCGGACGGTGAATCCGTCCTGCGTCCCCTCCACCCCGAGACCGGGATGGACGACGCGATCCGCGATCTCGGGCAGCGCGCGTCCTTCGATCCGCGCCTGGGCCGCGCCTTCGCGGTAGAGCACTTCCGCCAGCGGGTGGGTGCTGACTTCCTCCAACGCGGCGGCGAGCGCGAGGGCCTCGGCTTCGGTCGTTCCGTCGCAACGGACGCCGCGCCGCTCCAGCTGCCCCGTGGTGAGCGTGCCGGTCTTGTCGAAGACGATGGCCTTCAAGCCGGGCGCGCGTTCCAGCACTTCGCCGCCCCGGAGCAGGATGCCGCGCTTGGCGCATTCGGACACCGCCGCGAGCAGCACCATGGGCGTCGCGATGCCGAGGGCGCAAGGGCAGGCGACGACGAGCACGGCGACGCCCGCCATGAGCGCTTGGGCCGCCGGAAGGTGATAGGCGAAGGCCAGCAGGCTCGCCAGCAGCGCGGCGGCGAGGACGATGGGCAGGAAGGCGGCGGCGATCCTGTCGGCGAGCTGTTGGAGCGGCGCCTTGGCGGCGAGGGTCTGGCGCACGCGCGCCACCACCTGCGCCAGCAGCGTGTCGCCGCCGACCTTGTCCGCGATCAGCTCCAGCGTGCCGCGGGTGAGCAGGCTGCCGGCCAGCACCATCGAACCTTCGACGGCTTCCACCGGCCGCGCTTCGCCGGTGAGCGTGGAGGCGTCCACCCATCCGGAACCTTCCACCACGCGGCCATCCACGGGGATGCGCTCCCCCAGCTTCACCCGCAGGCGATCGCCCGGCTGCACCGTCGCGAGATCCACTTCCCGCCACGCGCCGTCCACGAGTTTCTCTGCGCCCTTCGCGCCCAGGCGGAGCAGGCCCGTGATGGCGCGGCCCGCCTTGCGCTTGGCGCCGCCTTCCAGGGCGCGCCCGATGACGAGGAGCGCCACGAGCATGGAGGCGGTGTCGAAGTACACATGATGGGCGTGCAGCACCAGCGCCGTGTAGAGGCTCACGATGAACGCCATCACCGCGCCGAAGCCCACGAGCGTGTCCACATTCGGCGCGCCGAGGCGCAAGCGGCGCCAGCCGTTCACGAGGATCGGCCAGCCGCAGTAGAAGAGCACGGGCAGCGCCGAAAGGCCGGTCACCAGCGTGAAGGCGTTGCGCACCGCGCCGGGCATGGGATCGGAATTGTAGATGGCCTGGGCGAAGATGAGGTCGGCGAACCAGTTGGTGCCGTTGTCCCGGGCGAAGGCCGCGTACATCACCATCGCGTTCATCATCGCGTTGGCGCCCAGCACGAAGGCGAGCACGAGACGGAGCGCGTCGTGGATGCTGGGCGGGTCCTCGTCCAGCTGGTCCACCTCCTTCGCACCGTAGCCGTAGCGGGACAGATGTTCCCGCAGGCCGTCCTTGCTCACGCGGCTCGGCGCATAGAGCACTTGAGCCGTCTCTGAGACCGGTTCCACCACCGCCTTCACGACGCCATCGCGCCCTTGCAGCAGACCTTCCACCAGCGGCGCGCAGGAGCCACAGGCGATGCCCGACACCTTCAGCCACACTTCGAGGTAGGGTCCGGGCGGCAGCTCGCCCTCGAGGCCGGGGCCTTGCTTGAACGAGGGCCCCTGGCGCTGCGCTTCCTCAGGGCCGAGGATCTCGAACACCTGCGCGCAGCCCGGGCAGCAGAACGCGTAGGGCTCGCCGTGGACGAGGCGCGTGGCGCGCCCTTCCGCGATGGGCGAGAGGCACAAATCGCAATGCGTTTTTGCGGCGGCCGGTAGCCGGTGGCCGGTAGCCGCGTTCATTATTCCGCCTTCAGCGTCTTCGCGAGGAGCTGGGTGCGGATGAAGCCATCCAAGTCGCCGTCCAACACCTTCTGGGTTTGGCTCGTCTCGTGGCTGGTGCGGTGGTCCTTCACCATCTGGTAGGGCTGGAGCACATAGGAGCGAATCTGGGAGCCCCAGGCCACATCGGCCTTGTCGCCGGAGGCGGCGGCCACCTTGTCTTCGAACTTCTTCAGCTCCAACTCGTAGAGGCGGCCCTTCAGCACCTTCATGGCGGTCGCGCGGTTCTTGATCTGGCTGCGCTCGTTCTGGCAGCTCACGACGATGCCGGTCGGAAGGTGGGTGAAGCGCACGGCGGATTCGGTGCGGTTCACATGCTGACCCCCGGCGCCGCTGGCGCGGAACACATCAATCTTCAGATCCTTGTCGGGGATCTCCACATCAATGGTGTCGTCCAGTTCGGGGCTCACATAGACGGCCGCGAAGCTCGTGTGGCGGCGCTTGGCGGAATCGTAGGGGCTGATGCGCACGAGGCGATGCACGCCCGCCTCCGCGCGCAGGTAGCCGTAGGCGAAGGGGGCCTCCACCGTGAAGGTCGCGCCTTTGATGCCAGCCTCTTCGCCATCCTGCTGATCAATGATCTCGGTCTTCCAGCCGCGGCTGTCGCAGTAGCGCAGGTACATGCGCAACAGCATCGCCGCCCAGTCCTGGCTCTCGGTGCCGCCCGCGCCCGCGCTGATGGAAACGATGGCGTTGTTCGAATCCAGATCGCCGCTCAGCATCATGCGCAGTTCGGCGTCCTCGGTGATCTGACGCAGCGAACCCTCGACGCTTTCGGCCTCGCCCAGCATGGAGTCGTCTTCCTTGGCCAGTTCCAGCGCCGTTTCCAGATCCTCCAGATTGCCCTTCAGCTTCTTGGCGAGCGCGATCTCGTCGGTGAGCACACCGCGCTGCTTGAGGATGGGCCGGGCGCCATCGGGGTCGTCCCAGAAGCCGGGGGCGAGGGTGCGCTCCTCCACCTGCTCCAGTTCCAGAGCCTTCCGCTCCGGGTCCAAATGGCGGAACAGCTGCTCCACGCGCGGCTTCAGCTCGTTCTTCGCCCTCACCAGGCTTTCGAAATCCATCGCGACCCTTCCGAACCCTCCATTCTAGCGGAGGAACCACGCGGGCTCCGCCAAGGTATCCTCGGAGGCATGGCCGACGCCGCGCTGATCCCGGAGGATCTGGAGCCCTCCGAACGGGGGACTCTGGTGGGCCAGGGCGGCTACCGCCTCGCTTTCGCCCGGTGGGACCACCCCAGCCCGAAGGGCCGCATCGTGATCGTCCACGGCTACGGCGAGCACGGCGAGCGCTACCGGCACACCGCGAAATGGCTTCACGACCTGGGCTGGGCCGTGTCCAGCCTGGACCAGCGGGGCTTCGGACGCTCCGAAGGCCCGCGTGGTGACGCGGACGGCATCCGCCCCTTCGCCGAAGATCTCGCCCTCTTCCTGCGCCAGGAGCGGCGGGCGGATGCGGATCGCATCGGCGCCCCGCCCCGGATGGTGGATGGGATGCCCCTGCCGCCCCACCCGGTCTGGCCCCAGATCGTGCTGGCCCACAGCTTTGGCGGGCTCGTGGCCCTGCTCACGCTGCTCTGGCACCAGGACACGCAGGATGGCCTGATCCTCTCGAGCCCGGCCGTGGCCCTGCGCCAGGGCACGCGAGCCTTGCAGCTCTTGGGGCATCTCCTCTACTGGCTCGCGCCCCACCTCCGGCTCAACATCGGCGGCGACAAGTCCAAGGTCTGCTCGGATCCGATCCTGGTGCAGCGCTACTGGGCCGATCCCCTCTGCCACAAGTGGGCGACCCCGGCCTTCGGCGCGGCCCTGGCCGAGGGCCGACGGGAGATCCTGCCCTACGGCGCCGAGCTGTCCCGGCCCATGCTGCTCCTGGAGGCGGGCGCGGACACGGTGGTGGACCCGGACCGCTCGGAGGCCCTCTGGTCGAAGGTGGACCCGGAGCTGCTGGAGCGCCACCGCCTGCCGGGCTTCTATCACGAGATCTTCCATGACCGGCTTCGGGCCGAGGCCCAAGCCCTGGTCGAGGCCTGGCTGGCGCAGTTCCCCGGGCGCACTTCTCCGGGAACGATCGGCCCAGTTCTGCCACGCTAGAGGGTCAGAGGAATTCCGAATGAAGACCCGCGTCCTTCCGATCGCCGCCGCCACCCTCCTGCTCGTCGGAGGCGGACCCGCCTGCAAACGGGCCAAGACCGGCATCTACGCCGGAGAGACCTCGGACCAGCTCCTCCAGAAGGGCCACGAGCTCCTCAAGATGGGCAAGATCAACGACGCGCGGAAGATGCTCCGCTACATCGAAGCCAACATGCCGGGCACGAAGGCCTATCCCGAGGCCAAGCTGCTCCTGGGCGACAGCTACTTCTTCCAGGGCAGCCCCAGCTACCCGGAGGCGCTGGTGGAGTACACCGGCTTCCTCACCTACTTCCCCAACGACGCCCGCCGGGACTACGCGCTCTACCAGATCGCCCTCTGCCACTACGCCGCCATTGACTCGGCCGAGCGCGACCAGACCGAGACCCGCGCCGCCATCACCGCCTTCACCCAGGTCTTGCGGGAGGCCCCGGGCAGCCCCTACGCCCAGGAAGCCAAGGACCGCATCACCCAGTGCTGGCGCCGCATCGCCGAACACGAGCTGGTGGTGGGCATCTTCTATGTGAACAGCTACAACTACCCGGGCGCCCAGTCGCGGCTCACGAGTCTGCTGGAGGCCTACCCCGACTATGTGGATCGGGAGCGCGCCTACTACTACCTGGGCGAGACCTTCCGCCAGCGCGGCATCACGCCCGATGAGCTGGAGACCTGGGCCAAGGGCGAACTGAACCAGAAGTTCGGCGGCAAGGAAACCTACCGCGACCTGGACAAGGATCAGCAGAAGCAGATGGCCGAGGACCAGATCGCCTGGACCAAGACCCTCGTGGAGGGCTGGCGCCAGCAGGCCAAGGACTACTACCAGCGCCTGGTGGAGAGCTATCCCAACTCCGAATGGGCGCGCCATGCCTCCGACCGCCTGGTGGAGATGGGCCAGACCGGACTCAAGGAAGAGCTGGATATGTAGGCGTAGGCTGGAGGCATGACCTCCAGCCCATGCTCGACCCTCGGTCTCGGCACCTACCTCGGCGCGCCCGGGGCGGAGGCCGATGACGGCTACGCGGCCGCCGCGCGACGCTTCTTCGAACTCGGCGGCCGCGTCTTCGATACGGCGGCGAACTACCGCGCGGGCCACTCCGAGCGCGCCCTTGGCCGGGTGTTGCCGCACCTGCCCCGCGACGCCTTCTTCGTCTCCACCAAGGCGGGCTACCTGCCCATGGGCGATGGCGTGACGGACGAGCGCCCCGCCGCGTGGTTCGATCGCGTGCTACGGAAGCCTGGGATCCTGAGCGATGACGAGGTGGTGGATGGCTGCCACGCGCTGACGCCCCGCTACCTCGCCCATCAGCTTGAAGTCTCGCGGCAGGCGCTTGCCTTGGAGACGGTGGATCTCTTCCATCTCCACAACCCCGAACAGCAGCTTCCGGCGCTGGGCGCGGAAGCCTTCTACGGCGTCATCGCCCGCGCCTTTGAGGCCTGCGAAGCCTTCCGGTCGGAAGGCAAGATCCGCTTCTACGGCGTCGCCACCTGGGATGGGCTCCGCGTGCCGCCTGGCGAAGCGAACCACCTGGACCTCGCGCGGCTCTGGCACCTCGCCGAATCCATCGGCGGCCCGCGCCACGGCTTCCGCTGGGTGCAGGCGCCCCTCAACCTCGGGATGCCCGAAGCCTTTCTCGCAGCGACTCAAACGCTGGATGGCCAGCGCCTCACGCTGTTGGAGGCCGCGCAGGCTCTCGGACTTTCCGTGCAGACCAGCGCCTCCATGCTTCAGGCCCGCATCCTCCGCTCCCTCACCGCCCAGCGCGGGCCGCTGGACGAAGCGATGCCCGGCTGCGAGACGGTGGCCCAGCTCGCGCTCCAGTTCACGCGCTCCTGCCCCGGCGTGACGACCGCGCTCTGCGGCATGGGCCGCGTCGCCCATGTGGAAGAGAACGCGCTCGTGATGGCGTTGCCCAAAGCCGACGCGACCGCGCTGCGCGCCCTCTTCGCCTGATGTTCATCCTCGCCATCACGCCGGGGGAAGGGTTCGACGCGCGTCGTTGGAAGGCTGTCCTCGAAAGCGGCGTGGATGGCTTCCTCATCCGCGAAAAGCAGATGGAGGCCCGTGCCCTGCTGGACGCCGCCCGCTGGTGCCGGGACGCGGCGCCTGGTGTCGAACTGTGGGTCGCCGGTCGTCTGGATGTGGCGCTCGCCGCGGGCTGCGGCCTCCACGCACCCGAGGCCTACCCCGAAGTGCCAGAAGGGATGCTTCCGCTCTCCCGCCCGCTGCACGACGAGGCCCAATTCCCCGCGCGCCTCCGCGCGAAGCAACTCCTCGTCGCGCCGATCTTCGCAACTCCCGGAAAGAGCGCGCCCTGGGACGCGGCGCGGCTGCGCGCCTTCCTCGATCAGGCCCAAGCTGGCCCCCGTCTCCTCGCCCTCGGCGGCATTACGCCCGGGAACGCGGCCTCGCTCGCGCATCCGCGCCTGGAGGGCGTGGCCCTGATCCGCGCGCTGTGGGAAGCGCCCGCGCCGGGGCGCACGATCGCGCGCCTGCGGGACGCGCTTCCCCGCTAGACTTCCGCCATGTTCCGCGACCTCCGTGAGCGCATCAGCCCCCAGCGGCGGGCCCTGGCCTGGGTGATCCTGGCGGGGCTCGTGGCGGCGGGAGCCCTCCTCTTCCATCGCATGAGCGGCAACCCGGCCGTGCGGAACGGCGCGGTCGCCGTGCTGTGGGTGGCCATCGCGTTCCTCCTGGTCCGGGCCATCACCTTCCTCGTCGTGGACCCGCTGGCGCGGCAGCGGCGCAACGCCACGCCGGGCTTCGCCCGGGACATGATCGTCGTGCTGCTCTATGTGCTCGCCGCCGGCGGCCTGCTGCGCCATGTGGCGGGCGTGAGTCTCACGCAGCTCCTGGGCACC
>CAZKIM010000097.1:3059-7373 GCA_964552855.1 uncultured Solibacteraceae bacterium | reverse complement strand
ACGACCGCGAGCTTTTTCATGCACTCATTGTGGCCGGGGTTAGACTGGGGGTCTCATTTCGGAGGTCCCATGAAGAAGATCGCTCTGTTCGCCCTCACCGCCGCGATGGCTTTCCCTGTCTTCGCGAGCCAGGACAAGCCCGCGCAGAAGGAACAGCCCAAGATGGCCGAGGCCTGCAAGAACGGCTGCAAGATGCCGGACAGCAAGTGCCCCGAGAAGTGCATGAAGGCCTGCGCGGATCGCGCCGCCAAGGAAAAGAAGGCCGAGCCCAAGAAGGCCGCCTAAGCCACTCCGCTGGTGAACCAGAAGGCCCCGCGCGAGCGGGGCCTTCTTCATGCTGACTTCATGCCGACAGCGGATTTCAGTGATGCCAGAGCCAGCCGAAGGTGCCGGCGGTGAGGCAGGCGTAGATCAGGCCATCCACCATGCCTTTGAGCACCGAGCGCCAGGGCTGACCCCACCAGATGCCCATGGGGATGAGACCGAAGGCGTAGGCCATGAAGGCCGCCAGCGCGGCGATGTGGAAGACATGCTTGTAGGTCGCCACCGCCGGTACGCCGTGGACCAGGATCAGCGCCGTGAAGACGCTCACCAGCAGGATGTAGAGGAACCACTGGAAGAGCATGGGTCCCATGCCCATCGGCCCGGGGGCGCGCAGGATCATGAAGCCCACGGGACCATCCTTCAGCTTGGTCTTCATCGCCTCGGTCCCGAAATCCTTGTGATCGGCGCAGTAGGGCAGGGTGTACTGGCCCGGAGCGGGGGAACCTTTGGTGATGGCGGCGCGGACTTCGTCCTCGTTGGAGAAGCCGTGGTAGTCCGAGTTGTGCCACTTGAGCGCCATGTGGATGAGGCTGCTGGCGATGAACACGAAGACCGCCGACAGCAGAATCGGCAGCCAGAGATGCGCGAGCGAGACCATGAGGTCCTCCGAAGGGTGAGATTTTGAAGCTTGGCAAGTCTAGCCAATAAGGATCACCACGAAGACACCAAGACACGAAAAAGCGATCTTTCGTGTCTTGGTGTCTTGGTGTCTTGGTGTCTTCGTGGTGAGTGCTTTCACCTATCCCGCGTAGCTCTCGGCCGCGTGGTAGCTGCTCCGCACGAGCGGTCCGCTCTCCACGCGCTGGAAGCCCATCTCTTCGCCTTTGCGGCGGTACAGCTCGAATTCGGCGGGCTCGACGAAGCGCTCCAGGGGCAGGTGGTTCGCCGTCGGCGGCAGGTATTGGCCGAGGGTGGCGATGTTGACGCTCGCGGCGCGCCAATCCTTCATCAGCGCGAGGATCTCATCCTCCGTTTCGCCGAGGCCCACCATGATGCCGCTCTTGGTGCGAAGGTCAGGCGCGTGGGCGTCGCGAAACGCGGCGGCGCGGCTCAGCACGGTCATGGACTGCTCGTAGTTGGCGTCGGGCCGCACGCGTTTGTAGAGGCGCGGCACGGTTTCGACATTGTGGTTGAGCACTTCCGGCTCGGCTTCCAGCACGAGTTGGAGCGCGTCCCCCATGCCGCGGAAATCGGGGACGAGCACTTCCACGCCACAACCCGCGTTAAGGGTGTGGATCCAGCGGATGGTCTGGGCGAAGTGCGCGGCGCCGCCATCGGGGAGGTCATCGCGATTCACGCTCGTGACGACGGCGAACTTCAGCTTCAACGCCGCGACGGCCTCCGCCACGCGCTGGGGCTCGTCCGCGTCAAGCGCGCCGGGCCTGCCCTTGCCCACGGAGCAGAAGCTGCAATGGCGCGTGCAGATCTCGCCCATGAGCATGAAGGTGGCGGTGCGATGCACGCCCCAGCACTCGTTGAGGTTCGGGCAGCGGGCTTCCTCGCACACGGTCACGAGCTTCTTCTCGCGCATGAGGCCGTGGACCTCGTCCACCACCTCCGGCGCGGGGATGCGGATCTTCAGCCACTCGGGGCGGGGGCCGGGGAGGACGGGCGGGCGAGCCATGACCTCCAGTCTACTGGCTGCCGACCTACCGGCGTCGGCTGCCGGTCTTCGATCCCTTGCCGATCAGGGTGTTCGAAGCGGCATCGTAGACTTCCAGCGTGTCCCCATCCCGGAACGCGTAGTAGTCCCCCTTGCCGCGGTGGAAGAGCCAGCAGTCCTGGCCCGCTCGGGGGCCGGTGGCCGGGCGATGGGGCTGGAGCGCGCCCAGGCCCGCCAGCTGGCGGTTTTCACTCCATTGGAAGTTGCCGCCCGCATCCACCTTCAGCTCGCCCAGCTCGGCTGGGCGGCCTTTGGCGGGCGCGGTCGCGGCGATGCGCCACGCGCCGGTGAGCGCCGAATCGGCCGGGGCGGCCATCAGGCAGGGAACCGCAGTCAGTGCCAGGGCAAGGGTTGCCGCTCTCATGGGGGCTCCTGGGGGAGGTCGGCTAGAATGATGGGACCATGTCCGACGAGATGCCACACCTCCCTGAGCCGATCGAAACGGCTTCCACGACGGAAGCCCCGGAGGCGCCCCGGACCTTCGAGGCCCCCAAAGGCTTCGAGACGAAGTTCCGCGGCCTGCCCCTGCATCTGACGGCCTTCGAAGGCCCGCTGGACCTGCTGCTCCACCTCATCCGCGAGCAGAAGCTCAGCATCATGGACCTGCCCATGGCCGAGGTGACGCGGCAATACATGGACTACCTCCACCTCATGGAGGAGCTGAACCTGGAGATCGCTGCGGAATTCGTGGCGATGGCGGCCCACCTGCTCCAGATCAAGTCCCGGCTGATGCTGCCCCGCCCCCCGGCGGATGAAGGCATCGAGGATCCCCGCGAAGAGCTGGTCCAGAAGCTGCTCGACTACCAGCAGGTCAAGGAGGCCGCCGAGGCCCTTCGCAGCCGCGAGCAGGATGCGGCCCAGGTCGTCTACACCAAGCCCCTGGACATCCAGGAGCACGCGGTCGTCGAGGAGGAGCCCATCAAGGCCACGCTCTTCGACTTGCTCGGCGCCTACCGCGAAGCCTTGAAGAAGCTGCTGCCGCCGCCGCCCGTGGAAGTCCGCGCCCAGCCCAAGACCCTGGACCAGCGCATCGAGGAAGTGCTCGGCGACTTGCAGGACGGGCTCTGGAAGCCCTTCGACCAGCTCATCGCCGCCATCCGCACGCGGGAGGAGATGGTGCTCACCTTCCTCGCCCTGCTGGAGCTGGTGCGCACACGCCGCATCGCCCTCGTGCAGACGGAATCCTTCGGCGAGATCCGAGTCAAGGCCGCCTGAGTCATGGCCCAACTTCCCGACGACGCTCCGGAACTCCTCGCCCTGCTCCCCGCGTACAAGCGCGCGCGGCTGCTGGGGCTCATCATCTGCGTGGCCTGGCCACTGTTCCTCATGGTGATGGTCGCCACCGGCGCGGTGCGCCCCGGGACAGCGCCCCTGGAAGGCCCCGCCAAGCAGATCGGCTACACCTTCACGGCGCTCGTCTGCATCGCCGCGGCCTGGGTCACCTGGCGCAGCGGCAAGGTGCTGAAGGGCTTCCGTGAGCTCTCCCTGGAGGAGCGCCCCCGCGTGGTGATGCGCGAAAGCCTCATCTACGCCGCGATCTTCGAGACGAGCAGTCTCTGGGGCTTGCTCTACTGGATGATGGTGGGCCAGAACGCGGCTCGATTCGTCGGCACCTTCATGGCGCTCACGCCGCTGATGTTCTTTCTCTTCGTGCCGCGCCTCCATGTGTGGAAGCTGGCCCTGGAGCGGGAGGGCGCATGAACGAGCCCCAGTTCGATCCCCAGGCGGACCCCTTCGATCACACGAAAATCATCCCCGGCGTGCCCGAGTTGCCCGCGGAAGCCACGCTCGTCCTGCCCATCAACCAGCCGCGCCCCGAGCGTTCGGCTCCGGCGCCCGCGGCGCGGCCCTGGAAGACCATCCTGGGCGTCGCCGCCGCCGTGATCCTGCTCACCGCAGGGATGAGCTGGTGGTTCCTCCGCTCGCCGGCTCCGCCCACGCCACAGGAACCCATCGCGGATACCGTGCCGCTTCCGCTGCAAGGCTATGTGGACGCCGCGAAGCTTGGGGACGCCAAGGCCATGCGGATGCTGGGGGCGAGCTATACCTACGGGCTCGGTGTGCGCGTGAACAAGACCCAAGGTCTCGCCTGGTACCGCAAAGCCGCCGAAGCGGGAGATCCCGCGGCCATCTCGGAACTGAAGTCCCTGGAAGGACGCTAAGGGACAGGCTCCGCCCATATCGAGCGCCGCGACGCGTTGGATCGAAAAACGGAACACAGAGATCGCAGAGGGACACAGAGGGCACAGAGAAAAGCGTATTCGATAGCGGTTCTCTGTGCCCTCTGCGCTTGCTCGGTGCCCTCTGTGTTCCCGCTTTGGTCGCCG
>CAZKIM010000097.1:0-2959 GCA_964552855.1 uncultured Solibacteraceae bacterium | reverse complement strand
GGGCCGGGCTTCAAGTGGTAGAAGCGCGCGATGCCCACGAGGATCTGCTGGGCGGCGAGGCTCGCCAGGAGCAGGCCCATGATGCGGCTGATGATCTCCGTGCCGGCGATGCCGAGCAGTTTTTGCAGCGGACGCGCCGCGAGCAGCAGGAGCCAAGTGGCGAAGAGGACCGCGAGGATCACGAGGGTCGTGGCCGCCTGGCTGCCGAAGGCATGGCGGTTGTTGTCCGTGAGCAGCACGGCCGCGAGGATGGCGCCGGGCGAGGCGATGGAAGGCATGGCGAGGGGATAGATGGCGCGGCCGGGTCCGGCGGCCTTGGCGAGCTTCAGCTCCTGGCTGGGCTTGCTCTCGCCGAACACCATGCTCAGCGAGAAGAGGAAGAGGAGGATGCCGCCCGCCACCTGGAAGGCTTCCAGCGAGACGCCCATGGCGCTCAGCAGCATCTGCCCGGCCACCACGAAGAAGAGCAGCACCAGCGCCGCGAAGGCCACGGCCAGGCTGGCCAGCTTCCGGCCCGAGGCGGGTCCCATCCCCCGCGCTTCGCGCAGGAAGATGGGCACGGTCCCGATCGGGTCAATGACGGCCCAGAAGAGGACGAATTGCGCCAGGAGCGAGTCGAGCATGGCTCAGGATAAGGGCGGGGCGGATCTCCAGGCCACGACCTTCTTCGCCGCGGCGGCGCCGACCGCGGTTTCCAACGCCGCTTCCTCCGCACCACGCACCGCTTCGACGCTGCCGAACGCCGCGAGCAGTTTCTTCGCCGTGGCCGCGCCCACGCCGGGGATCTGGGTGAGCTGGGTCTGGAGCGTGCGCTTCTCCCGCAGTTTTCGGTGATAGGTGATGGCGAAGCGGTGGGCCTCGTCCCGCACGCGCTGAAGCAGCTGGAGCACGGGGCTGCTCTTGGGGATGCGAAGCGGCTCCGGCGCGCCGGGGCGGATCACCAGCTCCTCCTTCTTCGCCAGCGAGGCGCGCTCCAGGTCCATGAGGTCCAGGTCCGCGAGCGCGGCTTCCGCGGCGTGGAGCTGGCCGACGCCGCCATCAATGAGCACGAGGTCGGGGAAGTCCCTGCCCTCGTCCTTCAGGCGCTTGTAGCGGCGGAACACGGCCTCGCGCATGTTGGCGAAGTCGTCGTTTTGTTCGTTGGACATCTTGAAGCGGCGGTAGCTGCCCTTGTCCGGGAAACCGTCCTTGAAGACGACGCAGCTCGCCACCACCTCGCGGCCCTGGCCATGGCTGATGTCGAAGCATTCGATGTGGCGCGGCAACCGGGCCAGGCCCAGAAAGGCCTGGAGCCCTTCCAGCACCGCCTGGTTCAACTTGGCGGGCTCGAATTTCCGCTCCAGCGCCAGGCGCGCGTTCTCCTGCGCCATGGCCAGCAGGTCGAGCTTCTGACCCTTTTGCGGGATGACGAAATGGACTTTCCCGTTCCGCGCCTGCCCCAGCCATTCCCGCAGCAATTCCGGCTCCGCGGGCTCCATCTCCATGAGCAGGCGGCCCGGTGGGGCTTCGTCCGCGTAGACGCGCTGGAGCACCTGGCTCAGCGCCTCGGCGTCCAGCGCTTCGCAATCGTCGAGCAGGTATTCGCGGCGATCCACCATGCGCCCTTCGCGCATGAGCACACGATGGACGCAGGCGCGGCCATCCAGCACCGCGCCGCCGAAGATGTCCATGTCATCCTGGTCCGCGACCGCCGCCTTCTGCCGCGTGAACCAGGCGTCCACCTGATCCAGCGTGTCGCGGTGATGAGCCGCCTGCTCGAAGGCCTCCACCTGGGCCGCCTGCCACATGGCGGCCTCAAGCCGCGCCTTCAGCTCCTCGCGCTTGCCTTCCAGGAAGAGCTTGGCCTCCTTCGCCTGCTCGCCGTAGGCCTCCTGGGACACGGCGCCGATGCAAGGGGCCGTGCAGCGATGGAGTTGGTACTTCATGCAGGCGCGGCCGCGCTTCCCATCAATCTCGATGTCGCAGTCGCGGATCTGGAAGAAGCGCTCCACCAGCTCCGCGGCCTTGTAGGCCGTGCTCGCGGGGAAGAAGGGGCCGAAGTAGTGAGCCTTGTCCTTCAGCACCTTGCGCGTCACATAGACCTTCGGAAAGGGCTCGCGTGTGAGCTTCACGAAGGGATAGGTCTTGTCGTCCCGCAACAGGATGTTGAAGGGCGGGAAGTGTTCCTTGATGAGGTTGTTTTCGAGGACGAGGGCTTCCAGCTCCGTCTCGCAGACGATGAGCTCCAGGTCCCAGATGCGCGCCACGAGCCGCCGTGTCTTGGCGTCCAGCTGCTTGCTCTGGAAATAGGACCGCACGCGGTTGCGCAGCACCTTCGCCTTGCCCACATAGAGCAGCGCGCCGTCCTTGTCCCGGTAGAGGTAGACCCCGGGCCGCGTGGGCAGGTCGCCCAACTTGCGATTGAGAAAGGGACTCTTCTCGAGGTTGTTCCGGATCGCCGCCACGAAGGAAGTATGGCTCAGCGGTTCACGAGTGACACCACAGTCAGGATCAGAGGGATGAAGAGCAGTAGGGCGATCACCACCCACGCCATGGGCCTTCCGAAATTCAGATCCCATCCGATCCCGAGTCGCTTGGGTACCAAGAGCCGATCATCGCTCGCGTTCCAATAGATCAACCCACCCCAGCGGTAATCCGAATGTGTCGCGCCCTCGATGGGTGGCGCGAGCCGGATGAGGCGGAACACGGGGATGAGGCCGAGGATCAGGCAGAGGACGAAGAACCCTGCGCCCCACCCAATGATCTTGCCGCCGTAAAGACCTGCGAGGGGGGCGCAAAAGCCCATGAGCACGAGGAATCCCACAGGCAGGAAGGCCCGTAGCGCGCGCAGCGCGGCGAGACTGAGATCCCGACTGGGCCTGTCGCTTCCTCGCAGAAGGAGCGCGAAGCCGAAGAGCAGCGCCCAAAGCCCGAGGCTCGGCCAGGCCGCCACGGCGAGGAAGCTGTGCTTGTCCATCCA
>CAZKIM010000096.1:0-7414 GCA_964552855.1 uncultured Solibacteraceae bacterium | reverse complement strand
CAGGACAAGGTGAACCCCGGCTCCGTCGTGCTGAGCGGCGAGATGATGCTCCGCTACATGGGCTGGACCGAAGCCGCCGACCTCATCCTCAAGGGCATGGACGGCGCCATCGCGTCAAAGAAGGTCACCTACGATTTCGCCCGCCAGATGGAAGGCGCCACCGAAATCAAGTGCTCCGCCTTCGGCGACAACATCATCGCCCACATGTAGGCCCGACCGACTCCACGAAGAGGCCCGCGTGAGCGGGCCTCTTCGCTTTCATACGATTTGGGGTTCGATGACCCCAAACCACGCTTCGCCGGTGAGCCCCTGCGGACACGCCTTCGAACCCATACGGTCCAGGCTTGAGGGGTCAAGATACGATCAGCGTTCATCCCCGTTTGAATGGCTGTTCTTAGAGGAGTTTTCCGGTGGTTCCATACTGGATGCGAGTGCGTATCAGCCCTTCTCGACCAGCACGACGCCCTTTGGCGTGACGACGAAGAAGCGGCAGCGGGTTCGGGCCACGACCGTGTGAGGCGCGCCAGGCGGAGTGTGGATGTACTGCCCTGCGCGCAGCACTTCGCCACCAGCTTTCAACTCCCCTTCCAGAATGTAGGCGTGCTCGCCCCCGGGATGGTCGTGAAGCGGGTAGTGCGCACCTTCGTCCAACTCGATCAGCGCCGCGCGATCTCCGGTTTCGGGATCGCTGTGCAGCACCTTCGCGCGAATGCCCGGATAGGGAAGCGCCTTCCATTCCATCGCGTCCACATCCACGGGCTTGGTCATGGGATCTCCTCGGCTTCAAGTTAGCGCGGGTCAGACGCCAGCACCTTGATGGCGCTCAAGCGTAGAGCCCGCTCCAGTGGCCCCTGTCCTTCCCGAAATGATCCAGGAAGCGCAGGTTGTCCTCTCGGATCGCGTCCACCACGCGCGCCTTGAGGGCCGGGTTCCAGACGGGCGAGGCGTGGACTTCCGCGCGTTCGTTGCGGTCCTGCTGGCTCAATTCGGGCTCGAAGGTGTCATCAATGTCCAGGAAACGGCAGGCATCCTGGAACACTTCGAGGGTCCGCGCGGCGTAGTCTTCGAACCAGAGCACCTTGATGGCCGCTTCGCCGAAGGCTTGGCGGTAGGCGTCGAAGACTTCCCAGTACCGGCTCGAATCCACGATCATCGGCTGGCGCTGGATGGCGTCGTTGAGGTCCATCAGGCCCGAGCCGTTCGGGGTCTTGCGATGTTCGGCGAAGGCGGACTCCATGCGCTCCAAAGGGTGCCGCACCATGTAGATGATCTTCGGCGCGGAGAGGTGTCGCTGGATGCGTGGGATCACCTGAAGGTGATAGCGGATCCTCGAATAGGAAGTGGAGGCGTCGCCGATGGCCTTCTTGCCTTCGCAATGCGCGAAGAGTTTCAGATAGGCTTCCCATCCGAACTGGTACTGGGCGTCCATGGAAAAGAAGTGGGACTCCTTGGGCCGGGAGACGCCCGCTTCCGGGTGCAGCTCCAGGAGCGAGGCCAGCGAGGTCGTGGCGCACTTGGCCGCGCCGATGATGAGGAAATTGGGCGCGGGGCGCGTCTCAGGCGTCATGGATTCCCTGGTTCAGAGGCGGAGGATGTTGGTCCCGCCGGGATAGTCCTCATCGCCCGGCTCGCGCATCTTCTGCAGCACCTGCATGAGGGCTTGAATGCGCTGGACCTGGTCGGCGATCTTGGCGAGCTTGGGCTCGTCGGGGAATTTACGCTGCAAGAGTTCAGTCTGAAGCGAGATGACGGCGAGCGGATTGTTGATCTCGTGCTTGAGCGTTCCGGCCATCTGACGCACGGTCTCCAGCCGCTCCGAGGCCCTACCCTTCTTCTGTAATTCCCGGTGCCTGCGAAGCGCCTGAAGCCGGTGATGGAGGGACTCCCAGTGCAGGGTATCCGCCAGCCAATCCGTGGCCCCGGCCGCCAGGAGTTCTGGACCGTCCAATTCTTTCGCGCGGACGACGAGGATCGGCGTGGTGGCGAAGGTGGGATGGCCGCGGTAGTCCCGCAGGCACGCGATCACATCCGTCACGCCCCGGGCATCCACCACCAGCGTTTCGAAGGGCGGAAGCGGCGGTGACGGCGGCGCCTCTTCGAGCGGGAAGAGGGAAAGATCGGCCGCGTCCGCCGCCCCTTGGAAGAGCCCGATGAGGCCGAGATCTTCCGTCACCAGGCCGAGCATGGGCCGTTCGGCGGCGTCGCCCTGCACCTGGGGCGCCACCCGGAACGCGAGGGTGAGCCTGCCTTCGCTCCATCGCCACTCCAGGCCCGAGGACGCGAATACACCCCGACTCCAGGCATCGGGACTCACGCGCGGCGTTCCGGCCGGCACGCTGAAATCCAGGCACCACCGACCGGGCTCCTCGCTCCACCGCACGGGCAGCGTGGTGCCGGTGGGCAGATGCAGGAAGAGCGCGTCCAACAGGCTGCGCAGGGCCTCGAGGACCGGGCCTCCTCCAAGCCACACCTGGGCTTCCGGTGCCGACTCCGCCGCGATGGTGAGGCCAAGGCTCGCGGCCAAGGGAGTCCAGCCTTCCATGATCTGACGCTGAATCTCATCCAGGTGCCAGGCTCGGCCGGGCGGCGGAGCCAGACCGGGATCGGTGGCCATGCCGTCTTCCACGAGGTGGGACATCGCCGCGAAGTGCATCTGGAGCGCCGTCGCGGCCGGGCCTTCCAGATTCCGAAGCAGCGCCTGTCCCCGCGCGAGACTGCCTCGAAGCGCGGCCAGGAGATGCCCCTGCCGATCGTCCTGCCGTTCCAGATCGCGCCGGAGGTGGAGGATCTGGCTTTCCATCTCGGCGTGGGTGAGCAGGCGCCGTTGGACGAGGCTGAGCCGGTGGGCGAGCGCGGCCAGGTCCGCCGCGCTGCGCAGCAGGCTCAGGTCCGGCGCGGTGAAGGCGGGCGCGCCCGGTTTGCGGAGAAGGACGAAGGCGCCTTCCGGCCCTTCGCCGGAACCTTCCACCAGGAACACCGGGGCCACGAGCATCGGCCCGAGAGAGGGCGAGCCCATCGGCGCGCGCGCGGCCCTCGGGTCCAGCCAGGGATCGTTGGAGAGGAGGCTGACCTCATCGGTCAGGGCATGGGCCACGAGGGAGTGGGCCGGTTCCAGATCTTCCACCACCGCGCCCACCCGATGGATCACGCGCCACGGCGCGCTGGCGGCCTGGCGGAGATGCAGGCCGGAATCCGCCGCGAGGAAGGAGCAGGCTTCTTCCACGAGGCGCTTCGCCAGCGCGGTGGGATCCTCTTCCGCGAGAAGGCCTTGCTCCAGGCGCTGGGCGAGGCCCGCCACCCAGCGCAGCGGCGCGGCCGCCGCGGAACCGGAAGGCAACGGCAGCGAGCCGGATGTCTCCAGGAACCGCTCCGGATCAAGCCCAGGGAAACGGTGTGTGAAGCGGATCTCCCAGGCGCCCAGGTTCAGGACATCCCCATCCCCCAGCAAAGCGCCGGAAGCGGGCACCATCTCGCCCTCGCGGCGGATGACCATGCCCTCCAGCGGCCGGATCCTCCAGTGGATGCCCTCCGGCTGAAGCACGGCCTGGACGGGTGGGCCGACGATGGGCGCGATCAAGGTGGCGCGCATTGGATCGGTGCCCAGCACTCGCGCGCCTTCGAGGCGGTGTCGCCGGAGCTGTGGGCCTTCGTGCCAGGACAGGAAGGGCATCGCCGATCCGCCTAGGGCAGCGGGTAGCGCGTCGCGCGCTCGCGACTGGGACGGAAGAGGAGCAGCGTGTGGCCGATGGTCCAGACATGGTGCAGACCGGCCACCTTGGCGCCCAGCGCGGCCACCACGCCGGGTTCGTCCTCGAAGGTGTTGTCGTTGAGCTTCACCTTCACCAGCTCGTGCGCATCGAGCACGCGGTCCAACTCCTCGACCAGGGCGGGCGTGAGACCGGCCTTCCCGATCTGGAGGAGGGGCTTGAGCGCGTGGGCCTTCGCCTTGAGGAATTGTCGTTGCTTCGGAGTCAGGCTGGACATGCCTTCAGTCTAGCGCCGCCGGATGAGAACGAGGGTCCGGTCATCAGCCAGCGGGCCGCCTTGGGTGTGTTCGTGGAGGGCTTCGGAGATCCGGGTGATGAGTTCGGGCAGGGGCGCCCGCGCATGGCGGTTCAGGACGCCTTCCAGGCCGGTGAGGTCGAAGTCCTCGCCATCCACGGGCGCGGCTTCGGTGATGCCGTCCGTGAAGATGGCCAGCAGATCCCCCGGCTCCAAGTGAAGGCTGGCGCCGCCGTGGGGTTGCTCCGGGAAGAGGGCCAGGGGCATACCCTGGCTCTCAAGCTGCTCCATCGTCCCGTCCGCCCGTCGCAGCAGGCCGGGGTTATGGCCGGCGTTGCAGTAGTGGACGGTTCCATCGGCCTCGGCGCGAAGCAGGAAAGCGGTGATGTAGCGATTGCGCGTGGTGTGGCGGGCGAGGGTGTGGCTCAAGCGGTCCGCGAGCGGGCCGGGGTCGGCGGTGGTGTCCGCCCAGGCGTCCAGGTAGGCCTGCATGGTGGCCATGAGGAGGCCGGGGCCGAGCCCTTTGCCACTCACATCCGCCACCCACAACCAGGCGCTTCCGCCCGGGCCTGGGAAGTGGCCGTACAAATCCCCGGACACCTGCCGACTGGGCTCGTGGAGCGACGCGAGCTCGAAGCCCGGAAGTTCCTCCGGAAGCAAGGGCATCAACCGTTCCTGGATGCGCCGCGCCAGGGCCAGCTCTTCCTCCATCTTCCGCTTATGCGCGACCTCGGAGAGCAGGCGCGTCTGCTGGAGCTTGGCCGCCGCCATGTGGGCGAGGCTGGAGACGAGGCGCAGATCCTCTTCGGTGAAGGGGTCCCGCGGCACCCGCGCGTCGGCGTAGAGCAGGCCTTCCACCTGCCCATCCAGGGCCAGGGGTGTGACGATGGCCGAGCTGATCTGGCTGAGCACCATGCTCGCGGATTGATAGGCGGAATCGAGCGCCGGATCCCGGAGCAGCACCGCCTCCTGCCGCTCCAACACTTTGGCGACGAGGCTTCGGGAGATGCGGAAGGGTTCGGTTTGCGCCTTTCCGGCGTAGGCCCTGAGTTCCAGTTCCCCATCCGGCTGGCGGAGGAGGATCGCCACCCGGTGAGGCTTCAGGAAGCCATGGAGCCCCGTGGCCATGCGTTCGAGCATCACCTTCGGATCGCCCTCTTTCAGGAGATCCAGGCTCGCGTCATGGAGGAAGTCCAGGGCCTTGGACCAGTGGCTGGCCTCCGGCGCGGCCTGGCTGAACAACTCGCTCAAGGGCCGCACAAGGGTGAGCTGCGGGTGAGGATGATCCTCCACCAGGACCGTGCCGGAAGGTTTGG
This sequence comes from uncultured Solibacteraceae bacterium, assembly GCA_964552855.1. GTDB lineage: Bacteria > Acidobacteriota > Holophagae > Holophagales > Holophagaceae > JAFDVN01. Next base: position 2,096 of record CAZKIM010000096.1, on the reverse strand, counting down.
TCGGATCCTGATCCGGCGGCAGCACCCGGATCTCCGTCCGGCCCACCAGGAGGCGGTCCCCTTCCTTCATGGCCGTGGCCTGCTCCACGCGGTGGCCGTTGAGGAAGGTGCCGTGGCGCGATCCCAAGTCCTCCACGAAGGCGCGGTTCTCCTTGAGGAAGCAGCGCGCGTGATGGCGGCTCAACATGCCGTCCTCCAGCACGAGCAGATTCCCCGTGCCCCGGCCCACCGTCACCTCCGGCTGCGCGGCGTCCAGGACGCAGCGCCCTTTGCCGGGGACTTGGATGACCAAACCGCCCATATGGCCTCGAAGGAACCCGCCAAGCTTGAGTGCAAGGGCCGTATTTTTCAAGGGTGATCCAGCCAGCCCCAAGACCGGCTAGTGTGGACCCGGAGTCTCCCATGCGCCTCGCCTTCGTCTTCCTCCTAGCCTGCGCTCTATCCGCGGCCACGCCGCGCACCCTCCGTTTGGACTATGTCCACAGCGGCGACGCGAAAAACGAAACCTTCGCGATGGCCCGCGTGGTGGAGGAACCCCTGCCCTGGCCCGGCGATCCGGATCGAGCCGTGGATGACTCCAACCTCGGGAAGTACAAAGCCGAAGTGCGGGACGCGGGCGGCAAGGTCCTCTACTCCCGCGGCTTCGCCAGCATCTTCGGCGAATGGCAGGACACGGACGAGGCGACGAAGCTGCAGCGGGCCTTCGAGGAATCCGTGCGCTTCCCCGAACCCTCCGCGCCCGTCACCGTCCATCTCCTCCGCCGCCAGGCGGACATGGGCTGGAAGGAGCTCTGGTCCTGTCCCGTGGATCCCAAGGCCCAAAGCGTCGAGCGCGGCGCCCCGCCCAGCGCGGGCGCGCTCATCCCGATCCTGAAGAACGGCGATCCCTCCCACAAGGTGGACTTCCTCATCCTCGGCGACGGCTACACGGCCAAGGAACGGCCCAAGTTCATCAGGGACGCCAAGCGCCTCGCCGCGACGCTCTTCGCCTATGAGCCGTACAAATCGCGCAAGGCCGACTTCAATGTGTGGGCGCTCTGCCCCGTGTCGAAGGAGAGCGGCATCAGCCGCCCCAGCACGGGCATCCATAAGCGATCCGCGCTCGGCTGCACCTACGACGCCTTCGGCAGCGAACGCTACATCCTCACCTTCGACAACCGCGCCTTCCGGGACGCGGCATCGCAAGCGCCCTATGACTTCGTGGAGATCCTCGTGAACGGCCGCACCTATGGCGGCGGCGGCATCCACCAGCTCTACGGCACCGTCGCCAGCGACAACGCTTTCAGCCCCTATGTGTTCGTCCACGAGTTCGGCCACCACATCGCGGGGCTCGCGGATGAGTACTACACCAGCGACAACTACTACAACCCAAGCGCCGCGCGGCCCGAGCCCTGGGAGCCCAATGTGACGGCTGATCCACAGCATCCCAAGTGGGCGGACCTCATCGTTCCCGGAACCCCGCTGCCGACGCCTTGGAAGAAGGCGGAGTTTGAAGCCTACAGCCTCGGCATCCAGAAGCGGCGTCACGCCATCCGCGCCGCCAACCAGCCCGAATCCGTGATGGAGGCGCTCTTCACCGAGGAGCGCGCCCATGAATCCAAACTGCTCGGCACGGACGCGAACAGCGGCAAGGTCGGCGCCTTCGAAGGCGGCAACTACTACGCCACCGGCTACTACCGGTCCCAGGAAGACTGCATCATGTTCACCCGGGATCTGAGCGCCGGTTTCTGCGCCGCCTGCCGCAAGGCCATCGGAAGCGTGATCACGCAGTACACCGCCCACTAGGTCGGCCTTATGCAGATCGGCACCAAGCTCGGCCCCTACGAGATCCTGGCGCCGCTGGGCGCGGGTGGCATGGGCGAGGTGTATAAGGCGAAGGACGCGCGGCTGGATCGGTTCGTGGCGATCAAGGTGCTGCCGGAGCATCTCGCGAAGAGTCCTGACGCTCTCGCCCGCTTCGAGCGCGAGACCAAGGCCGTCGCGGCCCTGAACCATCCCAACATTCTGGGCATCTTCGATATCGGCCACCTGGAGGGCACGGTCTACGCGGTGATGGAACTGCTGGAGGGCGAGTCTCTCCGCGCGCGTCTCGCGCA
>CAZKIM010000095.1:6379-7472 GCA_964552855.1 uncultured Solibacteraceae bacterium | reverse complement strand
TGGCGGCTCTTCCACAGGCTTGGTCCGCTCTTGAAGCCACCCGGCGGGGAACGGACGAGCCGCTCGGGACGCTTGCCCCCGTGATCTCGATCCTCCTTGGGGGGCGTGGGGAGAACCTATCCGGCGCCTCCATCCGGCAGGCCGAAGCCACCCGTCAGGAGGTTTAACGAGCCCGCTACCCGGAGATCGCGGATGCTCGCCCGTCACTTAGACAACCAATTGCTTGGGTGTTTTAGGCGGCGAGAGCCAGTTCGAAGTTATCGTTGGCAGTTTGGTTTGGGCGGATTGATAAGGGGGCCATCCGACCAACCCCCGCCTGCACCGGACACCCGGGTTCATGACCTGTCGAAACCGGTCACCCCCGTCTATCCCCGCGGTTCCCTCAAGATCCGCGCGAACCTTTAGTATATCGGGAGGAGACGCCATGCCTCTCTTCGATTACCAATGCGAGGCCTGCGGGCAGGTCGAGGAACTGCTCATCGCGGTGGAGGGTGAAGCGTCCGCCTGCTCTTGCGGCGGCACGCGTGTGCGCCTGCTCTCCACGCCCGCGGATCTGAAGCGGATGGACGCCTTCTATCACAAGGAATCCTTCAGTGACGCCGACATCGCGCGCAAGGGCCTGACGAAGTATGTGAACCGCGGCGATGGCACCTACGAGAAGGCGAGCGGCGACGGCCCCAAGATCGTCAACCGGAACGATCTTCCGGGCTGAGGCCCTTCGGCATCGTCACCCACTTCGTGCCCGCGCTGGCGAAGCGGAGGCGCGCGGCTCGATCGCGCGGCTCCGCGTAGTCAATGCCCACGCGCGGACCGGCGAGGATGACCTTTGGCGCTTCGCCCGCCCGCACTTCGAGGCCGCCTTCCATGAAGAGCGGCTTGCCGCTGAAGGAGCCGTCCAACCCGAGGGCTTGAGCCACCTTGCCGGGGCCGGTGAGGAGGATGGGGCCCTCCGCCGCGAGGCCGCGCCGGCGCTTGAGGACGGGCAGGCCCGCGATGGGCTCGCAGGCGCGGATGAGGATGGCGGAGCCGCGGTCCGCTTCGTCCGCGCCCACATTGAGCATCCAGTGGATGCCGTAGCAGAGGTAGACATAGG
>CAZKIM010000095.1:1196-6279 GCA_964552855.1 uncultured Solibacteraceae bacterium | reverse complement strand
GGCTTGAGCACCTGGATGCGGCTTTCCCAATCCTTCGGGTGGATCATGCGCACGGCGGCGGCGAGGCTGCTGAGGAGGCTGTTGCCATCCTGGGGCGTGAAGCAGAAGCCGACGATGCGGGTCTCGGTGGGCATCGTGAGCGTGCTGAGGGGGATGACCGTCTGATTCAGAATGCGGCCGAAGTGGCCCTGGTCGCGGCCGAAGGAGAAGACGGCGTTGGCGTCCTTCTTCTCGGTGATGGCGATGCGGTCGTTGGCCTTGATGCGCTTCTTCAGGGACTCGAGGGTGGTGGCCTTCTTCACGCGCAGGTCGAACCACAGCGAGTGCATGTACTGGGTGTTGAGCTTGATGGCGGAGGAGAAGAGGTTCAGCTCCAAGCCCTTGGTCTGGAAAAGGTGGTAGGCGTCGCGGGCGTGGTGGGTGCCGAACTTGCCATCCTTGTGCGAGCCCACCTGGGGCGCGGGGCAGAAGTCCTTCACCTGGCTGATGTCGTTGGCGCGGCGCATGCAGACGAAGGAGCCCTCGACGAGGTTGTCGTCGCCCTCGGACAGCACGAGCGTCTCCAGCAGGCAGCTCAGGTTGTGGGTGTTGCAGCTGACCACATGGATGTACTTGTCATCGGCGGTGATGACCTCGTCGTTGATGCCGCGGGCGTACATCTTGCCGAAACCGAACTCCGAGCCCTGGGCGATGAAGCCCAGCGTGTTGTGCTCGTAGTTCTTGTAGAGCTTCTCCTTCATCTCGATGCCCTTGGGCGAGCAGTCAATGACGACGCTCGCCTGGTCGAGCGCCTGCTCATGGGTCAGGGCGGGCTCGACGCCCCACTCCGTGAAGGCGGCGGTCTTGTCGGCGTCCACGGCCAGCTTCGCGCCGCGGCTCACCAGGGCCTTCACCTTGGGGCGGTCGCTGAGGCTGTGCTTGTGGAAGGTGACCTCGTCAATGCCCAGCTCCTTCTGGAAGTGGGTGAGGAGGCCGATGAGCGGCTCGCCGATGGTGCCGGTGCCGACCACATGGATGATGTTCTTCTTCGACATGGATCCTCCGAGGCCGGGCTGTATGGGACGCCCCACCGGCCGAACATCCCAGTTTCTCAGGACGGCGAAGGCGCGCGAAGGGGAAAAAGCAAGGGCCGCGAAGTCATCCTTCGCGGCCCTTCGGCTTTCCTTCGCGGTGCTTGGCGGCGATCACCAGCCGCGCATCACATTGGCCTTGTAGACGCGCTCCAGGGCGAGCACGAAGGCGGCGGTGCGGTAGGTGCAGCCGTGCTTCACGACTTTGTCATGCACATCGTGGAAGGCCTGGACCATGATCTTCTCCTCCCTCTCGAAGACTTCCGCCTCTTCCCAGAAGAACTGCTGGAGGTTCTGCACCCACTCGAAGTACGAGACGGTCACGCCCCCGGCGTTGGCGAGGATGTCGGGGATGATCGTCACGCCGCGATCCTTGAGGATGTGATCCGCGGCCGTGGTGGTCGGCGCGTTGGCGCCTTCCACGATGAGCTTGGCCTTGATGGTGGCCGCGTTCTCCTTGGTGATGACGCCGCCGAGGGCCGCCGGGATGAGGATGTCGCAGTCCTGCGCGAAGACCTCTTCCTTCGGGAAGGCTTCGCCGCCGGGGAAACCGGCGACGGTGCCCTTGTTGGCCTTCACATGGGCGGCGAGGGCCTTCACATCGAGGCCCGCCGCGTTGCGCACGCCGCCCGCGTGGTCGGCGACGGCCGTGATCTTCGCGCCCATCTCGTCCAGGAACTTGGCGGTGTAGGAGCCCACATTGCCGAAGCCCTGGAGCACGACGCGCGCGCCCGCGAGCTTCAGGCCCATCACGCCCGCGGCTTCGCGGGTGATGAGCGCGACGCCCTTGCCGGTGGCGGCTTCGCGGCCCTGGCTGCCGCCCAGCTCGATGGGCTTGCCCGTCACGCAGGCGGGCGCGTGACCGGCCTTGCGGCCGTACTCATCCATCACCCAGGCCATGGTCTGCGCGTTGGTGTTCACATCGGGCGCGGGGATGTCGCGGGTGGGGCCGAGCACCATGGAGATCTTGGCGGTGTAGCGGCGCGTGAGGTTCTCCAACTCATGGAGGCTCATCTTGGAGGGGTCGCACTGCACGCCGCCCTTGGCGCCGCCGAAGGGGATGTTCACGACGGCGGTCTTCCAGGTCATGAGGCTGGCGAGGGCGCGCACATCGTCCAGGTCCACCTCGGGGTGGAAGCGGATGCCGCCCTTCTGCGGCCCGCGCACGCCGTTGTGCTGGACGCGATAGCCGTGGAAGACCTTCAGGGAACCGTCGTCCATGCGCACGGGCAGGGCCACGGCCACTTCGCGGTAAGGCGTCTTCAGCACCTCCCGCACTTCCTGGGCCATGCCCAGGATGTCGGCCGCCTCGTCGAACTGGCGGTTCACATTCTCAAAGAGGTTGATGTGCTCAGTCATGCCGTCCTCATCGCGCCCGACTTCAGGTCAGGCAAGCCAGCATAGCAAAGAGCCCCAACCGGGGCTCTTTGCAGAAATCAACCCGCGTCGGCCTACTTCTTCACGAGGCCGACTTTGTACTGGATGTTCGCCACGCCATAAGTGCCTTCCGGCGTCTTGATGCAGCTGACGACCATCTTGGGCTGGCTGTCGAAGCCGAGCGTCACATCCGTCACTTCGGGGGCGGAGACATTGCTCTGCACCTGCATCACATACATCTTGTTCCACTCGTCCGTCGAGAAGCCGGTGACGAGGCGGTAGATGCCCGCGTAGAAGGCGCGGCGGGCGTCCTGGATGTCATATCCCGGCACGGGGTAGCGGGGCAGGTTGTCCAGCTTGTCCTTGATGTTGTCCACGCCCAGGTCCTTCATCTCCTGCGGCGAAAGCTCGAGGCCGAGGTGCGCGGCCTGGTTGTTGAACCACCAGGCGGAAGGGAACACCACATCCGCCTTGACCGGCGCCATGAGGATGATGTGCTTGTAGTCCTTGGTCGCGGCCAGGTAGCGCAGGTGCTGGAGAATGTCCTGGGGGGACTGGGCGGAAAGCGGGGCCTCCATCTTCGAGGCCTTGGAATCGCAGCCCGTGGCCGGGGCCAGGAGCAGCAGGCCCGCGGGAACGAGGAGGGAGAGGGTTTTCTGGGTTCGCATGACACCTCCGTGACGGGCACGGTAAGGAGGATGATGGAACCATCCGGACGGCGTGCCAACGAAAAAACCGAGTAGGGGAAAGAATGTACCCAGTCGAACTCATCGCCTTTGGCCGTCTCCGGCTTGAGCCCTGCAAGGGCCTGGAAGCCCACTACCTGGGGATGCTCAAGTCCCACGCCCGCTTGACCCTCACCGAACTGCCAGAGGGCAAAGGGGATGCGGTGAGGCAGCTGCGGGAGGAGGCGGACCGGCTTCGCCCCCGCCTGAAGGCCGCCGGGCGGGCCATCCTGCTGGACCCGGCCGGAAAGCTCCACTCCAGCGAAGCCTTCGCCGCCTGGCTGGGCGAACGCCTGGATCGGGGCGAGCGCCTGGCCTTCGCCCTGGGCAGCAGCCACGGCTTCGACCCCGCGCTGAAGGCCGAAGTCCCGGACAAGCTGTCCCTCAGCCCGATGACTTTCCCCCACGACCTGAGCCGCGTGATGTTCCTGGAGCAGCTCTACCGGGCGTTTTCGATTTTGAAGGGCGGGCCCTATCACAAGTGAGGTGGGCCTCAGGCCTCGGGCGCAAGCTCCAGGAGTTCGTCCACGGCGGCGTAGGGGTCGAGTTCGCGGGCGGCGATCGCCGCGACCAGGGTCTCCACCTTCGTCTCCCCGGCTCGCGCTTTGGCGCGGCGGGCGGCTTCTTCGGCGAGCAGGGCCTCCAGGCGCAGGCGGGCGCGGGCCTTGGCCTTGCGGGCGAGCCCTTCGCCCTTTCGTAGCCAGGCGCCGTGGGCGCGGATGGCGGCGAGCAGGTCCGCCACGCCCTCGCCGCTAGACGCGACAGTGCGGGCGATGGGTGGATCCCACCCCGCGTCGAGGCCGATGGGGCCGAGGCTCTTCAGACCCTCGATTTCGGCCTCAACCTGATCGGCGCCATCCCGGTCCGCCTTGTTGATGACGAAGAGATCAGCCACTTCCATGATCCCGGCCTTGATGGCCTGCACGCCATCGCCCAGGCCCGGCACGAGCACGACGCAGCAGGTCTGCACGCAGGCCACCACATCCACCTCGTCCTGCCCCACGCCCACGGTCTCGATGAGGATGGTGTCGAACCCCGCCGCGTCCAGCAGATCAATGGCGTCCTGCGTCGCCCGCGCGAGGCCGCCCAGCGCGCCGCGGGTGGCCATGCTGCGGATGAAGACGCCGTCGTCCTCCGAGGCCCGCGCCATGCGGATGCGGTCGCCGAGAATGGCTCCGCCCGTGTACGGGCTCGTGGGATCCACCGCGAGGATGCCGACCTTGCGGCCTTCTTTCCGCAACGCCCGCGCGAGCTGGTCCGTGAGCGTGGACTTGCCCGCCCCCGGCGCGCCCGTGAGGCCGATCACCTCCGCGCGGCCCAGCGAGGGCCACAGCGCCGCCATGAGCGGCCGGGCGGCCGGATGACCGTTCTCCACCCAGGAGATGGCCCGCGCCAAGGCCCGTGCGTCCCCGGATCGGAGCGGCACCAGCAGGTCCATCGCGGCATCCCCGGGATCCAACATGGACTCCAGGATGCCCGAAGGCCCTTCCCCGAAACTGCGATAAACTGGCTCTTCCGCGCCGAGGCGCCTACCAGCGGAACCATAGCGATGAATCAGGGACCCCTCCCTTCCTCAGATGATCCGGCCGTGGAACGACCGGACGAACCGACGACCCCATCGGCCGCGCCCGCGAAAGGCGTGTTGCTGAAGAAGCGGACGCCCGTGGCCGAGCCTTCCGCCACCGCGATCCGCGACAAGGTCTGCGCCCGCTGCGGCCTGCCCTTCCGCCTGGATCCCGGCAAGAAATTCTTCCTCTGCCCCGACTGCTACCGGCGCGAAGTCGCCTACAAGCGCAAGGGCACCGAAACCCGCGTGATGGCGCTCATCACCTGCATCCAGTGCGGCAAGGCGGAATACCTGCCCTTCACGCCCGACGATCCCAAGACCGCGCTCTGCCGGGACTGCTTCCG
>CAZKIM010000095.1:0-1096 GCA_964552855.1 uncultured Solibacteraceae bacterium | reverse complement strand
CGGACACGGCGCGCAAGGCCTTCGTCCAGTCGCTGGACGCGGTGAACACGAGCTGGTTCGGCGCGCCCTACCAGGGCGTGAAGGCCGTCCACTTGAAGGGCACCCTCACCATCACCCTCTCGGGCGCGGCCGTGGACGCCAAGGTCGGCGATCTGAGCCAAGGCGCGGTGAAGGCCAACAGCAAGGGCGGCAAGGCGGACATGACGGTGGACTCCACCTACTTCGCCTCCGGCGACTACCGCACCCAGCTCACCGGCGACTTCGGCAACCTGCTGGCCACGCGGCGCGGCGACCGCGGCTTCATCTACAGCAAGGAGCAGAACGCCTACACGACGCGCATTGACTCCGCCCCCAGCGACGCGCCCCTCACCTTCCTCGCCTGGTTCCGCCAGACGCTGAACGAGATCCAGGCCGTCTATGTGGACGCGCCCACCTTCAAGGCCAGCGTCGCGGGCCAGGAGAACGGTATGGATCACCTCGTCTTCGACGCGCCGACCCGCGCCTGGGACCCCCGCAAGCGCGAGCAGAAGATGGATGATTCCTTGGGCTTCTGGAAGCGCGGACACCTGGATGTGTGGGTGGACACGACCACGCGCCAGCCGCAGCGCATGGCCTTCCGCAACGACGAACAGGGCATCCAGACCCGCATGGAGTTCGCCTACGCCGCTGGGAAGCTCCAGGCCATCTCCATCGCCAACGCCTCCCGCGGCTTCGACGGCCCCGGTTGGGTCCGCGTGGGCTACGGCCCCGATGGCGCCATGTCCACCTTCTCCGGCGAACTGACCAGCGGCGGCAAGAAGGTCGCCTTCAACCTGGGCATGACCTGGTCCAAGACCCTCGAACCCACGAGCATCCTCACCGTGCCCCCCGCCGGGGCGACCAAGAAGGGCCGCGAAGAGCTGGAGACCGGCCTGCTCGTGAAGCTGGCCGGCCAGATCATGGACCTCCAGCACGCCGGCCTCAACCTCCGCAGCGTCGCCCTCGGCGGCAAGTAGAGGTTAGACTCGAAGAACCGTCGGGGCGTGGCGCAGCCTGGTAGCGCATCTGCTTTGGGAGCAGAGGGTCGGAGGTTCGAATCCTCTCGCCCCGACCAATT
>CAZKIM010000094.1:0-7521 GCA_964552855.1 uncultured Solibacteraceae bacterium | reverse complement strand
TCCACCTGCGCGAAGAAGTTCCGGAACATCGTCGCTTCGTCCGGCGTGAAGCCGTCCACGGGCGTTTGCGAGATGGAGAAGAAGAGGTCGAAGCGCATGTCAGATCGCATTCATCCGCCCGCCATCGGCGGCGATGCTCTGGCCGCGGAGGTAGGCGGCTTCGGGCGAGGCGAGGAAGGCGATGAGGGCGGCGATCTCGCGCGCCTCCGCCACGCGGCCTTCGGGCACGGTCTTCACCATGTCGGCGCGGACCTGCTCCAGCGTGCGGCCCGTGCGCTCGGCGTTGGCGAGTTCCAGTTTCTCCAGGCGCTCGGTGGCCGTGGCCCCGGGGAGGACATTGTTGATGGTGATGCCCGGTGGGAGTTCCTTGGCGAGCGTCTTGGCCCAGGCGGCCGTCGCGCCGCGGATCGTGTTCGATACGCCGAGGTTGGGAAGCGGCTCGCGGACGCTCGTGGAGACGACATTGACGATGCGGCCGTAGCCTTCGGCCTTCATGCCGGGGGCGAGCAGGTTCACGAGCAGGTGCGGGGCCATGACGAGGCGACCGAAGGCGACCAGGAAGTCCTGCTCCTTCGCGTCAAGAATGGGTCCGCCCGGCGGTCCGCCCGCGTTGTTCACGAGGATGTGGAAGGGGCCGTGGTCCTTGAGATGCGCCTCGACGATGGGCTTCAGGGCCTCCCGATCCTCAAGGTCGCCCTGCAGCGCGAAGGCCTGGGGCGCGCCCGCGGCGCGGAGATCTTGGACGAGGCCTTCGAGTTTGCTGGCCGAGCGCGCGAGGACGGTGACCGCACATCCGCGCGACGCGAGCTCGAGCGCGGCCGCGCGGCCGATGCCCGCGCTCGCGCCCGTCACGAGCGCGCGGCGGCCTTCCAGCTCACGCGCCATAACCGCCTCCGAGACGCGAGCGGACTTCCCACAGCAGCGGGAAGTAGCGCAGGTCGGCCCGGCTCGCCAGGTACTTCACGCCGGGATCTTGGAACGAGGGCTCGCCCGCTTCCCGCGGCAACGATCCGTGGCCGAAGGGGCAGCCGCCGCCCGAGGGTTTCTCCGTCCCGCTCATGGCCATCGCATCGGTGTGGCCCACGCCCGTGCCGGGCTTGAAGCCGATCATGCGCTCGGCGAGGAGGTAGTGCATGGTGCGCCAGACGCGGAAGGCTTCGTCGAATTCGATGAGCCCTTCGGCGAGCTGGTGGAGATCGAGGTGCTTGTCGTCCGTGTACACGGCGACGAGGGCCTGGAGCACGGGCTCTCTATCCGAGGTGTCGAAACCGCGGGAGCGCAGCGCGGCGAGGAAGCCGTCCCAGAGCGACGGCTCCTTCAGCGCAGACTCCAGCAAGGCCTTGGCTTCGGGCGAGCCGGGGTAGAGCTGGAGGTAGCGTTCGTCTTTCAGTCCGGAGAGGAATTCCAGGCAGCGGAACTGGGCGCTTTGCAGGCCGCTGGCGGGTTTCAGCCAGTCGCGGAACTCCAGGAAGTGCGCGGGGCTCATGGTCTCCATGACCTTGAACTGCTGCTGGAGCACGCGGACGATTTCGTGGCAGCGCCGCATGAGCCAGAGGCTCGGCCCCACCTGACCCTTTTGCAGGTGGGCGATGATGGCGCGCACCTCGTGGAGCATGAGCTTGAACCAGAGCTCGTAGGCCTGGTGGATGACGATGAACTGGAGCTCATCGTGGGCCTCCGGCTCCGACAGCGGCGTCTGGAGCCGCAGCAGATCGGGCACTTTCAGGTAGGACTCGTAGGAGGGACCGGGTTCGGAAGCCATCCCCCCAGTCTAGAACCGATGGGGCGCGGGTGAAGCTCCCGGTCAGCCTTCGGCCACCACGCGGGAGCGCCCTTCGGCCTTGGCCTTGTAGAGGCGCTGGTCCGCCCGGGCGAGGAGCAGCTCCACCGTGTCGCCTTCGCCGCGCCAGGAGGCGACGCCCGCGCTGAGGGAGAGGTTGCGGCCTTCGGGCAGGTTCGGGAGCTGGGTCTGGGCCACCGTCTCCAGCAGGCGCAGCGCGAGTTGGCGCGCGCCTTCCTTCTCCGTCTGGGGGCAGAGCACGAGGAATTCGTCGCCGCCCATGCGGCCAAGGCGGTCCACCTTGCGGAGGCCGAAGGCCAGGCGCTGGGCCACCATGCTCAGAACCCGGTCTCCGGCCGCGTGGCCGAAGCGGTCGTTGATGGGCTTGAAGTGGTCCAGGTCAATGAGCATCACCGCCAGCGGCTGGCCGAAGCGCGAGCTCTGGATGGCCTCGTGCTGGAGCAGTTCGTTGGTGTGGCGGCGGTTGAAGAGGCCCGTGAGCGGGTCCTGGATGGCCTGGTGGTAGAGGCGCTGGCGGCTGGCCTCCAGCGTGAGCAGGCGACCGAGTTCGTCCGACGCGATCTCCAGCAGGCGCACATGTTCCTGGTAGAGGCGGCGCTCCACCAGCAGGCCCATGAACGCGTTGATGGGCGTGCCGGGCACGGAGATGGGCAGCACGAGCTGAAGCGGGTCGCGCAGGGCGAGGCGGCGTTCCTCGGGATCCAGCGCGGCGTCCCAGGGGAGATCGAGCGATCCCGACAGTCCCATCGCCCGCTCCAGCGCGCGACCCAGCTCCTGGCGATCGGCCTCGCTCACGCAGCGCCCGTGGGCGCCCCGGGCGACGATGCCCTCCTCCGTGCGATGGACGACGGCGAGCGCGCCGGGCAGCACGGCGGTCTGGAGCAGGTCCACGAAGCCCCGGACGATGCTTTGGGCGTCGGGGTCTTCGGAATAGAGCCGGGCGATGGAATCCCTGAGCGTCGTCTCCAGAAGGCGCTGCTCCAGGGCGCGGGCCAGGCGACGCTGGATGGATTCGACGCCGAGATCGCCGGGATTCTGGAACACCGGCCCCTGCGCCGGGTCCTTCGGCGGCGCGGTGCGGGCGAGGTCCTCCGCCGCTTCCAGCACGCCGTCCATCTCCGGTTCCTTCACGATGAAGCGGTCCGCGCCGCAGGTCTTGGCCCAGAAGTGGCCGAGGCCGCGAGTCTCCGCCGTGAGCAGGAGCACGGGCAGGTGGCGCGTGGCGCGGTCGTCCTTCAGCAGGCGGCAGAGCTGGTAGCCGTCAATGAGCGGCATGTAGCAGTCGCTCACCACCACATCGGGCATCTCGCCCGCGAGCACCAGCAGCGCTTCCGCGCCGTTCCGCGCCTCCATCACCTCGTGCCCGCGACTGCGGAACACGGCGCGGAGGAGACCCATCTGGGTCGCGCTGTCCTCCACGAGGAGCGCCTTGAAGGGGCGGGGTGGAGCAGTCGTCGGGAGGATCGGCATGGGGTTCCGGTCGGGCGGCTGAAGTTGAGGCATTATGCGGCGTAGGGCTCTCGCTGGCGAGCGTCGAGGCCCCTTTTTCACAAGGATTCACACCGATGGACGCACCGCTGCTGCTGGCCCTCGCCCGGGCCCAGGCTCGAACCCACCCGGGCTGGGCCTTGGAAGGCGCCTGGGCTTCCGCGCGGGCGCTCGGGCTCCGTTGGGGCCGCAAGGCGGAGGCGGACACCTGGATCCTGCTGCTTCAGCCCCGGCCGGAATTGTGGCGTCTGCCCGGGAACCACCCGGCCGCCCTGCTCCTCGCGGCGGAGGCCGCGAAGGATTCGGCGCGGGCCTGGGGCGCTTGGCTTTCAGGCGCGCGGCTCGTGGAGGTCCAGGGCGATCCTTCCGAGCGCTGGCTGGGCCTCGTCTTCCAGCGCCGCGCCATCACGGGCCGGATCGAGACGGTGCGCGTGGCCTTCCAGGCCATTCCCGGCCGCGCGGGCATCCGCCTCGATGGGGTGGATGTGGCGGTGCCGCGCCTGGGGCTGGGCGTGCCCTTTCCTGCGGCGATGCCGAGCTCCGCGACCGAGCCGCCGCCTCTGAGGCGGTGGAAGGAGCGCTTCGGGGAGCGCTTCGCAGCCGCCCTCGCGGGCGAGGTGGCGGAAGTGCTTCCGGGCGAAGGCCCGCTCCTGGCGCGGCATCAGGCCTGGTCCATCGCGGAAGCGGAAGCGCTCGTGCTCGCGCCGCGCAAGGCCGCGTCCGAACGCGCCGTCCTCCAGGACGCGCGGAAGCTGGACCGGCTCGAAGCGGCGCTCGATAAAGATCGCGCGCGCCATCAGGCGGGCCTCGCGCTGAAGCCCAAGGCCGCGGCGCTTTCCGGCGAGCTCTGGCGACTCAAGGGCGCGTCGGGGGAGGTGACGCTCGCGGATGGCGCGCGCCTCAGCCTGCCCTATGGCGAGACCGCGGAATCCGCCGCTCAGCTCTGGTTCAGGGAGGCGAAGAAGGCCGAGCGCGGCCTGGCCCGGCTCGCGGAACTGGAGGTGGCCCTCGCGCGGCAGCGCGCGGCGCTGGAGGCGCGGCGGGAGGCCGAGGCCACGGGCGCGGTGGCGCTCCTCCCGGTCAAGGCCCCATCCTTGAAGACGAAAGCGAAGGAGACGCGCCGGGTGGAGAAGCGGAAGGATGGCAAGGGCGCCGCGTTCCGGTCGGTGCAGATCGAAGGCTTCGAGCTGCTCATCGGCAAGGGCGACGCGGAGAACGACCAGCTCACCTTCAAGGTCGCCGAGAACACCGACTTCTGGCTCCATGTGGCGAACATGCCCGGCAGCCATGTGGTGATCCGCAATCCTGACAAGGTGAGCGAGCCGCCTCGCGCCGTGCTGGAGCGCGCCGCCGAGCTCGCGGCCTTCCACAGCAAGGCGCGGGACGCGGGCAAGGTGGAGGTCCACTGGTGCCGCATCGCGGACATCAGCAAGCCCCGCGGTTTCGCGCCCGGCAAGGTGATCCTCAAGCAGTGGAAGAGCCTGCGGGTGTATCCGAAAGCCTAGACGCCGTCAGCCCTTCGCGAAGGTCCGCAGTCGCGGCAGGTCCACCACCTTCACCACGGGGAAGGTGCTTTGGATGAGGCCGAGGTCCGAGAGCAGGCGCAGCGCGCGGGAGAAGGCTTCGCGGCTCGCGCCGATGCATTGGGCCAGCTCTTCCTGGGTCTCCTGGAATTCCACGAGCAGCCGTTCCGGCTGTCGCCCGTGAGCGTCGAGCACCACCTGCGCCACGCGCTCGGGCACGCTGTGGAGGCTGAGTGAATCCACGAGATCCACCAGGTGCCGAACCTTCCCGGCGAAGTGCTGGATGAGCGCTTCGGCCACGGCGGGCGTGCGATGGGCCAGGTCCCGCAGCGGCGCGCCGGGGATGAGCCAGCAGGCCGTCTCGCCATGGGCTTCGGCGCTGGAGGCGATGGGGCCGCCATCGAAGACCTGGACCTCGCCCACGCATTGGCCGGGGCGGATGAAATCCAGAACCTGCACATGGCCGCGGCCATCGGAGCGGAACACCTTGAGGCTGCCTTCGGCGACGACGAAGACGCCGGGCACCCGTTCGCCCTGCTGGAAGACCTTCGCGCCGTCTTCGAAACGCCGAGGCTCCGAGAGCGCCGCCAGCTCCTTCGCCAAGCCCCCTTCCAGCCCTGAAAGAAAGGGCAGGGTTTGCGGGTGGAGCGGCGTCGCGGGCTTCATGGGCGCTCAGTATTCCACGAATCGAAAAGGCCCCCGAAGGGGCCTTTCGCGGTGGAGGCGCCTTCTACTTCACGCGTTCCATGTAGGTGCGGTCGGCGGTCTTCACGCGGATCTTTTCACCGGATTCCATGTAGGGCGGCACGCCGACGGTGATGCCGTTCTCCAGCTTCGCGGGCTTGTAGGAGCCGGTGGCGTTGGCGTTCTTCATGACCGGATCGGTCTCGATGATCTGGAGGACGACGCTTTCAGGCAGCGTGGCGGAGAGCGGCGTGCCTTCGTAGAACTCCAGCTCCACCTGCATGTTCGGCACGAGGAAGACGAGGTCGTCGCCGAGCGCGTCCTTGCTCACTTCCATCTGCTCGTAGTTCTCGTTGTTCATGAAGACGAGGTGGTCGCCGTCCTCGTAGAGGAACTCGAGCATGTGCTGCTCCAGGCTCGCCTTGTCAATCTTGTCGGAGGAGCCGAAGCGGTTCTCGCGGTTGATGCCGTCCTTGAGGCGCTTCATCTTCGTGACGATGCGCGCGGGCAGGTTGCCGGGCGTCTGGTGCTCCACGCTGATGACGCGGCACAGCTCGCCTTCGAAGTTGATGATCATCCCGGCGCGGACTTGCGTGGCGTTGATGAAGGGCATGGGGGCCTCTCACGAAAAAAGCCCCGACTCACGATCAGGGCTCTTGGTGGGGATACCAGGATTCGAACCTGGGACTTCTTCCGTGTGAAGGAAGCACTCTACCGCTGAGTTATATCCCCGCGGCCTTTCAGCCTACCAGAATGACTCGGAAAGGCTAGACGGAAGCCTTCAAGGCAGCCGCGAAGCGGGGCGCGTCCCCGGTCTTGAGGCCACAGACGCCCACCCGGAGGCCCCAGGGACTCGGCACGACGAAGACGCCGTGGGCCTTCAGGCGCTCACAGGTTCTCTTCGGATCCGGCACCGGCAGCGTGACGAAGAAGCCCCCTTGCCAGGGCGCGCCCGCGAGGCCTTCGGCCTTCAGCGCCGCGTCGAGGGCCTGGGCGCGGGCCTCCAGCACTTCGGACCAATGCTTGTGTTCGGCTGCAAGAGCTTCAATGGCCTTGCCATCCCGGTTCAGTTTCACGACGAGGCTTTGGGGGGCCTTGGCGCAGTTGGAGTAGAGGCCCCGGCAGCTCACGGCCAGCGCGGCCTGGAGCGCGTCGTCCTTCGTCCAGGGGAAGACGAGGGCGCCGCCGCGCCCGCCGTAAAGCGTGAGGCTCTTGGACACCGACAGCGCCGCGCCGACGAGGACGATGCCTTCTTCCGCGAAGGCCCGGTACTCATCCAGCGCCTCGCGCACCGCCGCAGGCTCGCGGGTGTAATCCAGGTAGGCCAGATCCAGCAGCAGCGTGACGGGGCCAAGCGTGGCCAGCTCCCGCAGCAGCGCGAAGAGCGCCGCCCGATCCGCCTTGGAGAGGCTCGCGCCGGTGGGGTTGTGGCAGGGGTCGTTGAGCCAAATCAAAGCCCGGCCCTGGGAGGCCATGAGGCCGCGCAGCACCTGGCTCCAGGCGTCGCGGTCCAGACCAGCCGTGGGATAAGGCAGGGCCGCGATGGACGCGCCGCCTTCCGCCGACAGCGTGTCATAGGGGCCCCAGTAGGGCGCCATCGCGGCCACCGCCATGCCGGGTTCGAGGAAATTCTTCACCGACAGCGCCAGCGCGCCGCTGCCGCCGGGCGTGGCGCAACCGGACATCGGAGCGCCCGTCCCCGCAAGCAGGCCGGGCCAGTGCCGTTCCGTCAGCGCCGCGAGGTAGGCCGGATCGCCGGTGATGGGCGCGTAGGGCGCGACTTCCATATCGCCCAAGTCCCGCCAGACCTTCATCACCGTCTCCAGGACCACCAGTCGCCCGCGATCGTCCAGCAGCGCGCCCACGGTGGCGTTGATGACCGTCTCGCCCGCCGCCGCGCGCGCCTGCGCCTCGCCGTTCAATTTGAAGATGAGGTCTTCGCCGGAGAAGCCGCGACGGGAGGGAAGGAGCTGATCGAGCATCGGATCAGTTTAAGGGAGGCGGCTATGACGGGGGTCACGGCAG
>CAZKIM010000093.1:2474-7807 GCA_964552855.1 uncultured Solibacteraceae bacterium | reverse complement strand
AACCAGTTGTGGGTCTTGGAAGCCGAGAGCCGGTTCTTGTGCGGGTTCCACCACAGGTGATCGCCGGTGAAGAGGAAAGTCTCGCGATAGAGCAGGCACATCGAGCCCGCCGTGTGCCCTGGGGTCGGGATGAGCAGCAGATCCTCGCTCAGCTCGACCGGATCCTCGCCCGTGATGACGCGCTCGCAGTCGCGGAAGGCATCGCCTTCGTGCATGACGCGCGGGAATCCGAAGCGCTCGTGGTAGACCGCGTGATCCGCCACATCGTCCTGATGGCTCAGGACCATGAGCGACACGCCGCCCTTTTCTTCCAGCCGCTTCATGAGCTGGGGCGAGGATCGCGGCGAATCCATGAGCACATGGCCCTGGGGTCGCTCGATGAGCCAGCTCCAAGCGCCGAAACTCTTCTCGGAAGTCCAGCCACAGAAAGAGACCTCGTCCTCCACCGGGCTCGGGAAGGCATGGGACGCGGGCCCGACGAGGGCCTTGTCCTCGGTTCCAATAGCGGCCACGGGGCACGCGACGAGGGCCATGGCGGCGCGGAGCTTGCCTTCCGCGTCCTGGGGCTGCGCGTGGACGCGACTGTGGCTTCCGGCGTCCTCGAAGGTCTCCGGCGCGAACTGGTAACAGGTGCCGCAGTCAATGCAGGCGCGGTCCACGAAGAAGGAGCCCTCCGCCTGTCCCGCGTAAGCCTTCCCGCGCTGCGCCATGCCCTCGATTCTACGCCGGTCGGGCCGCCCGTTCACCGATGGCCGCATTCATCCGCGACAGGTTCGCGCCCATGCCCACCGTGATGTGCAGCCAGTCGTCCGCCTGATCGGGCGGAAGCAACTCCCGCTGGGTCTCGCCGAACAGTTCCAGCCAATCGCCCAGCAGCGCGTCCGTGAAGCCCGCCTTGAAGTGCTTCATGGGCACGCTGTAATCCACTTCCAAGTAGGGATCGCCGCCCAGCAGCACCCACCAGAAATGCGTCAACTTCTCCTTGTGGTGCGGCCAATCCTCCACGATGCCGAAGGGAGCGGCCAGACTCGGGTGATGCTGGATGCGCGTGTAGAAGGCATCCACCACGGCGGCGATGCCCTCGTGACCGATGCGGTGGGCGAGAGATCCGGGGTCGGCGCGCCGTTCCATGAATCGAGTGTGTCGGCAGGCCTCGAACGGCGCCTTGACCGTCATCAACCCTTGATGACGCGCTCCACTTCGAAGGAGCCTCTGGGCTGGGCGTGAAGCTGCCAGAAGTGGTCCGCCAGCTTCACGGGGTCGAAGGGCGTGCCTTCCTGTATCATGCCGCAGATGGTGACGGTCGCCGCGTGGATGCCCGTGTCCCCGAGTTCCTGGGCGAGGCTCAGCAGCAGGCTCCGCTGCGCGGCCTTGCCCACGGAGAGCGAGGCGCCGCTGGCGAAGGGCGAGAGCGCGCTGCCGCCGCCGGTGAGGAGGATGCTGCCCTTGTCCTTGGCCTTCATGGAGGGCAGCACCGCCTGGATGGCGGCGAGGAACCCAACGGCCATGGCCCGGAACTCGGTGGAGAACACTTCTGGATCGAGTTGGCTCGGCACGGCCTCCCGGAAGAGGGAGGCGTTGTAGATGAGCACCTCGGGGTTGGCATGGCCGAGGGTCTTCTTCACCGCCGCCGGATCGCCCGCATCCACCGCGTGGCCATGGGCATCGAGGCCTTCCGCCTTGAGCTGGTCCACCAGTTCCTGGAGCGCGTCGGCTCGCCGGGCGAGCAGTCCGAGCCGGTGGCCTTCCCGCCCGAACCGGCGCGCGAGGGCCATGCCCATGCCAGGACCCATGCCAACGATGACGGTGAGGGGAGCGGTCATTGCAACCTCCACCCTCAGCCTACCGTCAACTCGCGACGGTGAACCGTTTGCGAAGGTGGGCGGGCTTCTCAACCTCATCCATGATCGCCACGGCCAGATCCTCGCCGGAGATTCCGGCGGGCGTGTCGCCATCCATGAGGACTTCTTCGCCGCCCAGGCGGTACTTGCCCGTGCGCTCGCCGCCGTGGAGATTGAGGAAGACTGGCGGCGAAATGAAGGTCCAGTCCAGCTCCGTCTCGCCACGGATCTCGCCGAGCGCTTCGCGGGCGCCCAACGCGCCTTCCTTCCACTCGGCGGGGAATCCAGGCGTGTCCACGAGCTGCGTGCCCGGCGCGACGAAGAGGCTGCCGGCGCCGCCCACCACGAGGATGCGCTTCACGCCCGCCCGCTTCACGCCGTCGAGGATGGCGCGCGTGCCCTTCATGAAGTTGGCGCGGATGGCAGCATCGCCCCAGCCGGGGTTGAAGGCGTCCAGCACCGCGTCATGCCCCGCCACCGCGGCGGCGACCTGGCCAGCGTCATAGACATCCGCCTGGACCACGGAGAGGCCGGGCCGCGCCGCGAGCTTGTCGGGTTGGCGCGAAAGGGCCGTGACGGCGTGGCCGCGGCGGAGGGCTTCGTCCAGCAGGCGACGGCCGACTTGGCCGGTGGGTCCGATGAGCGCGAGTTTCATGGCGCCCTCCTTTCAGGCGTGTTCGTGGATGAAGGTCTTGAGATGGGCCTTGGGCAGCGCGCCCACGACCTTGCCAGCGGGCTTGCCGTCCTTGAAAAGGATCATCGTGGGAATGCTCATGATGCCGAAGGCCTCCGCCGTGGCGGGCTGCTCGTCCACATTGATCTTCGCGATGGCGAGCTTGCCATCGTACTCCTGCGCGAGCTCATCGAGCACCGGCGCGATGGCTTTGCACGGTCCGCACCAGGGCGCCCAGAAATCCACCAGCGTGGCGCCGGTGGCGATGGCGGATTGGAATTCGGCATCCGTGAGGTGTTTCACGAGATTCGACATGGGTTCTCCTTTTGGGTTTGGCGTCAGGCGTCGGGCCTCTTGGCACACCGTTCGGACCTGATCAGGCTTTGCTTCTCACATCACGGCACGAAGCCTGACGCCCGAAGCCCGACACCCGTTTTCACAGGTTCACGACGAGTTCTTCCTTGGCGAAGCGCACCTTGGGCAGAGTCGCGTAGGCGTCGTCTTCGGCGCGGTAGCCCACGGCGCAGGCCATGAGGGTGGCGTAGCCGCTGCCTTCGAGGCCGAGGATCCGGTCGTAGGCCTTGGGGTCCAGGCCCTCCATCGGCGTCGCGTCCACGCCCAGCGCGGCGGCGGCGGTCATCAGCTGACCGAGGGCGATGTAGGCCTGGCGCGCGGTCCAATCGCCGATGGTGGCGTGCTTGGGGCCCTGCACGAGGTTGCCGATCATCATCTGGCGGAAACCGGCGAGGCTTTCCACCGTCACGCCGCGCACTTCGGCGATGCGGGCCAAGTAGCGGTCAATGTCGCCCTCCGTGAGGTCTGTGCGGTGCGTGAAGACGACGAAGCGGGCGGCGTCCACCACCTGGCCTTGGCCCCAGGACTGCTCCTTGAGCTGGGCGCGGAGGGCCGGATCGTTCACGACGATGAACTTCCACGGCTGAAGGCCATAGGAAGACGGGCTGAGGACGAGGGCCTCTTCCAGCGCCTGCCAAGTGATGTCGTCAATGACCTTGGCGGCGTCGAACTTCTTGGTCGCATAGCGCCAGTTCAGGCTCTCCACAAGGGCATTCGGCGAAAGGGCGGGACTGAGGGTCGGGGTCAGGGTGGTGGTCATGATGCCTCCGGGGTGTTGGGCTCTTGCGGCCCGTGGCACAATGGTTAGGTGCTTACATTCGTTTTGAAAGTAGGCACCTTTTTCAAAGGTAGGCACCCCATGGTGAGCAAAGGGATGAAACAGGGCAGCTGCGGCAACCTCTCCGGCGACCTCATGAGCGCCACCTGTCCCACGCGCCGCGTGCTGGATCTCATCGCGGACAAGTGGACTACCCTCGTCATCTACCTGCTGGCGGACGGCACCAAGCGCTACGGCGAACTGCAGAAGGCCATCGGCGGCATCAGCCAGAAGATGCTCACGCAGACGCTCAGGCGCCTCGAAGAGGACGGCCTCGTGAAGCGCACGGTCTACCCCGTGGTGCCGCCGCGCACGGAGTACGAGCTGACCCCGCTCGGCCGTACGCTGAAGGAGCCGCTGACCGCGCTCTGCGCCTGGGCGGTGCAGCACATGGGCGAAGTGGAGCAGGAGCGCGCCAAGCACCAGCGCAAGGTGCTCAGCGCCTGAAGGCGTCCACCAGCGCCGAAGGCGCGCCCAGCTTGACGAGGCTTCGCGCGAGCCTCGCTCGGTAGCGCGGAAGGAGCGGACCCTTCGCCCACGCCGCCCGGTCCCAATCCAGCAGAACGACTCCAGCGTTCCCGAGCAGCACATTCGTCGCGTTGAGATCCGGCGCGAACAGGCCCCAGGCGTCGAGGGCCGCAAGCGCCTGCATCAGCTCCGGCGGCACCGACGCGGACCAATCGGATGGCCAAGGCCTCGCGTCCGCGTAGCGCGTGAGATAGAGGCCCTCGACGCCCAACCCTTTCCGGCGATGCGCGATGCCCAGCGGCTCCACGGTCGGGAAGCCCGCTTCCCACAAGGCGCGATGCACCGCCAGCTCGCGGCGGAAGCGCGCGGGCGAGGCGTAGGTGCCGCCGTTCATCTTGGCGACGAGGCCCCCGCGCCGATAGGGGCGGATGATGATGTCACCATGCCGCCGCACGCCACCGCGACCAAAAGCGTCCTTCAATTCCGAGGCTTCACCGAAATCCAGATCCGCGGCCGCCTCCAGCGTCCATCGCCCCTCGATTCCCGGCACCACGCCTTCCCGCGCCTGAAAATCCGGCAGCGCCGTGCGAGGCTGGTAGGGCCAGGCCTCGGGGAGGAGTGGGATGAGGATCGTGTCAGCCATGCTCGCGTCGTGCCTCATCTTCGCCGGGAAGGGCGCTTTCGCCCAAGGCGCGAGCCTCGAGAGCCTTCCATCCAAGCTGCTGGACCGGAAGGTGGAGCTCGCGCTCCATGTGCCGTCGGAAGCGGCGTTGCAGCGGTGGCAGGCCGCCCATCCTGGCTGGAAGCCGCGCCTCGTCCTGTTCCTTCCCGGCGCCTACGACGGGCCGAAGGATCTGATCAAGCAGGGCATCTACGCGGATCTGGCGGCCCGGGAGGACGCGGCCGCGATCCCGCCCTCGCTCTGGGTCGCGCCGGAACACTTCATGTCCTGGTACGCGGACCGCAAGGACGGCTCGTTCCCCTACGAGCGCTTCCTCATGGAAGAACTGATCCCTTGGCTTGAGAAGGCCCATCCCGCCTTTGGCGGATCGCGGGAAGCCCGCACCGTCGCGGGGCTCAGCATGGGCGGGTTCGGCGCGCTGAATCTCGCGGCGCGCACCCACGCCTTCGCCCGGTGCGCCGCGCTGTCGCCCGCGCTGGTGAAGCCGCCCTTCACCTC
>CAZKIM010000093.1:0-2374 GCA_964552855.1 uncultured Solibacteraceae bacterium | reverse complement strand
GCCCCCTAAACTGGAACCGTGACCGGACTCGAACGACACCTGCAAGCCACACGCGCCCGCGCAGAGGCGCTTCTGCGCGCGATGGAAGCCGCGGCAGCCGCCGCGCCGCCCCGGTTGCCCGCGCCCCTCGCCGCGCTCATGGCCGGGCGCGGCGATCTCGCCGAACTCGAAGCGGCGGAGCTCCTGGAGGAAGCCGCGGAATGGGCGCGCTCCAGCCGCGGCGACGCAGGCTGGAAGATGAAGCTCGAACCGCTGGCGGCCGCGGCGAAGGCCAAGCGCGCCTCGCGCGTGCACCTGGATGGAACCCGCGTCACCGCCCGCGCCCGCTACGCCAAGGAGGAGGCGGCCCTGGGCTTCGGCCCGACCGAGCTGCAGCAGCTCTTCAGCGAGGTGCTGCGCCTCGAAGGTCTGCCCTTGGAGCTGGATCTGGGCAAACGGCCACGCCCCCTCCTGACCTGCGCGCCGCCCCTGCCCTTCGAGGTCGCCTCGGACGCCGAATGGCTGGAAGTCGCGTTGAAGCGATCCGCCGAAAGCGCGGATCTGCTCGAGCGGCTGAACCGCCGTCTGCCGCCGGGATTGAAACTTCTGAGTTGGGAGGAACTCCCCGCCTGGGCCACGCCCGTGGCAGAGTTGTGCGAGACGGCCGAGTGGTCCTGGCCCTGCGACGATCCTGAGGTGGATGCGAAGATCGCCGCCTTCCTCGCCTCCGATTCCTTCCACCTCGACAAAGCCGGCAAGCTCGATGGGCAGAAGCAGGAGAAGCGCGTGGACCTTCGACCTGCCGTGCTGGCCATGGCCGTCGAAGGCGGCGTCCTGCGCTTCCGCACCGCTCTCGCTGTGAACCCCGCCTTGAGTCCGCTGAAGCTGCTGGGCGCCATCCTCGGCCGCGCGCCGGAAGGCATCGCGGGCCTACGCCGCGTGGACTTCGGCATGACGGAGGATCCACGCCTCCAGCAGGGCGACCGCTACACCGCCAAGCTCAAGAACATGTACGAGGACGCCGTGCTGCTGGGCGCCGGATCGAACATCACGATCGTGGATGAGGATGACGACGAGCCGCTGTCTTTAGGCTGAAGGCTGGAGACGGGAGGCTGGAGGTCCAATTCGCGGCGCGCCTTCGGCGCGCACTGACCCTGAACGCGGCCGTAGGCCGCAACTCAAAAAGCCTCCAGTCTCCAGCCTCCAGCCTCTCAGGCCGTATCCTTCGACACACTCAAGAGCAGCCCCAGGATCAGCAGGCTCGCCATAAGGCTCGACGGGCCATAGCTGATGAAGGGGAGCGGGATGCCCTTGTTGGGCGCGAGGCTCAGCACCACGCTCATGTTCATCAGCGACTGCACGACGAGCAGGAGCGTGAAGCCCATGGCGCAGAGCGAAAGGAACTCGTCCTGACAGCGGCGGGCGATGCGGAAACCGCGCCAGAGGATGCCCACGAAGAGCGCCAGCACCAGCACCGTTCCGATGAGGCCCGCCTCTTCACCGATCACCGCGTAGATGAAATCGTTGTGGGCTTCGGGCAGGTAGAAGAGCTTCTGCATCCCCTGTCCCAAGCCCACGCCGAAGAAGCCGCCGTTGCCCACCGCGATGAGGCTCTGGAGCGCCTGATGCCCCGTGCCCAGCGGATCCGCGTCCGGGTGCAGGAAGCTCGTCACGCGCTCCCAGCGGTAGGGCGAGAAGCGCACGAAGAGGAAGCCCACGACGGCGAGCGCCGGCATGGCCAGCGCGAAGATCCACCTCGGCGCGCCGCCAAGGAAGACGACGAGCATCACGACGAAAACGACGAGGAAGGTCGTGCCGAAATCCGGCTGCTTGAGCATGAGCGCCAGCGGCACGGCCAGGAGCAGCATGAGACGGAACAGCCCGGGCAGCGCCTCCTTGTTGCTGCGCCACTTGTCCTGGTTCCGCACCATCCATGACGCCGCCAACAGCACCGCCAACGGCTTGAAGAATTCCGAGGGCTGGAAACTCAAAGGCCCGAGCTTGATCCAGCGATGCGCGCCGTTGACCTTCGGAAACACGAAGACCGCCACCAGCAGCACGATCATCACGCCGTACCAGACCTTCAGCGGCTTCCAGTCCTGGGCCATGGGCCCCAGCTCCACCTGGGTCGCGATGAGCATGAGCACCAACCCCACGCCCCCGCCAACGAGCTGTCGCGTGAGGAAGGCCGCCCCCGCCGGATTGATCTGGAACGCCTTCACCGCCGACGCCGAGTAGATGAACACCATCCCCAGCGCCATGAGCAGCAAGGCGAAGAGGAGGAGCAAACGATCAACAGGGCGGCGGGTCATGGCTGGATCCAGGCTACCGGCTATTTCGCCTCAAGGACGCTCTGCTTCAACTTGGGTTGGATCGTGACGCCCGCGGCCTCCGC
>CAZKIM010000092.1:0-7859 GCA_964552855.1 uncultured Solibacteraceae bacterium | reverse complement strand
TCGGCACGCGGGCGAAGCCGTGATCCGCGCAGAGGAGGATGCGGACTTCCGGGTCGCGGGCGCGGATGGTTGCGATCCAGGGCGCGAGCAGGGCGTCGGTGGCCCGCAGTTTGCGGAAGACTTCCCGGCTATCAGGCCCGTGATGATGGGCTTCCGAATCCATGCCGCTCAGGTAGGCCATCACGAGCCGCGCCCCGTCCTTCAAGGCGGAATCGCAAAAGGCCAGAGCCGCCGCATCCGAAGTGCCCGATTGAAAGGGCTGCATCCGCCAGGGCGTTTCGTCGCGCCATGGCCCCGTCGCGCAGGGCCAGTGGTAGACGGCCGCCTTCACGCCGCTGCGCTCCGCCGCGATCCATAGCGGCTCCCGCTCCAGGTATTCGGCCTTGGCGGTGTAGGCGACGAAACCCGCGCTCGGGTCCACGAAGCTGTTGGCGACGATGCCGTGATGTTCGGGCCAGCACCCGGTCGCGATCGTCGCGTGACCGTTGAAAGTCGTGGAGGGGAAGGGCGGCACGCCCTCGCCCACCCAGGCCTGTCGGCTCAGCTTCCAGAGCTTCGGCATGGTGCGGGCGGTGAATTTCCGGGCGGCCAGGCCGTCGAAACTCAGGAGGACCACCTTGGGCTGGGCACCCAGGATGGCGCAGGCCAGGAACAGGAGCAGGGCGCGCATCCCCTCAGTCTGCGGCCCGGCTCCGGTAGAGTGAAGCCATGGCGTGGCCCTATCCCATCCTCAAACTCAAAGCCGGCAAAGAAGACCTGCTGGGCAAACGGCATCCCTGGATCCTTTCGGGGGCGCTGGAAGAACCGCCCAAGTCCTCGCTCGTGCGCTTGGCGGACGCCAAGGGCCGGGTGCTGGCGGTGGGCACAGCCTCGCCTAGCAATCCCCTCGCGGTGCGCATCTTCCGGCACGAGGAAGCGCCGCTGGATGGGGACTTCTTCCGTGAGCGCTTCGAAGCCGCGCTGGCGCTGCGGAAGATGCTCGGACTCTGGGATCCCGAAGGCGGCTGCCGCTGGATCTTCGGCGAAGGGGACGGCCTGCCCGGGCTCGTCGTGGACCGCTACGGCCCGGCCCTCGTGCTCCAGGTGGGCACGGCGGGGCTGGAGGCCGTGCGGGATCTCTGGTGGCCGGTGCTCCGTTCCATGGCGGAGCGGGAAGGCTGCACGATCTTCGTGGAGCGCAGTCAGTCCGGCCGCAAGGAAGAAGGCCTGCAGCCCGTGAACCGCATCCTGAAAGGCAGCTTGCCGGGGCCGGTCGTCATCCGCGAAGGCGCGGCGAGACTCAGCGTGGACCTGATGAAGGGGCAGAAGACGGGCGTCTTCCTCGACCAGCGAGCGCACCGACTGCAGGTCGGAACGATCTCGAAGGACACGCGCGTGCTCAACGCCTTCGGCTACACCGGCGGTTTCTCCATTCACGCCGGGCTCGGCGGCGCCTATGAAGTCGCGACGCTGGACATCAGCGCCGCGGCGCTGGACGCCTGCGAAAAGGACTGGGTCGCCAACGGGCTCGACCCCGCCGCCCACACGCGGCTGGAAGGCGACGCCTTTGAATTGATGCGTCAGCTGGATCCAGGCTCCTACGACCGCGTGATCGTGGATCCCCCGGCCTTCGCCAAGCGGCGGGTGGATGTGCCCCAGGCCTTCAAGGCCTACAAGGATGTGTTCCGTCTCGGCGCGCGTGCGACGGCGGAAGGCGGCCTGCTGTGGTGCTTCTCCTGCAGCCAGCATCTGGACCGCGCGCGCTTCCAGGAAGCCGTGTGGACGGCGCTGCTCGAAGCTGGCCGGGACGCACGGGTGATCGCGCATCTCGGCCAGCCGGAAGATCATCCCTATTCGCTGAACCACCCGGAGGGGTTCTACCTCAAGGGGTTGTTGCTAGCGTTGTAGCGCGGAATCCAGGAAGGTCCGCACATCGCCGCGCAGCTTGGCGCGCTGGGCGTCGTCAATGTAGATCATGTGGCCCGCCTCGTAGAAGCCGAGGCTGATGCGGGAACGCATGGCGGGCTCCAGGCCCATGTGATCCAGCGTGTACTCGGTGGCGAAGAAGGGCGTGCCCAGGTCGAAATACCCGTTGGCCACGAAGAGCTTCATGTAGGGGTTCTGGCGGAAGGCCTGGGCGAGCTTCGTGCTCGTGTCCACGGATTCATTGTCCGAATCCCAGCTCCAGGCGCCGTTCACCTTGTAGCTGAGCGTCTCGTAGGGATCATCCGTCTCGAAGCCCAGGTCGCGGCGCACATAGTCGTTGAAGCAGGCGGTGTAGGGCGGGGTGATGGCGGCCATGAGCGGATCGGTCTCGGACATCTCCTCCGTCCCGCGCGAAGGCATCTGCTTGAAGCGGGCTTCCAGGCGCCCGATGAGGCGGTTCTGGTCGCGCAGCAGTTCCGAGGTGAAGGCGTAGATCACCGGGCGCAGGTTGGACTGGAGCACATAGGCCGGGCTCAGGCCCGTGAAGCGCGCGATTTTCGTCGCCAGCGCGTCGCGCTCGCTGGGTGAGAGCGCGTCGCCCTTGCGCAGCGCGTCGGCGTAGTCGCCGGTGGCGAAGGCCTTGGCCTGGGCCGCCACTTCGGCGACGGGCAGCGCCTGCAGGTCCGCGGCCAGCTTCTTGTGATACCAGGCGGTCGTCGCGTAGCTGGGCAGGAACAGCTCGAAGGGCAGGTCGTTGCCGTGGGCGAATTCGGCGGTCTGGAAGTTCATGATCGAGGAGATGAGGATCACGCCGTTCAGCGCGACGCCCTGGTTCAGCAGATAGCTGGAGAGCGCGGAGGCGCGGGTGGTGCCGTAGCTCTCGCCCGCGAGGAAGAGGGGCGAGGTCCAGCGCTCGTTGCGCGTGAGGTAGAGGCGGATGAAGTCGGCGACGGAACTCACATCGCCCTTGAGCGACCAGTACTTTTTCGCGTCTTCGGGCTTGTCGGCCTTGCTGAAGCCGGTGCCGACGGGATCAATGAAGACGAGATCCGCCTGGTCCAGCCAGGTCTCGTTGTTGTCCACGAGGTGGAAGGGCGGCGGCGGCAGCTCGCCATCCGGCTGGAGGTGGACCCGGCGCGGCCCGATGCAGCCCAGGTGCAGCCAGATGGAGGAGGAGCCCGGGCCGCCGTTGAAGCAGAAGATGAGGGGCCGGTTGGCGCCGCCGCCATCCAGCGTGTAGGCGGTGTAGAAAACCTTCGCCTCTCGCTCGCCCTTGGCGTCGCTGAGCGGCATGAATCCCGTGGTCGCGGTGTATTTCAGGACTTTGCCCGAGGCCGTGATCTGGTGATGGGTCACGACCGGCTTGGGAAGGGGCGCGGCTTCCTCTTTCGCGCCGGCCTTCGGGGACTTGGCATCCGCCTTGGGGGCCGGAGCCTCCTGGGCGGAAAGGGGCAACAAGAGGGCCATCAAGGCCGGGGCGAGCAGGGTCCGCATGTAAGCCCCGTGAGGTGAGGCTTACAGCCTAATCCCGGAAGGAACCTGGATTCAATCCCCGAATCCGAGACTGGCGCGAATGGCGCGGCGCAGCGCGGCGGCGGCGTCCAGGCTCTGATGTGCCATGCCTTCGTCCGCCATGGCGCCCGGGTGGACGATCTGGATGGTGTGCGCGGTGAGGGTGCGGGCCGGTTCCTTGAGGTCTTCCCAGGTCGGTTCCAGGTCCACGCAGATGGAGAGCAACACGCCCAGGTGGTGCGTCGTGGGAAAGGGAATGTCCGCCTCTTCCATCCGCGCCAGAAGGTATTTCTTCACGCACTGCTGGGCGTGGAAGCAGGCTGCGTCGTAGTTGGGCTGGTCCTCGGTGACGAATTCCCGGCGGGCGGTCGTCCAATCGGCCTCGGCCTTGTCCACCCACTCCTGGCTGAGGGCTTTCATCCATGCTCCGGGGGAAGATTCAGGACCAGTCTAGCGGGTCTCGCGTCTCATGCCCTCATCGGCATGGTCCGCGCCGGAGTTGATTCAGGAGAGCAGCGCCGCGCAGCCCTTGGGGCGGCCGTTCTGCATCTGGGCCTGGACTTCCTTCACATACTCCGGGCAGGAGCAGGCGGTGCAGGTGTTGGAGTGGGTTTCGGAGCAGAGATCGGCGATGGTCACCGTTTCCAGGAAGCCGACGATGTGGTCCGTGAGCTGGCGCCAGAGCACGCGCGTCATGGTCCGGTCCTGGTTCAGGAGTTCCGCCGCGGCTTCGGGATCCTCCAAGGCCGAGGCGTAGAAGCCCGGATCCGTGAGACGCAGCACCTCGCCGACGCTGAGCT
This sequence comes from uncultured Solibacteraceae bacterium, assembly GCA_964552855.1. GTDB lineage: Bacteria > Acidobacteriota > Holophagae > Holophagales > Holophagaceae > JAFDVN01. Next base: position 3,642 of record CAZKIM010000092.1, on the reverse strand, counting down.
TGTCGCAAGCGCGGGTCATCACATAGCCGCCCCGGGGGCCGCGCACGGAGGTGACGACGCCCGCCTTCCGCAGCTTGTGGAAGATCTGCTCGAGAAAGGGCAGGCTGATGCCCTGCCGTTCCGCGATGGCATGGAGCGGCACCGGCTGCCCATGGCTGTGATGGGCGAGATCAAAGAGGGCCTGCATGGAATAGCGGCCACGGGCTGAGATCTTCAGGGCGCGCCTCCGTTCATCTTTCAGCCTAGGATTCCAAAGCGCTCTGGTCAAGTATTCGGGACTATGATGGGGGCGAGGTGCCTGAATGCTGCCTTTGCTTCCCCCCGTCACGATCCAGCAGGACACCGCGCCGAACCTGCCTTGCGACGCCAAGGACCACCAGCCCTTGCTTCTCGGCGCCTGCACGCGCGCCCAGATCCTGGCTCACCGGGAAGTGTTCCGGGATCGCACGGAGCATGCGGAGGTGCCGGAAGCGCTGCGGACCCGCTGGATGGCCATCAAGCGGCCCTTCACCCTCGTCCTGGCCTTCGGCTCCTGGTGCAGCGACAGCCAGCACGAGCTGCCCAGTTTCCTCGCGCTGGATGGCCAGTCCAACCCCTTCGTGGAAGTCCACTTCATCGGCGTGCCCAGGACGAAGGAGATCCAAGGCTGGCCCACCGGCATCGCGCCCGAGAAAGCCGAGAAGGTTCCGACCGTCTGGGTGTACGCGCTCGGCCCTGGCGGCCAGCAGACCCTCGTGGGCAGCGTCGTGGAGCATCCGCCCAAGGCTGACGAGACCTTCGCCGAGGCCGTAGTGGCCGTCATGGAACAAGCGAGGTAAGGCAAGACTGGAGACCGGAGGCTGGAGGTTCGATTCGCTGCGGCCCTCCGGGCCACGGCGTTTTTAAGACGGCGCCCGTAGGCGCCGCACAGCTAAGGCCTCCGGCCTCCAGTCCCCAGCCTGACTACAGCCGCTCGACGCGGATCTCGACCTTCGAATCCTTGGGCGCGCGGTCGCGATCTTCGTGGTGCTCACGGCGGCGAGGCTCATCGCGGCGGGGCTCATCGTGATGGCGGGATTCCCGATGCTCGTGACGCGGCTCGGGCCGGGGCGCGGGCGGCGGAGGCGGAACGGGCGCCGCCTTCGGCGCCGGGAGCTTGGCGCCCCAGGCGGTGGCGGCCTGGCGGATGCGGTCCAGCAGTCGCGCGGGCTCCTGGACGGTGACGCCATCCCCGAACTGCATCACCCAGCGGGCGATGGCGCGCAGGTCCGTGGCGGTGAAGGAGGCCAGGGCCTTGCCCTCCTCCTTCTCCTCGAGTTTGAAATCCGGGAAGGCGGGCGGAGCCTGCTTCACGGCGAAGACCCACTGCTTGTGCAACAGCACCTTCACGGCGATGGCGTCGCCGCCCAGCCAGCCGCCGATCTGGTTGCCGGGGGTGCCTTCGGTGTAGGGGCCCTGGGCGCTGCGGCCCACGCCCTCCACGGCGTTGATCTCCTTGAGCAGGTCCAGGCGGTGGAAGCGCTCGGCGTTGTAGCGGCGATCCCAGCCCCAGGCGAACCAGGCTTGCGCGAGGGCGTCGAAGACCAGCTGGCGCGGCTCGAAAGTGCGGGGCGCATTGGCGTCGGCGTCCTCGAAGATGAACTCCACGGCGCGGCCCTCGCTGATGGCGGAAAGGATCGCGGCGGCATGGGGCGTGAGAACGGCGGCCTCAGCCTTCGCGGGCTTTTGGGGAGCGGGCTTCTTCGGCGTGACTTTCCCCGTTTCCTCGGCCTCCTTGGCCTTTTTCACGGCCTTGGACTTGGGCTCGGCCTTCTCCTTCGCCACCTTCTTGGCGGCGGTCTTCTTGGGCTTCGTCTCTTCCGCCTCGGCGGCTTTCGCGGTCTTCTTCGTCGGCATGGATGGGAACTCCGCCTCCCATCATGCCTGATCGGGCGTCAGGCGTCAGGCTCCTACGAGGGTCCGAGGCCTACGGCCCGCGCCTCAGCGCGATCTCGGGTGCATCCGGTCATACAGCGCTCGCAGGCGCGCCTGGTGCACATGGGTGTAGATCTGCGTCGTGCTGATGTCCGCGTGGCCGAGCATGGCCTGGACGGCACGGAGATCGGCGCCATGGTCCAGCAGGTGCGTCGCGAAGGCGTGCCGGAGCACATGGGGACTCACGGCCTTCGCGTCCATGCCCGCCTTGGTGGCGTAGCGCTTGATGAGTCGCCACAGATGCTGGCGCGTGAGCGCTTCGCCGCTTCGGCCCAGAAAGAGTTCCGCGCCTTTCGGGCGGAAGCCCGGTCGCAGCGCAAGCCAGCTCCGCAGCCAGCTTTCCGCGCCTTCACCGAAGGGGACGAGGCGCTCCTTGCGGCCCTTGCCCATGACCTTCACGAAGCCTTCATCCAGGAAGACGGACAAGGCGGGCAGGGCGGCGAGTTCGGAGACGCGCAGCCCCGTCGCGTAGAGCAGCTCGATCCAGGCCCGGTCCCGAACGCCCAGGGGATCGCCCAGATCCGGCGCGGCGAGGATGGCCTCCACCTGGGCTTCGCTGAGCGTCTTCGGCAGGATGCGCGGCGGCCTGGGCGGCTTCACGACCGCTTCAGGCCCCGCGCCGCGGGAGCCTTCCAGGCGGAGGAACGCGAGGAATTGCCGCAACGATGACGAGAGCCGCGCCAGGCTTCGGGGCTTCTTGCCGAGGCCCTGCTGGTGCACGAGGAAGGCGGTGATGGCGTCGCGATCCAGGCTTCCCGGCTCCTGGCTCCGATCCACGGCCCAGGCGGCCATCTGCCCGAGATCGGAAAGGTAGGCCTCGACCGTCTTCGCGCCGAGCCCGCGCTCCACGCCCAGGTGCGCGCGAAATTCGCGCAGGCTGGCTCCCCAACCCAGGTCGCCTTCCGATTCGGAACGGATCATGGAGCCATTGTCCAGGGAAATGGCTGGTTTGACTTCTACCCTGGGCGTGATAGCCTCGCTGGGTTCGATTTCGCCATCAAGGAGCCAAACAATGGCCGACGTGCGCAAGAAGGTCATCGCCATCATCGCCGAGCAGCTCGCGAAGCCCGAGGATTCCATCCAGGAGACCAGCCACTTCGTGGACGACCTCGGCGCGGACAGCCTCGACACCGTGGAGATCATCATGGCGATCGAGGAGGCCTTCAGCCTCGAGATCCCCGAGTCCGAGCAGGAGAAGATCAAGACCGTGGGCGACGCCATCTCCTACATCGAGAAGCACGCCAAGGCCTGATCCTTCAGAGCTTTCTAACGCCGCATGCCCATCCAGCGTGCGGCGTTTTTTCATTCAGGCCAGAGACTGGAGGCTGGAGGATAATGGGGAGCGCGCCGGGAGGCGCGGCCATCTTGCCCCCGGTCTCCGGCCCCCAGCCACCAGCCCTACGGAGCGAACATGACCACCATCCAGCGCAGGCGCGTCGTCGTCACGGGCATGGGCACCGTCAACCCCTGCGGCCTCACGGTACAGGAGACCTGGGACAACCTGCTGGCGGGCAAGAGCGGCGTCGGGCTCGTGGACCGCTTCGATGTGTCCGAGTACGCCTGCAAGATCGCCGGGCAGGTGAAGGGCTACGATCCCGACAAGTTCATTGACAAGAAAGAGCAGAAGAAGATGGACATCTTCATCCGCTACGCCCTGGGCGCGGCGCATGAAGCCTGGGTGGACGCCGG
>CAZKIM010000091.1:4954-7872 GCA_964552855.1 uncultured Solibacteraceae bacterium | reverse complement strand
CCCGCCATGGCCGCCCTCCCCCGCGTTGGGGTCGTTGGCGTCGGCGATGAGCCGATTCAGGTCCTTTTTCGCGAACAATCCCGCCATGGGGGCTCCCGATGTTGAGTCCAGGTAATCGGGAGACTGTATCAGGAAACGAGGCTTTTTCAGCCAAGGGACTCCAGTAAGCTGGCCCCCATGGAATCCACTCTGACCCCCGACCGCGCTCCCGCCTCGCGTTGCGACTGGGTGGACCAGCTCCGCGGGTGGGCCATCCTCGTGATGATCGAGGTGCATAGCACCAATGTGTGGCTGGACCTGAAGCAGCGGCCGGACTGGCTGAACTACCTGAACGGCCTCGTGGCGCCGAGCTTCCTCACCGCCGCCGGTTTCAGCCTCGTCGTGTCCACTTTCCGCAAGGACGGGGCCATCAAGCCCTTCAAGGACACGATGCGGCGCTACCTCTTCATCCTCGCCTGCGCCTACGCGCTCCACGCGCCGGGGCTCACGCTCGCGGACTGGACGGTGCTGGCGACGGACCAGAAGTGGCGCGAGCTGTTCAAGATTGATGTGCTCCAATGCATCATTTTCTCCCTGCTGGTGCTGCAGGGGATCGCGCGGCTCATCCGGCGGCCGCGGGTCGTCACCTGGGTCGCGCTCGGCCTCGCGCTCTACATCCCGCTCGTGTCGCCCTTCCTCTGGGCCCATGGCGTGGCGGACGGGCTCTGGCTGCCCATCCGCGGCTTCTTCAACGGCAATGTGGATCGCGGCGTGCAGGCGCTCTTTCCGCTCTTCCCCTGGCTCTCCTTCGTCGCGTTCGGCGCCTTTCTCGGCGGCGCCTACCGCTTCGCCCGGCAGGAAGAAGACGGCGAGGGCCGCGCCAAATGGACCGAAGGTCGCTTCCTGCTGGCGCTGGCGGCCTTCGGGCTCGTCCTGCTGCTCGCGGGCCACGCCACCAAGGAATCCTTCCTCTGGGGCGGTCACTGGGTGCAGGTGAACGGCGTGTGGTTCGACCAGACCCGCTACGGCTCCTTCACCTGGAACGAATTGCAGGTGATGGGCAACACGACCTTGCCCAGCGTGGCCGAGCGCCTGGGCTGGATCTGCCTCGCGGGGTCGGCGATGGGCGCGGTGGAGCGCTTGCGCCCCCGTTGGAAGGGTCAGAATGTGTTCGCCTCCGCCAGCCAGGAGTCGCTGCTCATCTACATGTTCCACCTCAACCTCATCTTCGGCGTGCTGCTGTCCCAGCCGGTGATGGACCTCATGGGCTGGCAATGGAACAGCCAGGGCTGGGCCTTCACGCTCTCCATGGCCGCGCTGACCGTGGCGATCTCGCTGGGCTTCGCGCTGTGGTGGCAGTCGGTGCGGAGGACGCCGGTGCGCATGAAGGAACTGCAGCGCTTCGCCGTGAGCGCGCTGGCGCTGTGGTTCCTCTGCGGCAACTGGTGGACCTTCCGCCACTACTTGCGCAGCCCCGAACTGGCGCGGGAGCCCTATGTCTTTCTCAACAGCGCGCGCGAGCGGAAGGGCCTGCCGCCCACGCCCGACGGCCTCTGCCGCAACCCTGACGAATACTTCGCCGAAGCCGCCGTCCGCGGGATCAAGCTGAACGACACGGCGAAGGCGAAGATCCGCGAGCAGATCCTGGCGCGCTGACGCGCGGGCGCGTCGGGCTTCAGGTGTCGGGCCTCCCTGCGGGCCTTCACTCCTTGGTCGGGCAGCGCTCTCAGCACGCGACCCGACGCCTGACGCCCGGCGCCTGATACCCTTTCCCTGTGACCGACCCGAGCAGTAGCAGCATCATTCCCTTCTGGGTGGGCGCGGCCCTCGTCCTCCTCGCGTCCTACCGCGCGCTCATGGCCGTCCTGCTGGCGGCCTACAATGCGCTGCCCTCGCTGCAGCGGCGCGTGCTGCTGGAAGAGGAGGCCTTCCAGCACCCGCGCCTCGCCCAACTCCTCGCCCAGCCGCGGGTGTTCGGCATGGCGCTGCGCCTCTGGTCCGTGCTGCTCCTGGCGCTGCTCTTCCTCGCGGCCTGGCCCCTGGCGGACGCGCTCCCGGGCCGCCTCTGGATCCTCGGCGCCATCACCGCGCTCTACCTCTATTTCTTCGACCTCGTCGTTCCGGCCCTCATCGTCGCGGCGGACCCTTCGACTTGGCTGGACCGCCTCTTCCCGCTCTTTGATCCCGCCCAGCGCCTGCTGGCGCCCCTGGTGGACCCCATCGCCCGCGCGGTGGCGCGCCGCCACGAGGCCGACGACGAAGGCGAAGAGGATGAGGAGCCCACGGACGAAGCCGTCACCGCCCTGCTCCAGGAGGGCGAAGCCGAAGGCATCCTTGAAGCCGAGGACCGGGAACTGATCCGCAATGTCGTCTCCCTGGGCGACACGGTGGTGCGCGAGGTGATGACGCCGCGCACGGCCATGCACGCGATTCCCATCGAGGCCTCGCTGGACGCGGCCTGGGCGGCCTTCCAGCAAAGCGGGCGAAGCCGCGTGCCGGTCTTCGAGGGCCGCCTGGACAAGGTCGTCGGCGTGCTGCGCCTCAAGGATCTGCTCGGCCAGCCGGATGATTCCAACGCGACGGTCCGCCAGCTCATGAAGCCGCCGCTCTTCGTGCCCGAGAGCAAGCCCGCGGGCGAAGTGCTGCGCGAAATGCAGCGCGCCCGCATCGGCCTCGCGGTGGTGGTGGATGAGTTCGGCTCCGTGGCGGGGCTCGTCACGCTCGGCGACCTGCTGGACGAGGTCTTCGGCGAGATCCTGGAGGAGCCGGGCGCGTCGGAGATCGAGATGGTGGGCGACGGCATGTGGCTCGTCTCCGGCCAAGCCCATGTGGAGGATGTGGCCTCGGCGCTGGACCTGGCATGGGAGCGGGATGGCTTCGACACGGTCGGCGGCCTCGTCATGGCCCGCCTCGGCCGCGTCCCCAAAGTCCGCGACACC
>CAZKIM010000091.1:0-4854 GCA_964552855.1 uncultured Solibacteraceae bacterium | reverse complement strand
CATGATCCGCCGCGTGATCGCCTGGGCATCGCTGTTGGCGGTGCCCGCGACCTTCCTCATCGTCCGCCACATCAGAACCGTGAAGCTCGTGCCGCAGCCCCGCGGCATGGTGCTCGGCCTCTACGCGGGCGTGCCGGACTACGACTATTCGGCGGAGCTGGATCGCATCGCGGCGAGCGGCGCCACCTGCGTGAGCCTGCAGGCCATCTACCGCATGGACACCGGGCACGCGGACGAGATCCGCCGCCATCCGACCTCCAGCCCCACGGACGAGGCGCTGCTGCGCACCTTCCGCGAGGCCCGCGCGCGCGACTTGCGGATCATGTTCTTCCCCACCATCAACATCAAGGACGAGGCGGACAACGCGAAGTGGTGGCGGGGCAACATCCGCCCCGACCACTGGGACGCCTGGTGGAAGAGCTACACGGCCTTCAATGTCCACTTGGCCGCGCTGGCGCAGGAAGGCGGCGTGGAGTGGTACAGCGTGGGCACGGAGATGGCGACGACGCACCCGTTCCGCAACTCGTGGTGCGCGCTCATCCGACAAGTGCGCCAGGTCTACGCGGGCAAGGTCGTCTACAGCGTGAACTTCGATTCCCACGACAGCTTCACCTTCGGCGACTGCCTCGATGTGATCGGCATGAACACCTACGACCCCATCGCCAAGTACGACGAGTACCCGCCCCACCAGGCCATCGTGGACGAGTGGTGGTGGATCGTGGAGAAGGCCCGCGTGCTCCAGGCCCGCTTCGGCAGGCCCGTGATGATCACGGAGGTGGGCTACCCGAGCGTCGCCCACGCCCATGTGGGGCCTTGGGACTTCCGCACGGACAAGCCCGCCGATCCTCAATTGCAGGATGAACTGCTCAAAGGCGCCTTCAGCGTGCTGCGGAACTGGAGCGACGGCTCGGCGGTCTTCTATTACCTCTACGGCGAGCGGCTGAAACCGGGCGTCGTGCCGGGCGGCCCCGGCGACCGCACCTACGCGCCCTGGAACAAGCCCGCGGAAGCCACCCTGCGGAAGTATTTCCAGGAACCGATCTGGGAAGGCCAGGGCGTTCCGAAGCCTCAGGACATCCGCGACGCCATGCTCCAGACGCTGGAAGCCCAGGACCGCAAGCTGCGCGGCTTCGAGGACTACGAGCTGCCCGCCTGGAGCGTCCAATGGCGCCGGGACCATCCCCAGGACGCGACGGACGCCGCGGCGGTGGTGGCGAAGGAGCCGGCGCCGAAGCGGAAGGTGAAGAAGGGCGAGGAACGGTAGCTCGCGAAAAGGGACTTGGAATAAAACCAATCCCAAGGTCATGCTTTCCCCATGGAGTTCCGGCCCCGCACCCTGACCGTCCTCCTGGTGGAGGACAGCCCCACCACCCAGCGCGTCCAGACCGCGGCGGTGGAAGCCGCTGGCCGGTTCCGCGCGATGGGCGCCACCAACGGCCAGGAGGCGCTCGACATCCTGCGCCGCGAGGTCGTGGATGTGGTGGTGACGGACCTCCAGATGCCCGTCATGGACGGCTTTCAGCTCATCGCGGAAGTCTCGACGCGTTACCCCGGCCTGCCCATCTTCGTGCTGAGCGCGAACCCCGATCCCCTCCGCCGCGACCCGACCCTGTCCAGCGGCTGCCTCCACATCCATTCCAAGCCGCCGGACTTCGAGCTGCTGGCCCGGCAGATCTACGCGGTGCGGAGCCTGCCGCTGAACCTGACTCGGGGCGTGCCGCTCCCGAGCCTGCTGCAACTGCTCCAGTGGGAAGGTCGCACCGCGACGGTCACCGTCCATTCCGGGGAGCTGCTCGGCCGCCTCTACATCCAGAATGGCCATCTGGTCCAGGCGGAGATCCCGGATCAGGATGGCCTGGAAGCCGCCTACACGATCTGCGCGTGGCCCGAGCCCTCGGTGGAGTTCGTGGACGCCTGCCGCGTCGCGCCGGTTTTCCGCCTGAGCGCCGAAGAATTGCAAATGGAACTGGCGATGCGGCGGGACGAGCGCCACGCTTAGGGCATCCCGGAGGCGCCCATGCCCGAGTCCGAACTCCACGAAAGCCGTCTCCGCCGCCTGGAGCACCTGGCCGTCGCTCTCGTGAACGAGGCCGCCGCCGGCAACAGCCCGGGCCTGCTGGACCCGGACATAGACATGCTGCTGGACCGGCTGGAAGGCCTGGTGGAGCGGTTGCGCGTGTCCCGCGGCGGTCCCTGATATTCTCCCGGCAAGGAACCTCCCGTGACCGAGACCGCCGCGAAAACCATCCTGGCCGTGGATGACGACCGCCTGACCCTCCTGGTGGTCAAGCGCTCGCTCGAAGGGCCGGAGCGCAAGGTGCTCACCGCCGCCAACGGCCTTGAAGCGGTGGAGGTGCTGCGGGATCACGCGGTGGACCTGCTGGTGACGGATCTGGAGATGCCCCTCATGGGCGGGTTCCAGCTGCTGGCCCACGCCATTCCCCGCTACCCCGCGATGCCGGTCCTCGTCCTCAGCGGCGTGCTGGATGACGAGAAGCGCGGCAAGGTCCAGGAACTCGGCGCCCTGCGGGTGCTGGCCAAGCCGCCGGAGGCGGAACCGCTGCGGAACGCCGTGGAAGCGCTCCTGCACCGGGTTCCCGATGGCCACTTCCGGGGCATGAACCTCGTCACCCTCCTCTCCCTCGTGTTCTGGGAGAAGAAGACCTGCACCCTCACCATCCACGGCCAGAACGGCTCCAGCGGCATGCTCTACCTCCAGGAGGGCCGCCTCATCCACGCCAGTTGCGGGACGAAGGAGGACGCCGAGGCCGCCGAGGAGATCCTGGGCTGGGACCGGGCGGATGTGACGATGATGGAGGCCTGCAAGGTGGAGCCCACCTTCCAGCAGCCCATGGAGGCCTTCCTCATCGAGACGAAGGCCCGCCTCCGCATGCGCCTCAATTGATATAGGCTCTGTAGGATGCCGCCCCCCAGCGATCCGGTGTCCGCCAGCCAGCAGGCCCCGATGAAGACCGTCCTCGCGGTGGACGACGAGCGGCTCGTGCTTCAGGTGTGGAAACGCGCGCTCCTCGGCATTCCCGGCGTGAGCGTGCTCACGGCCCAGGATGGCGAAGAGGCCAAGACCATCCTCGCCAGCGAACCGGTGGATCTCGTCATCACGGATCTGCTCATGCCCCGCATGAGCGGCTACGAGCTGCTCATCCACCTCTACGAACGCCTGCCGGGTGTGCCGGTCATCGTCATCAGCGGCGAGATGGACCTGGATCGCTACCCGATGATGGAAGAGCTGGGCGCCATGCGGATCCTGCCCAAGCCCGTGCTGCCGGACCGGCTCCAGCGCCATGTGCGCAGCCTGCTGGATTCGCCCAAGGGCGGCACCGTCCACGGTCTCGGGCTGGAGAGCTTCCTCTCGCTCCTCCAAATGGAAATGCGCACCTGCACCATCTCGGTGCGGAGCTGGCGGCGGACCGGGGTGCTCTACATCCGCGAAGGCAAGCTCGTGCAGGCCACGGCCCGGCGCATGGAAGGCCTGCTCGCCGCCTTCGAGATCCTGAAGTGGGAGCGCCCCGACCTCAGTTTCGTGGACAGCTGCCGCATCGAGGACGCGCCGCTGGACCTGCCCCTGAACGAGCTGCTGCTCGATTCCGCCTTCATCCGCGATTTGACGGAGCGGAAGGATTCGTGACCTCCGCGTGGTGGTTTTCCTTCGCCCATCCTTGACGATGTGAATCGTTCCAAGCTTTCGCTTGCGCGGAGTCGCCTGAGGCGGGCAGAGTAGTCGCTTCATCCAATGGGCCGCGCGCCCTTCATACGACCCCTTTTCTTGTCAGGAGAGCCCATGCTCTTGAAGCCCCGCCTTCTGACCCCCGGCCCCACTCCCCTTCTGCCGGAGGGTCTCGCCGCCCAATCCCTCGCGACCGTGCATCACCGCACGCCGGAGTTCCGCGCGCTCTTCCGCAGCGCCCGCGAAGGCCTCCGCCGCTTCTACCGCCTGGAGGAAGGCGAAGAAGTCGCGATCCTCTCCTGCAGCGGCACCGGCGGCCTCGAAGCCGCCCTCGCCAACGCCTGCGCGCCGGGCGACACCGTGCTCGTCGCCAGCGCCGGCAAGTTCGGCGAACGCTGGATCAAGATCGCGAAGGCTTACGGCCTGTCCGTGATCGAGGTGAAGGCGCCCTACGGCGCGACCTTCGACCTGGGCGCCTTCGAACAGGGCGTGAAGGCCGCGCCGAAGCTCGCCGCCTTCTGCGTTCAGGAGCATGAAAGCTCCACCGGCGTGCGCCACCCCGTGAAGGAGATGGCCGCGATCCTGAAGGCGCGCCAGCCCGACGCTCTCGTGCTCGTGGACGCCATCACCGGCGTCGGCGTGCACGACATCCGACTCTCCGATGGCTTCGATGCCCTCGTGTGCGGCTCGCAAAAGGCCCTCGCGCTCCAGCCCGGCCTCGCCTTCCTCGGCTTGTCGAAGCGCTACCTCGCCCAGCTCGACGCGCCGCACCTGCCGCGCTTCTACTTCGATTTGCGGAATGAATTGAAGGCCCACGAAGGCGACGGCACCGCCTGGACGCCTGCCATCGGCCTCATCGCCGCACTGGACGCGGCTTGCCGCTGGCTCGAAACCCAAGGTGGCGTGGAAGCGCTCATCGCCAACGCCGCGCTCCAGGCCCAAGCGTTCCGCGCCGCGCTTGGCGAGTGGGGCTTGCCCATGGCCGCGAAGGCGCCGGGCGACGCGCTCACGGCCGTCAGCGTCGAGGGCTCCAGCCGCATCCTGAAATCGCTCCGAGACAAGGCCGGCCTCAGCCTCGCCAACGGCCAGGGGGAAATGGAAGATCACATGATCCGCGTGGCCCACCTCGGCTACACCGATGGCCTCGACACGCTCATGGTCATCCAGGC
>CAZKIM010000090.1:6838-8121 GCA_964552855.1 uncultured Solibacteraceae bacterium | reverse complement strand
TCCCGCAGCGCGCCGCAGACTTCGCCGACGGTCGCGAGGGCCTTCACCGCGTCGAGGATGAAGGGCATGAGGTTGTCGGCGCCCTTCGCGGCGGCCTGGAGGGCTTCGAGCTTCTGGCGGACGGCGCCGTTGTCGCGGCGTTCGCGCAAGGCTTGAACCTGTTTGCGGCGCTGGTCGCCGAGGGCTTCATCCACGCGGAGCAGCTCGGGCATCTTCTCGTTCTGGATCGTGAACTTGTTCACGCCGACGACGATCTGATCCCCCTTCTCCACGGCCTTCTGGTAGGCGTAGGCCGCGTTCTGGATTTCCTTCTGGGGAAAGCCCTTCTCGATGGCGCTGACCATGCCGCCGAGGGCGTCCACGCGGGCGATGAGAGCTTCCGCGCGCTGCTCCAGCTCGGCGGTGAGGCTTTCGACGAAGTAGCTGCCCGCCAGCGGGTCCACCACATCAGCCGCCTTGGATTCGTGCGCGAGGATCTGCTGGGTGCGGAGCGCAATCATGGCGCTCTGCTCGGTGGGAAGCGCCAGGGCCTCGTCGCGGCTGTTGGTGTGCAGGGATTGGGTGCCGCCGCAAACGGCCGCGAGGGCCTGGACGGTGGTGCGGACGATGTTGTTGTCCGGCTGCTGGGCGGTGAGCGTGCTGCCGGCGGTCTGTGTGTGGAAGCGCAGCATCTGGCTCTTGGCGTCCTTCGCGCCGAAGCGGTCGCGCATGAGGCGCGCCCAGAGGCGACGCGCCGCGCGGAACTTCGCCACTTCCTCGAAGAACTGGTTGTGGCTGTTAAAGAAGAAGCTGAGGCGCGGCGCGAAACTCTCAAGCGTGAGCCCAGCGTCCAGCGCGGCCTGCACATAGGCGATGCCGTCTCCAAGGGTGAACGCGATCTCCTGCGCCGCCGTGCAGCCCGCTTCGCGGATGTGGTAGCCGCTGATGGAGATGGTGTTCCAGGCGGGCACCTGATCGGCGCAGAAGGCGAAGATGTCCGTGATGAGGCGTAGCGAAGGTCGCGGCGGAAAGATGTAGGTGCCCCGCGCCATGTACTCCTTGAGGATGTCGTTCTGGATGGTGCCGCCCACCTTGTCCCAGTTGACGCCCTGCTCCTCCGCCACGGCGAGGTAGAGCGCGAGCAGCACCGACGCGGGCGCGTTGATGGTCATGCTCGTCGTCACCTGATCCAGCGGGATGTCCTTGAAGAGCGTCCGCATGTCATCCAGCGACGCGATGGACACGCCCACCTTGCCCACCTCGCCGAAGCTCATGGGATGGTCCGGGTCCAGGCCGATCTGCGT
>CAZKIM010000090.1:0-6738 GCA_964552855.1 uncultured Solibacteraceae bacterium | reverse complement strand
CCTTCTGGCGCAGCTTCGCCGGATCCTCCTGGACCTGGAGCTGTTCGCGGACCTGGGCAAGGAAATCGGGCTGGTACATGGGAACCCCGCAACCCTCCACGGTATCCCGTCAAGGGCGCGGAGCCCAGTCTCGCCTTACACTGGGCTGCCTTCCCGAACTTCCGCGAGGTGACCATGCCCGCTGCTCTGCCCGCTGTCCTGCCCCCCGCCCCGCCCGCCATCCGCCTGCTCTCGGGCGCGCGTGTGTGGGTGGATGACGGTCGGAAGGGCCGCTTCCGGGATGGCGAAGCCGTGGCGATCCAGGGTTCGCGCATCAAGGCCGTTGGCCCGGCCGCGGAGCTGGCGAAGCGCTACCCCAAGGCCATCCGCATCGTCCTGAAGGGCGGTACGCTCATGCCGGGCTTCATCGAAAGCCATGCGCACATCGGCGAATTGGGCGCCATGGCGCGACAGGCGGATCTTGACGGGATCACGACCGAGGAAGCCGTCCTCGCGAAGGTGAAGGCCTGGTGCGCGGCGAATCCATCAGGTTGGGTGCGGGGGCGGGGCTGGGACCAGAACCTCTGGCCGGGCAAGGCCTTCCCAGGTCTCAAGGAACTGGACGCCATCACGGGCGACCGACCCGCCTTCCTGAACCGGGTGGACGGCCACGCGGCCTGGGTGAACTCCGCCGCGCTGAAGCTGGCGGGCATCACGAAGGACACGCCCGATCCCGAAGGCGGCCGCTACCTGCGCGACGCGGAGGGCAATCCCACCGGCGTGCTCCTGGACATGGCCAAGGAGCTCATGTGGCAGCGGATCCCCAAGCAGACGCTGGCGGAGGCAGAAGCGGATCTGCTGGCGGGGATGCGGAAGCTCGAAGCGCTCGGCTTCACGAGCGCCGATGATCTGGATGTCCCGGCCCTCGATCTCCAGGCCTACCGGGCCTTGCAGGCCAAGGGCAAGCTGCCCATCCGCGTCTTCGCCTACCTGCACCATGATGACGCGGCGGCGGTGAAGGCCGAGCTGGCGAAACCTCGGACGAAGGCGCTGGCCTTCTTCCAGGTGCAGGGCGTGAAGTTCTACATGGACGGCGCGCTGGGCTCCCGGGGCGCGCGGCTGCTGGCGCCCTACGCGGACGAGCCGATTTCGTCGGGGCTCTGGGTCATGGACCCAGCCATGGTGCGCAAAGACGCGCTCGCGGTGATGAAGGCCGGGTACCAGCCCGCGCTGCACGCCATCGGCGACGCGGGCAACCGCGCGGCCCTTGATTTATTGGAAGCCGATCTCAAAGCGCTCGACCACGCGTCTTCAGCCCCGCCCCGAATCGAGCACGCGCAGATCGTGACCGACGAAGACGCCGCGCGCTTCGGCAAGCTAGGCATCATCGCTTCCGTCCAACCCATGCACTGCACGGACGATCACGCATGGACGCCTGCAAGACTCGGCGCGGACCGCGTGCACGAGGCCTATCCCTGGCGGCGCATCCTGGATGGCGGCGCGACGGTCTGCTTCGGCAGCGACGCGCCCATCGCCGACGCCAATCCCTTCATGGCGATCCCCGCCGCCGAAACGCGCCAGGACCGCGACGGCGACCCCCCAGGCGGTTTCAATGGCGATCAGCGCATGACCCGGGAAGAAGCCATCCGCGCGTACACGCTCGCGGGCGCGCGGGCGCTGGGGCGCGAAGGCCAGCTGGGCGGGCTCAAGACCGGCTCGGCGGCGGATCTCCTGTGGGTGGACGCGGACTTGGGCGCGCTCGCGCCGGAAGCTCTGCGGGCGGTGAAACCGGGTCGCCTGTGGGTCGCGGGCCGGGAAGCGAAGCTCGCCGAGCCGTGATGCGAGCCCAGGCATGAAACCCGGGCCTGACCTGCCTCCGGATCCGCTTCTCGACGAAGAGATCCGCGCCGAGCTGGCCCGGGATCTCATCGAGCAGGGCCGCGTATCCATCCCGCTCGTGCTGGTGCTGCTGCTCGTGCTGGCGCGGGTGCTGGGAGAAGCCCTCTTCACCAACCGCGCCGCGCTGATCTGGTACGGGTTCCTTCTCGCGATCCTCGTGCTGCGGTGGGCGCATGCCCAGCTCGCGCTCAAGGGGCCGGAAGTCCTGGCCTCGCCCCGTGTCCGCATGTGGAGCTTCTCCTTCGGCGCGCTCCTGATGGGACTCGGCCTCGCGGTGGTGAGCGTGCTGGTCTATCCCGCGCTCACGCCGGTGCAGATCGCGCTGCTCGCCCTCGTCCACCTGGGCGTGCTGTCGGTGGGCATCCTCGCCATGGCCGCGAGCCCCACGGCCTTTCTGGCCTTCATGCTGCCGATCCTCGGGGCGCTCACCTACCTGCTCGCCTGGGACAAGGGCCACTGGGGCGCGTGGGATCTGCTGCTGCTGGTGGCGATCTACGCGCTGGGACTCGGCTTTCTCATCCTGCGTCAGTTCCGCCTGCGCCGCGATGCCTTGAGCCTGAGCCTCCAGAATTCCCGCGCCGCGCTCCAGGACAGCCTCACGGGCCTGCGGAACCGGCGCTTCCTCCAGGCATTCATGGAGACCGAGGCCTCCCAGACGCTTCGCGACGCCGAAGGCGGCGCGCTGGCGCTGCTGATGATTGATCTGGACCAGTTCAAGTCCGTGAACGACACCCACGGCCACGCGGTGGGCGACGCGGTGCTGCGCCACTGCGCGGAGTTGCTGCGGGACACCGCCCGCAAATCGGATGTGCTCGCGCGCTGGGGCGGCGAGGAATTCGTCGTCATCGCCCGGCTTCAGGAAGGCGAAAGCATCGCGCCGCTGGCCGACCGCTTCCTCCAGCGGCTGCGTTCGGAGCCGCTGCGCCTGCCCGATGGCCGCCTGCTGCCCCAGACCTGTTCCATCGGCTACGCGCGCTATCCGTTCTTCAACGAACGGCCCGAACTGGTGAATTGGGAGCGGGTGCTGGCCTTCGCGGATGGCGCGATGCTGCGCGCCAAGGCCGCGGGCCGGGACCGTCTCGCGGGCGCCGTGGCTGGAGATCTGCGGCCCGGAAGCCCGGCGCGGGTGCTGGAGCGGCTTCGGGATCTGCCCAAGGCCGAACTAGACGGATTGCTGAAGATCAAGGTCGGATCCGAAGCATCCTGATACCGTTTGGGAATCGCTCATGTCGTTGGCTGATCTCGGACCCTTCCGGCTTCCCGCCGAGGACGCCGCCTACGAGGCGGCGTTGCGGGACGCGCTGGTGAAGGAGCTGTACGGCCGCGGCTTCGGCGCGGTCGTGGCGTTGATTCCCCTGCTCTTCATCCTGAAAGCGATTCTGGATTCCGCCTGGGTGCGCGCGCCGGGCCTGAAGGCCATTTTCATCGCGCTCAGCCTGGTGCTGGTGGGGCGCATCGCCTTGCAATTCTGGGAACGGAACGGGACCCGCCGTGCCTCTGCCCACCAACTCGGCTGGGCCTTTTTCGTCGGCGCGCTGCTGATCGCCTCGGGATTCGCCGCCATGAACTGGGCGGCCTGGCCCTACCTGGGCCCCGGCCAGATCGGCCTGCTCGTGATCCTGCACGCGGGCATCAACGCGGTCGCGCTCACGACCATGGCGCCCAGCGCCTGGGCCTACCTGGTCTACATGGGCGTGGATGTGCTCTCGTTGCTGCTCCTCGCCTGGTTCAAGGGCGGCATCCCGGATTACAACCACCTGCTCATCCTCCTGCTTCTCCTTTACCTGATCGCCTTGCCGGTGATGTGCATCCAGAACCACCGCGCCTTGGCGGACCGCATCCTCTCAGGCTTGAAGCTGCAAGACCTGGCGCTGCAGGACACGCTCACCGGCCTGCGCAACCGCCGCTTCCTGGCGGAATTCATGGGGCCTGAGACGGAACGGATCCTGCGCTCCTGGACGCCTGATTCCACGGTGCCGCAGAGCCTGACGCTCCTCCTGCTGGATCTGGACCACTTCAAGCAGGTGAACGACACCTTGGGCCACGCGGCGGGGGACGCGATCCTCAAACAACTGGCGACGCTGCTCACCGAGAGCGTTCGAAAGCACGACCTGGCCATCCGCTGGGGCGGGGAGGAATTCGTGCTCGTCGCGCGGGGCGCGGACCGCGGCTATGCGCTCGTCCTCGCCGAACGCATCCGCGCCAAGGTGGCGTCCCATGTGTTCACGCTGCCCGATGGGAAGACGCTGAACAAGACCTGCTCCATCGGCTACAGCCTCTTCCCCTTCGCGCCGAAGCGGACCGATCTCCTCACCTGGGAGCAGGTGCTCAGCCTCGCCGACGCCGCGCTCTACCGCGCGAAAGCCGCGGGCCGCAACCGAGCCTTCGGCGTCTTCCCCGGCGAGAGCCCGTTGGAAGGCGACGGCGCCACGCTGACGGCCTCCGTTGAGCGGGATCTGAGCGCGGCCTCCCAGGCAGGTCTGGTGAGGATCATGGGCGAACTGGGCTGAGCGGGTCGCCCCGCGCCCTCTGGCATACTTGATCACCATGGACCTGCGCCCGGCCAAGCCCCTGCTCGCCCCTTCGCTGCTCTCGGCGGATTTCACGCGGCTGGGCGAGGCGCTCGGGATGCTTGAGGCCGCGGGCGCGGGTGTCGCCCATGTGGATGTGATGGACGGCCGCTTCGTGCCCAACATCACCATCGGGATGCCCGTGGTGGAGGCCCTGCGCGGCGCGACGAAGCTGCCCCTGGATTGCCATCTGATGATCGTCGAACCCTTGCGCTACGCGGTGGAGTTCGTGAAGGCGGGCGCGGATTGGGTCAGCGTCCATCAGGAAGCCGATCCCCATCTGCATCGCACCCTGCGCGCGATCCGCGACGCGGGCGCGAAGGCGGGCGTGGTGCTGAACCCTTCGACGCCGGTGGAGACGCTGGTGGACCTCGTCGGCGATTTCGACTTCGTGCTGCTCATGAGCGTGAACCCCGGCTTTGGCGGCCAGAGCTTCATCCCGCGCATCCTCGACAAGGTGCGGCGGCTGGACGCGCTCCGCACCGAGCGCCAGACGCCGTTCATGATCGAAGTGGATGGCGGCGTGGGCCTGAAGAACGCCAAGGATCTCGTCGCCGCCGGGGCCGATGTGCTCGTGGCCGGCAACGCCGTGTTCAAGGCGCCGGACCCGAAGCAGGCCATCCGCGATCTCCAGACCGAGATGGAAAAGGGCCGCTAGGTCCGCCGCGCCAGCGCCAGCTTTTCGACGCGGGACATCCGCTTCACCTCGCGCTCGCGGATGAGCGCGTCGGACCTCGACCCGCACGCTTCGCTGTAGATCAATTCCAGCGGCCCGCGTCCCCGCGTGTATTTCGCGCCCTTGCCTTCCCGGTGCTGGGTGAGGCGCGCCTCCACATCCAGCGCGATGCCGCAGTAGAGCGTCCCATCCCCGCAGCGCAGCAGGTAGAGATGCCAGGTCGGGCCGCTCACTTCTTGCCGAGGCCCAGGACTTCCTTCATGCGCTGGATGGCGTCCTTGGAAGTTTCGGGCATGGGGATGAAGAGCAGCGCTTGGCTTTTGCCATCGCCCGCCAGCACCCAGGTGCCCTGACTGCAGACGCCAGGCTTGAACCACCACTTCCGGGTGTCGAAGGTGACGGTGAAGAAGCCCGTGAGGAACTCCCGGCACTGGGTGAGGACGCCCTGGCTGCTGGAATCGCCCAACCAGGCCATGAACGACTCGGGCGTGGCCCGGAGCAGATCGCCGCGCCCCATCCATTCCGGAGTGAAGTCCGGCAACGGACCGTCCTTCGGCAAGCGGTCGCCGAGGAAGGGTGCGAAGGTGCTCACGAGCTGCATGCGGGTGATGCCTTCGCCCTGCTGTTCCACCCAATCCTTCCGCTCCCAATTGGCCCAGAAAAGGAAGGCGTCGTCGCAGTCTTCGCGGAAGGCCTTCTTCAGATCCACTTTGCCGTGGCCTTTGGGCGGCTGGCAGACGGGGTTGCGGCAATCCCAATACACATCCAGGCTCGCCCAGTCGGCGCCAGCCATCTTCAGCCACACGAGCTTGGCCATCTCGCCGAGCGGACGCTCGGTCTTCACATCGCCCCAGCCGTGGAGCTTGCCGTCGCCATCCATCGTGAGGAAGGCTTCGCCCGGTTTGATGGGGGGCGCCTGCGCGCGGACCGGCGCGGCGGTCAGCAGGGCGACGAAGAGGATCGCGGCGGCTCGGAGGCTGGGCATGTCCAAGGATAGACTGGAGCCATGGGCCACGCGCGCGTTCTCACTCATCTTCGCGGTCTCCTGACGCCGGACCCGGCCCGGGCCTGGGCGGTGGATCGCATCGAGGACCCCGCACTCGTGCTGGAGGATGGCCGCGTGACCTGGATGGGGCGCCGCGCGGACCTGCCCTCCGCATGGAAGGACGCGGAGCGGGTGGATGGCGGCGGCGCCTGGGCCACGCCGGGCTTCGTGGACCCACACACGCACCTCGTGTTCGGCGGCGATCGCAGCGGGGAATTCAACCGTCGCTTGCACGGCGTGAGCTACGCCCAGATCGCGGCGGAAGGCGGCGGCATCCGCGAAACCGTGCGCGCCACGAGGGCCGCGTCCGTGGCGGAGCTGGTGGAGGCGGCTGAAACGCGTTTGAAGGAGTTGCATCAACGCGGTGTCGTCCACCTCGAAGCCAAGACCGGCTACGGCCTGGATCTGGAAGCCGAATCCCGGCAGCTCGAAGCCTACGCGGCGCTGAAAGCCAAGGGCTGGAGCCTGGACATCACGCTCCTTCCGGCCCACGACATCCCCACGGAATTCGCGGGCGACGCCGAACGCTACGCGAACCTCGTCGCCTCCGAATGGCTGCCGGAATTGGT
>CAZKIM010000089.1:4554-8168 GCA_964552855.1 uncultured Solibacteraceae bacterium | reverse complement strand
ATTGCTGGCCAGCTCGGCGAGCTTGGAGCGCTCGCCCTTCATGAGCGTGATGTGGCCCGCGATGTCCAGGTGCTTGAAGTGCTCCGCCAGGAAGCTCAGGCCGTTGGTCGAGGCATCCACATAGGGGTTGTCAATCTGGTGGGGATCGCCCGTGAGCACCACCTTCGTGCCTTCGCCGGCGCGGGTGAGGATGGTCTTGACCTCGTGGGGCGTGAGGTTCTGGGCCTCGTCCACGATGAGGTACTGCTGCGGGATCGAACGGCCTCGGATGTAGGTGAGGGGCTCGACGCTCAGGTAACCGGCCTCTTCCAGCTGGCCCGCAGTCATGGTCGTGCGGCGGCGGAGCTCCATGTTGGCGGCGACGATGAATTCCAGGTTGTCGTAGATGGGCTGCATGTAGGGCCGCAGCTTCTCGTCCACATCGCCCGGCAGGTAGCCGAGGTCGCGGCCCATGGGCATGACGGGGCGGCTCACGAGCAGCTTGTGGTAGCGCTCATCGTCCACCACCTGCTGCAGGCCCGCCGCGATGGCCAGCAGCGTCTTGCCCGTGCCGGCCTTGCCGAGCAGCGTGACGACCTGGATGGATTCATCCATGAGCAGTTCGAGCGCGAATTGCTGCTCGCGGTTGCGGGGCTTGATGCCCCAGGGCGGCGCTTCGTACTTGTGCAGCGGGCGCAGGCGGCCTTCGCTCCCGTGCATGCGCGCCAGCGCGGTATGGCTGGCGTTGGCGTGATCCGTGAGCGTGACGAACTGGTTGGGCTGGAGCCGCAGGGCGGAATCGGGTTCGAGGCCCTCCTCGTACAGGGCGTCCATGGCCCGGGCATCCACTTCCCAGGCGCGGTGGCCGGAGTAGAGCTCTTCCATCTCCACCATGTCGGTGGTGTAGTCCTCCGCCTGGAGGCCCATCGCGTCGGCCTTGATGCGGAGGTTGCTGTCCTTGGAGACGAGGACGACCTTCTCCTTGCGCTCCTTCAGCAGGCCCTTGGCGCAGGCGAGGATCTGGTTGTCCGCGTGGTGCTTGTCGAGGCTGGGCAGGCCGATGTCGAGGTTGTGGACGGCCACATCCACTTTGAGCATCCCGCCGCCATCGAGCTTGATGCCGTCGCTGAGGCTGCCCTTGGCGCGCAGGCGGTCCAGCAGGCGCGAGACCGTGCGCGCATTACGGCCCACCTCGGTCTGGTCCTTCTTGAAGTGGTCCACCTCTTCGATCACGACGATGGGCACCACCACATCGTGTTCCTGGAAGTGGAAGATCGAGTTCGGGTCGTGCAGCAGGACATTGGTGTCGAGCACGAAGAGCTTTTTGGCGCTGGCGATCAAGGTGGGCTCCTTGGCGGGAGGCTACCATCCCGGCGGGTTCTGTCCAGCGCTACCCTCGCGAAACGATGCTATGCTCCCCGCTAGGCTTCCAGGAGCACCCATGAGGAACGCGCTGATGACCCTCGCCATCACCGGGACCCTGTTCGCCCAAGGCCCGATCCAGTACCCCACGACCCGCAAGGACGCGGTGGTGGATGACTACTTCGGCACCAAGGTGCCCGACCCCTACCGCTGGCTGGAGGACGACAACTCCGCCGAGACCAAGGCCTGGGTGAAGGCCCAGAACACCGTCACCCGCGCCTATCTGGATGCCATCCCCCAGAAGGCGGCGATCCGAGCCCGACTTGAAAAGCTCTGGAACTTCGAGAAGGTGTCGCTGCCGTTCACGGTGGGCGGTCACCGCTGGTTCTTCAGCAAGAACGATGGCCTCCAGAACCAGGCAGTGCTCTATGCCGCCACTTCTCCGGACGCCAAGGCCACCGCGCTCCTCGACCCGAACGCGCTTTCCAAGGCGGGCACCGTGGCCCTCAACGGCGAATCGGTGAGCTGGAATGACAAGCTCCTCGCCTACGGTCTTTCCAAGGCCGGTTCCGATTGGGTCACCTGGAAGGTGCGCGACACGGCCACGGGCAAGGATCTGCCCGACCAGATCGAATGGTCCAAATTCAGCGGCGCTGCCTGGTCGCATGACGACAAGGGCTTCTACTATGCGGCGTTTGACGCGCCCAAGGCGGGCGAGGCCCTGACCGGCGTGAACAAGAACCAGAAGATCTACTTCCACGAGCTGGGCACGGAGCAGAAGGCGGATGCCCTCGTCTACGCGCGTCCCGACCAGCCCGACTGGGGCTTCGGCGCGGACACTTCCAAGGATGGGCGCTGGCTCTTCATCTATCAGTCCCAGGGAACGGAGTCCAAGAATCGGATCTTCCTCCGCGATCTTTCCAAGCCCAACTCCAAGGTGGAGCCCTTCCTGGATGCGTTCGACGCGTCGTATTCCGTGATCGCGAACGATGGAAGCACCTTTTATGTGCTCACCGACAACGGCGCGCCGCGCAAGCGTCTGGTGGCGATCCAACGCGCCAAGCCCGATCCCAAGGATTGGAAGGTGATCCTCCCCGAGGACCCAGGCACCGCGGTGCTCGAATCCGTCGCGCTCGTGGATGGCCATTTCATCGCCCAGTGGATGACCGACGCCCATCAGCGCCTGAAGATCTACGGCAACGACGGCGCGTTCCAGAAGGAGATCGCCTTGCCGGGCCTGGGCTCCGTCGCCTTCTCGGGACGCCGGAAGAGCCGGGCGATCTACTACAGCTACACGAGCTTCAACGATCCCGGTTCCATCTACCGCTACGACCTCCGCACCGGCAAGCAGACGCTCTGGCACCGGCCCAAGCTCGCCTTCAACCCCGATGACTTCGAGACGAAGCAGGTCTTCTACCCCTCCAAGGACGGCACGAAGATTCCGATGTTCATCACGGCCAAGAAGGGCGTGAAGCTGGATGGCCAGAACCCCACACTGCTCTACGGATACGGCGGCTTCGACATCAGTCTCACGCCCGCCTTCTCCGTGAGTCGGCTCGTGTGGATGGAGATGGGCGGCGTCTACGCCCAGGCCAACCTGCGGGGCGGCGGCGAATACGGCAACGCCTGGCACGACGCGGGCCGCCTGAAGAACAAGCAGAATGTCTTCGACGACTTCATCGCCGCGGCGGAATGGCTCATCGCGAACAAGTACACCTGCACCCCCAAGCTGGCCATCCAGGGCGGTTCCAACGGCGGCCTGCTCATCGGCGCCTGTGAGGCCCAACGGCCGGATCTCTTCGGCGTCTGCCTGCCCCAGGTGGGCGTGATGGACATGCTCCGCTTCCAGAAGTTCACCATCGGCTGGGCCTGGGAGAGCGACTACGGCAGCAGCGATACGAAGGATGGCTTCGAAACGCTGTTCAAGTACAGCCCGATCCATAACCTGAAGCCCGGCGTGAAGTATCCGCCGACGCTCATCTTCACCGGCGATCACGATGACCGCGTCGTGCCCGCCCACAGCTTCAAGTACGCCGCGACCATCCAGGCCGATCAGGCTGGTCCCGCGCCCGTGCTCATCCGCATCGAGACCGACGCGGGCCATGGCGCCGGCAAGCCCACCTCCAAGTCCCTGGATGAGCTGTCCGACGCCTGGGCCTTCTGCGTGAAGAACCTGGACATCACGCTGCCGGATGGGTTTGAGAAGTGAGGGCCGAGCGCCAGAGTTGAACTACGCGGCTGCGCCGCGCCGGTCTTGCTCCCGACAGTCCACT
>CAZKIM010000089.1:1926-4454 GCA_964552855.1 uncultured Solibacteraceae bacterium | reverse complement strand
TCACCAGTTCAACTCTGGAACCACCCACTACGAACGAAGGCCCCAAAATGCGGGGTCTTCGTTCGTAGTGGAGCCATCTACCAGAGTTGAACTGCGCGGCTGCGCCACGCCGGTCTTGCTCCTGACAGTCCACTGGACTGTCTCCGCAAGCCCACTCACCAGTTCAACTCTGGAACCACCCACTACGAACGAAGGCCCCAAAATGCGGGGCCTTCGTTCGTAGTGGAGCCATCTACCAGAGTTGAACTGGTGACCTTCGGGTTACGAATCCGATGCTCTACCAACTGAGCTAAGATGGCGCTCAACCATCCATTTTGACGAAGACGGCCACGCCCTTCAAGGAAAAGTCCTCGGAGCCACTGCTTGTGGCGGCTCGGGTTCCCGGCTTCTAGGATGGAAGGATGATCTTCCCTCTCTCCCGCCGCGCCCGGACTCGTCTCTACCTGCTGGTGTGGCTGGCGGCGGCGGCACTCGGGTGGAAGCTCGGACTCCGCTACGGGCCGGATCTCGCCTCCCGCAGCTGGAAGCCGGGCGAGGGTTTCTTCGAAGCCCAGAATCCCGCTCCGGGACTTTTCCGTTTCCATGCTCGTCTCATCCTGGAAGCGGAATTGGCTTTCCCGCGGCGGCTGGAGGGCTATCTGCCCGAACCCGGCAAGGACGCCAACCGTCGCCTGCAACTCGAGGCCATGGGCTGGTGGAAGAAGGATGGCTGGACGCCCTTCGCCCTGCGCTACGGGCAGATGGAAAGCCACGGCCTCCGCCTCGCCATGGGCCGCCTCGTTCTTGTCGGGGTGGAAGGCGTGACGCCCGCCCGGGACTACAACGGACCGGTGCTGTGCCAGGTGGATTATCGGGTGCGTTGGGAACTGCCCGAGGACCTCAAGACGCTCGTCCAGACCCGCGCCAACTCAGGGCTCCGCCTGCCCGAGCGGCTCGGCGTGGACGCGCCGGGCGGCACCACCGTGTTCCAGTCCACCCTGGAGCGCGTGGGCCTCGGTTGGAAGCTCCAGGATGCGGACCAGGTGCGAAAGATGCTGCCCGGCAAGCCCGGAGCGCGGACCTGGTCCTGGCTTTCGCCGCTGCTTTAGGAGCTCGCCATGCCGCTCTCCTTTCCCTTCAACCGTGGTCAGCTCGTGGTGCTCGTGGCGGTGAATCCCCGGGAGCGGGTGTGGGGACGGCTGATTGGTCTTGAAGCCGCGGGCATCGCGGTCCGGGGGATGGAATTGGGCTCTTGGGAAGAGAACCTCGCCACCATCCGCCAAGGCGCCCCCGAGCACGCCAGCATCGGCACGCGCTTCGTCCCCATGCACCGGGTGGAGAGTCTGTATCTGGATGAATCCATCGCGGGCGCGCCGAGCATGGGCGAACTCTTCCGCAAAAGCACCGGGCAGGAACCGCTGGATTTCCTCGCGGATCCGGAAGTTCCACGCCGGGGCAAGCGGTGAACCCCAACCACGACCTTTGGATGGGCCGCCTGCTGGACCGCGCGCGGGCCGCGCATCGGCATCTGGTGCTGCCATCCGGGGCCGACGATCGCACGCTCCACGCGGCGCACGCGTTGCTTCGGGATGGGATCTGTCGTCTCACGCTCCTCGGTGAGGAATCGGACATCCGCCAACGGGCGAAGGCCCTGGAGCTTGATCTCAGTCGCGCCAGTCTTCGCGACCCGCTGAAGGAT
This sequence comes from uncultured Solibacteraceae bacterium, assembly GCA_964552855.1. Lineage (GTDB taxonomy): Bacteria > Acidobacteriota > Holophagae > Holophagales > Holophagaceae > JAFDVN01. Next base: position 2,776 of record CAZKIM010000089.1, on the reverse strand, counting down.
GTGGACCGCTACGAATTGGCCGGGGCCTTTTACGAGCGACGCAAGGAGAAGGGAATCTCCGAAGCCGCGGCCCTGGAGGCCATGGATCACCCGCTCTGGTTCGCGGGGATGCTGGTGGCGACCGGCGAGGCGGATGGCCTCGTGGGCGGCGCGGTGAGTACCACGGCTGATCTGGTGCGGGCCTGCCTCCAGTGCCTCGGCGTCGCGCCGCACCTCCGCACCGTGTCGGGCTACTTCCTGATGGTTCACCCCGACCCGTCTTTCGGTGAGCAAGGCGCGATGATCTTTTCCGACTGCGCGGTGGTGCCGGATCCCACACCCGAGCAACTCGCGGACATCGCGCTGGCCGCCGCGGGCAACTGCCGACGCCTGCTTTCGGCCGAGCCCCGAGTGGCGATGCTGAGTTTCTCCACCAAAGGATCGGCTGAGCATCCCCGGGTGGAAACGGTGCGGGAGGCCGTCCGCATACTCCACCAACGCGCGCCGGAGCTCGCGGTGGATGGTGAACTCCAGGCGGACGCCGCTCTCGTGCCTTCGATCGGCGCCAGCAAATCGCCCGGCTCCGCCGTGGCGGGAAGGGCGAATGTGCTCGTCTTCCCCGGATTGGATGCGGGCAACATCGGCTACAAGCTGACCGAGCGCCTCGGCGGCGCGTCCGCCATCGGGCCGCTCCTCCAGGGCCTCGCCCATCCCGCCAGCGACCTGTCCCGGGGCTGCAGCGCCCAGGACATCGTGGATGTGGCGGTGCTCACGGCGGTGCCATGACCAAGCTGGCCTTCTTCATCTCAGGGACCGGCGGCAACGCGCTGAATCTCGTGCGCGCGTGCCGGGAAGGGCGCGTGAACGGCGA
>CAZKIM010000089.1:0-1826 GCA_964552855.1 uncultured Solibacteraceae bacterium | reverse complement strand
GGCATGCATGTGCACCGGGCGGTGATCGCCGCGGGCGAGGCGGAAAGCGGATGCACCGTGCATGTGGTGGACAACGAATTCGACCACGGCCGCGTGTTGCTGGAACGGCGAGTGCCAGTGCTGGGCGGCGACACGCCGGAAGCGCTGCAGGCGAGGGTCTACGCGGAAGAGATGAAGGCCTATCCGCAAGCTCTGGCGGCCTTCCTAGTCGCCATCGAACCAACGCACCCCTGATTCCGTCACCACACCTTGAACCGGGATGTCCTGGGGCTCCCGCGGAAGGTCCATCACCCCCTGGAACTCGAAGGCGACGGCGAGGGTCAGCACTTCTTCTGGCAGATGCTCCAGCAGCGCGTCGTAGAAGCCGCCACCATAACCCAGACGGTATCCATCGCCATCGAAGGCGAGGCAGGGCACGAGCAGAAGCTGCACGGGCGGCATCAGCGCCTGCGCGAAGCTGGGTTCGAGGATGCCGAAGCGGCCGGATTCCAGCGGCTCCGCGCCCCAGGAGAGTCGCGGCGGGCGGTCCGTGATGACGCGCGGAAAGTACCAGAGCCAGTCCGGTCGCGCCGCGACGGCGGGCATGAGATCCACTTCGCCCCGGAAGGGCGCGAAGAGGCCGATGCGCGTGAGGTGGCGATCTACACAGAACTTCAGCAGCCGCGCGCGGATGGCGGCTTCCTTCATCATCCGCTCCGGCCCGGGAAGCGTCTCGCGCAACGCGCGCAGCTCCTTCCGCAAGCTCGTCTTGGTTTCCATCAAACGGAGGCCGGAGCCTCGACCTCGTATTCGCGGTAGAGGTTGTCTCGCTCCATGGGCTGGAATCCGGCCTCGCGGATGAGGCGCGCCAGTTCGGATTTCGCGAGGCCCTGCGGGCTCTTGGCGCCCGCGCGGTGCGCGATCTCCTCTTCGATGATGGTGCCGTCCAGGTCGTTCGCGCCGAAGCTGAGCGCGACCTGGGCGAGGCCGGGCGAGATCATCACCCAATAGGCCTTGATGTGCTCAATGTTGTCCAGGAGCAGGCGCGCCACCGCGATTTCGCGCAGGTCCATCGCGCCGGTCGTTTCGGGGATGGCGTAGGTGCGGCTCAGATCGTTGTCCTCGTTCTGGTAGGCGAGGGGGATGTAGGCGAGAAAACGCGCTTTGCCGCCGGCGATGGAGCGGTCCTGCAATTCACGCAGGCGGAGCAGGTGATCCACGCGATGCTTCGGTTCCTCGATGTGCCCATAGAGCATCGTGCAGTTGGTGGGCACGCCCTTGGCGTGACAGATGGCGGCGTTCTCCAGCCAGATGTTCGCGTCCTTCTTGCCGATGCAGATCTTCTCGCGGATCTCGGCATCGAAGATTTCCGCGCCGCCGCCGGGGCAGCTTTCGAGCCCCGCCGCCACGCAGCGATCCAGGAAGTCCTCCACGCTGAGGCCGCTGTTCTTCGCGTAATAGCCCATTTCCACCATGGTGAAGACCTTGAGGTGCAGGTCCGGGAAATTCGATTTGATCTTGCGGAAGAGATCCTCGAAGTACTCGATCTTCAGCTTCGGATAGTGCCCCGCCACCATGTGCAGCTCGCGCACGCCGCGGTTCTTCGGGTCCGCGAGGTCCTTCACAATGTCGTCGGCGCTGAGCACATAGGCGCGGGGATCGCCGGGTTTGGCCTGGAAAGCGCAGAACTGGCACTGGGTGTAGCAGATGTTCGTGTAGCTGAGGCGGCGGCTCTGGACGAAGAAGGTCTTGAGCCCGTGGCGCTTGAGCCGCTGATGGTGCGCCATGGCGCCGAGGCCCACCAGGTCTTTGGTGGCGTAGAGCGCGAGACCATCCTCGAAGGACAG
>CAZKIM010000088.1:0-8185 GCA_964552855.1 uncultured Solibacteraceae bacterium | reverse complement strand
GCCCCGCCTTCGAAGAAGCCGCCATCGCCCTGGACGCCGAAGCCAAGGGCTGAGAAGGTTCGGGGGATTCGCAGGAAAGGCGGAGGATCAGGGCTTAAATGGCCCATCCATAGCGCTTGAGTTGGGGTGAATAGCCATTATTATATGGCACACCAATCATTTGCGAGGGTTTACTTCGCTATGCAACCGCTTAGAAACAAACACATTGGATAAAATGTGTCACAAGATTGTATTTTTGCTTGGACTTTCTACATGACAATTTCTAAACTTTTCGGACAATCGGAACCTTTCCGATTCTTAACACTCCTCATTCGAGGCCCCTTCCAAAGGAGACATTGCCTTGAAGCACACACTCTTCCGTGTCGGCCGCGTCGCGGCCCTCCTCGCCGCCGGTCCTGCGGTCGCCTTCGCCCAGGGCACCCAGACCGCCAGCGTCACCGGCCAGGTGGTGGATTCCACCGGGGCCGCCATCTCTGGGGTGCAGATCCGCCTCACCTCGCCCAGTCTCCAGGGCGCTCGTCTGATCGCCAGCGACTCCGGCGGCAACTTCGTGACGCGCCTTCTGCCTCCCGGGACCTACACCCTGGAGTTCGTCAAGGACGGTTACCAGACGAGCAAGTTCGTCCAGGTGCTCGGCATTGACCAGAACTACCAGCCGCGCGTGATCCTCCCCAAGAACCAGGAGACCACCGTTGAAGTCGTCGGCACCGCCAGCCCCCTTGTGGACAAGACGGACCCCAAAACCGCCGCGAACTACGACCTCAGCCGCATTGATACCATCCCGACCGGACGAACCCTCGATGCGGTCGCGCTGCTGACGCCGGGTGTGACGAGTGGCGTGGGTGGCCGCGTGCAGATCCGCGGCGCCATGACCAGCGGCAACTCCTACCTAGTGGACGGCCAGAACATCGCCGACAACGCTTACAACAACGGAGGCGTTCAGCTCATCAACGATGCCATGGAAGAACTCCAGGTCATCACCGGCGCTATCTCGGCGGAGTATGGCGATGTGGATGGCGGCGTCATCAATGCCGTCACCAAGTCTGGAAGCAACGAATTCCACGGTCAGCTGCGCTGGGCGCTCCAGAATCCGGCTTGGAACGCGGTCGTGCCCCTCCAGGATCGCAACGCCATCCAGAACAAGCTCGGCGAGATCAAGACGCTCACCGTGGGCGGACCGATCATCAAGGACAAGCTCTGGTTCTTCGGGGCCTTTTACCGGACCCAGACCACGGGTACCGGTGCGATCAGTGGCAACAGTGCTCCCGGTACTAATGGCGCAGGTGCGGCTTACACAACTTCACTGAATGAGATCCGCCGTCAGTTCAAGTTGACCTACGCGATCAACGAGAATCACACCCTCATCGCCTCGTTCGCGAATAGCCAGAACGCCCAGGGCAACCGCAACTATTCGGCGGGTGAATTGGCGGCCTTGGTTCCACAGACCAACACCAGTGAATATTGGAACCTGGACTGGCGTGGCATCTGGACCTCGAACTTCACGACGGATGTCCGTGTCGGCGCCAAGAAGCAGCGACTCTCTGCGGGCGCCACTTTGGCGGGCGTCAGCCCGATCTACGACTACACGCGAGGCTTCTTCTACAACAACGGCATCTTCAATTCCAATGACGGCGGCGACAACCGCAACAACAAAACGGCGGGGGCGAAGGGCACGCTGTTCGTGGACAAGGCGGGAACCCACCAGATTGATTTCGGCGTGGACTACCGCAAGGACACTTCCAAGGCCAGGAACGAGCAGACGGTGACCGGGATGATCTTCGGCACCGTCGGCGTGAACTTGGGGGCTCAGACGGCTACAGGCGTGGATGTCTGGACCTACCAGAGCGCTTCCGGTGAAGCCACGAATGAAAGCCTTGGGTTCTACGCCAACGACAAATGGGCCGTGAACGAGCACCTGGCGCTCCAGCTCGGCATGCGCTTCGATCGCTACAAGGCTGTGAACGACCAAGGCAACCGCTCCGCGGGCGCTTCGGGATTTTCACCCCGTCTCGGCATGAAGTATGACCTCCTCGGCGATGGTCGCTGGGTGCTCGGCGCTTCCTACGCCCGCTACAACGCCAAGGTGCAGGATGGCATCGTCAACCAGGTGACCAACCAGGGCAACCCGACCGAGATTGATCACCCCTACATCGGGCCCGGGGGTGCGCAGCCCTACAGCGTCATCTACGACCTGAGCAATTACGACTTCAGCACCATCACCTACTACAACAATCCGGCCATCAATGTGCGCCTCAGCAACGATCTGAAGGCGCCATCCGTGGACGAGTACCAGTTGCAGGCGGCCTATTCCTTCAACAACCCGAACATCGGCCAGGGCTTCCTCAGCCTCACCGCGGTTTCGAAGAAGTGGCATGACCTCATTGACTACCGCGTCGGTAACGACGGAACCGTCACGGCTCCGGATGGCAGCACGCCCTACTTGAAGGTTTGGTACAACAGCAGCCAAGCCACCCGCAAGTACCAGGGCCTGGAGTTCGCGGCTCAGCTCACCCGCGGCGATTGGTTCGTCACCGGCCACATCACCTGGAGCAAGCTGGAAGGCAACTACGAGGGTGAAGGCAGCAACACCCCCGCCCGTGGCGAGGGCCTGGAGAACTTCACCACCCAGAACGGCGTCGTGATGTACAGCAACTCCGTGACGGCGCCCTACGGTTACCTGGCCGGTCATATGCCCATCCGCATGCGGTGGGAGGCGGATCGCGCCTACCACTCCAAGCTCGGAACCACGACGGTGGGTGTGGTCTATTCCTTCAACTCCGGTTCCCACTACAGCGACACCCGCACCATCACCCGTGGGCGTCTTAACCCCGGCCTGGATCCTCAGTTCGGGACCACGGCGACCCAGTACAAGGATGGCATCCGCGGTGGCAAGGTGCTTCCGGCTCTCGCCTCGTTGGATCTGGCGCTGACGCAGGAATGGGAGCTGTTCAGTGTCGCCAAGCACCCGGTGAACGGCTTCGTGAAGTTCGTCGCCTACAATGTGTTCAACCATCAGCAGCAGGCCAGCTGGAACACCATCAGCGCCTCTGCGACCGGCGCCCCCGGCACGGGTGTCACCAGCCCCTGGGTCTATGGCCCAGCCTATGGCACGGCCACCAGCGCCACGAATTACGCCGCTGGCCGTTCCTACACCTTGGATATGGGATTCCGGTTCTAACCCAATCCAAGGCGCACCATGAACTGACCGGAAGAAGTGGAAGCAAGGGCGGAAGGGGGGATCTTCGGATCCCCCCTTTTGATGTTGAGCGGAAAAGCTGAGAACCGCGTTCCTAGTCCCGCCCGCCGAACACCTTCACGCCGGGGGTGCCTTTGGGGGGCGGGGCATCGCTGATCTTGAGGCGGCCGGAAGCGTCCACCCATTGGTAGATGCGGGTGTTGCCGACGAGCACGGGCTTTTCATCCGGCGCCGCGCCCTTGTCGTCCACTTCGAAGCCGCCGCGGCCCTTCTTCAGGAGCGCCATGGCACCAGCATCGTTCTGATCGGGCTGCACGGCTTTGCGATTGTAGAGGTCGAGCACCTTGGGCACATAGGCCCGGGTCTCCTTGTAGGGCGGCACGCCGTTGTAGCGCTGCACGGCGGTCTCGCCCGCGTTGTAGGCCGCGATGACTTTGGTGAGGTTGCCGTTGAAGTAGTCGGTGAGCCACTTCAGGTACTTGCAACCGCCGTTGATGTTCTGACGCGGGTCGAAGGGGTCGAGCACGCCGAAGCGCTCAGCGGTGGCGGGCATGAGCTGCATGAGGCCGATGGCGCCCACATGGCTCCGCGCCCGGTAGTTGAAGGCGCTTTCCGCCTGGATGATGGCGCGGGCCAGGTAGGTGTCCACGCCGTTGGCCGCCGCGATCTCATCCACCATGGCGAGCATTTCGGGGCTGCGGATGACCTTCGCCATCTCGGTCTTCGTGATGGCGAGCTTCACCATGCCCACGCTCACCTTCTGGAGCCGCAGGCCGCGCCCCTGCATGTAGCTGGGGGGCAGGTTGTTGATGACCAAGTGCCCGTTGGCGTCCAGGTAGGTGTAGATGTAGGTCTTCTGGGACGCATGGCGCGGGTGTCCCGCCGCCAGGGGCAGGGCTGCGGCCACGAGGGCGAAGTTCCGGGCGTGTCGGCGCATCAGGTCCATTCTAAGCCCTGAGCAAAAGGGATGCCTTCATAGCGCTTCCAGAAAGCCTTCCACCCGCTCCCACTCCCGGCTCAGGGGGAAGGGCGGCAGGCTGGCGCGGACTTGAGCCGCGTAGCGTTTGCCGTTGGGGTCTTCGCGGGGGAGGAGGATGCGCGGGTCCAGCAGCGCGACGACGCCTTGATCCTGGCGCGTGCGGATGAGGCGACCGAGGCCCTGCTTCAGCTTCAGCGTCATCTGCGGGAGCTGGATGCCGCGAAAGCCGAGGCCCTCCTGCTTCGCGTCGGCTTCGCGGATGCGCGCGGCGAGGACGGGATCGTCAGGGGGCGCGAAGGGCAAGGCCGTCACGATGACGAGGCGCAGCGCGTCGCCGGGCAGATCCACCCCTTGCCAGAAACTAGCGAGACCCAGCAGCGCCGCGTCCGGCGCGGTGCGGAAGCGGTTCAGCAACTGGTTGCGGGTGAGGCCATCGCCTTGGACAAAGAAGGTGATCTGGGGCAAGGCTGATTCGAGCCGTGGCCTGAACGCGCTCAGCATCTTGCGGCTCGTGAACAGCACGAGGGCGCGCCCGCGCGACGCCGCGATGAGGCGCTGAATCGCCTCCAGCGACGCCTCGACCCAGGCCGGGTCGCCGATGCCTCCGGCTGACGCCCGGCGCTCGGGCAGGCCCGGCGGTACGAAGAGCAGCCCTTGGCGCTCGAAATCAAAGGGGCTGTCCACCGCGAGGCCGCGATCCACTTCGTCGTGCGAAAGGCCCAGCCGCAGGCCGAGGCCATTGAAGCCCTTGCCATCCCGCAGGGTCGCGCTGGTGAGCACGAGGCTTTCGAAGCCCATGCGCAGGTGCTGGTGGAAGAAGGCGCGCACATCAATGGGGTTGGATTTGAAGTGGATCACGCCTGCGCTTTCCCGCGTGATCGTGCTCACCCAGCCGTCGGGCTGGGCAAATATTTGCTCCATGCGCGAGAAGGCCTGGCCGCAGCGCTCCGCGAGCTTGGCCCAGGACAGATCCTTCTCCTCGGCTTTGGAGGCGAGGCTCTTCAACGCGCCCAGCACGCCGCTGCCGGTCTCCACCCATGCGCCCACGGCGCCAGCGAGTTCGCGCAACGGCAGCTTGTCCGGGTGCAGCGGGTAGGTGCCGTTGTCTGGCGGCAGCAGCGCGAGCAGCTCCTCCCAGGTCGCTTCCCACAAGAGAAGTCGCGCCTCCAGATCGCCGCCTTCCGCCGCGCCGAGGGAGGCGTCCAGGTCGGAGAACAGCATCCGCATGGCGCGGGTGGACCAGCTTTCCGCGAAGCCTTCGGTGAGCTGCTCTTCGAGATCGTGCGCTTCATCCAGGATCAGCACCGGCGCGTCCGGGAGCACCTGACCGAAGGCCGATTCCCGCAGCTTGCGATCCGCCAGCAGCAGCGCGTGGTTGACGATGACGAGGTCGGCTTCTGCGACTTCTTGTCGCAGCTTCACGAGGTGGCACTGCTCGTAGTGCGGACACTGCCGCCCCGTGCAGCGCTCCGCCCGCGCGTTCAGCTTGTCCCAGAGCGGCGACTCGCCTTCGCCAAAGGGGCCGAGCTCTTCGCGGTCGCCGGTGGTCGTGCGCTCCGCCCACTGGGGCAGCGCCATCCACAATCCGTAGTCGCCTTTGGATACTTCCGAAGGTGGGTGAACTTGAGCCTGTTCCCACGCGGCGAGGCAGAGGTAGTTGGAGCGGCCCTTCGCCAGCACGGCCTTGGCGGGCTTGCCGAGGATGCCGATGGCGCGGGGCAGATCCTCTTCCAGCAACTGCCGCTGCAAATTTTTCGTGCGCGTGGCGACGATCACCGGCGCGCGGCCGGAAGCCAGCGCCGGGATGAGATAGCCGAGCGACTTGCCCGTGCCCGTGCCCGCCTCGATGGCCTGGATCACCGCCGGGGGCTTGGCATCCTTGTCCGCGCCCGCGTCTTTCCAGGCCCGCGCCTGGGCCGTGCCCGCCGCGATGGCATCCGCCACGGCTTCGGCCATGTGCCGCTGTCCGGGTCGCTCCTCCGCTCCCGGAAAGCAGGCGAAGAGCCGCCCATCCGGGCTTGAAAAGAAGCGGTCCATCCCATGCGGCATCGCTCCAGTTTGGCGGAAAAACGGCGAATCGGAAGACGCCCGGATAGGGTGGAGGCCGTCAAAGAAATAAAGTGGCGACTTCCAGTCCCCCCCCCGGACCCAAGCTTCCGAGGCCCGTGTCCTTTCACCCCCAATGGAAAGGAAGTGTTCCATGACGACCCTGATCTCGCTCCGTCGCCTTGCCCTCGCCCTGACGGTGGGCGCGTTGCTTCCCGCGGCCTTGGCGGCCCAGGAACCAGCCGCTTCGCGGTCGGCCTTCGCGGGAAAGCTGGCCAAGGCCCGCTTGGCCAAGTTCGACACGCTGGATTTCGAGGTGTATTCGAACCAGCGCTGGGACCGCTTCAAGGAAAGCCACGCGCCGGACATCCTCGTCCACTACCCGGATGGGCACACGACGAAGGGGCTGGAGGCCCATATCGCGGAGCTGAAGCCGATGTTCGTCTTCGCCCCGGACACCCACATCAAGGTCCACCCGGTGCGGACCGCGGTGGGCGAATGGACGAGCGTCATCGGCGTGATGGAAGGCACCTTCACAAAACCCATGCCCATCGGCGATGGGAAGACGATCGCGCCCACCGGCAAGGCCTTCAAGCTCCCCATGTGCACCGTAGGCCACTGGAAGAACGGGCTCATGGATGAGGAATTCCTCTTCTGGGACAACCAGTCCTTCATGAAGCAGATCGGGCTGGCCCCATGAGCAGCCCGGTGCTGGACCTCCTGTCCGCCACGAACAGCACGCTGCTCCTCGTGGACTACCAACCGGCCATGTTCAAGGGCGTGGAGTCCGGCGACCGCACCGCCATCCTCGGCAGCGCCCTCGCAGCCGCCAAAGCGGCGAAGATCCTTGGCGTGCCCGTGGTTCTCACCTCCACTTGGCCGGAAGGGAACGGGGACTTCCTTCCGGTCTTCGTGGACCTGCTTCCGGCGGCCAAGGTGATCGCCCGTCAAGTACCGGGCTTCGACGCGTTCGAGGACGAGCCGGTGCGCGCCGCCGTCGCGGCTTCGAAGCGGAAGAAGCTCGTCGTCTCGGGGCTGTGGACGAGCATGTGCTTCGCCTACACGGCGCTCCATGCGTTGCGGGACGGCTACGAGGTCTACGGGTTGATGGATGCGGGCGGGGACGCGTCGCCGCCCGCCCATGAATACGGCATCGAGCGGATGATCCAGGCGGGCGTCGTGCCCATCACCTGGATGCCGCTCGTCTCCGAATGGATGCATGACTGGGGTAACCCCAAGTCGGGCGAGCTGACCAAGGAAGTCTATGCGGCCTACGACGCGATGCTCGGCATCTAGCCCCTTCCCTTCGAACACCCGGGAGGAATCTCCATGGATCAGTCGAAAGGCAACGCCTTCGTCGTGAGAACGCTCCTGGTGGCGGCGCTGGCCTTGGCGGCCTTTCCGGCTCCGGCCGCCACTCCCCAGGCCTTGCCGCCGCCGGGCGTCTACGCGCTCGATCCGCCCCACACCTTCGCCTCGTTCGCCGCGCAGCACCTGGTGGTGGGCATGGTGCGGGGCCGCTTCGACACGATCCGCGGGACGATCACGGTATCGAAGGATCTGGCTGCCTGCGCGGTGGATGTGTCCATCGCGGTGCCGAGCGTGAGCACCCAGAACAGCGTCCGGGATGAGGATCTGCGCAGTGATCATTTTTTCGAGGCTGCGAAATTTCCCGCGATGACCTACCAGGGGCGGGGCATCCACCGCTCCGGGAAGGGGTGGGTGATGGAGGGATCGCTCACGATCCGTGGCGTGACGAAGACCGTGCCGCTCACCTTCGTGTTCAGGGGCGTGGCGCCCGCGAAGCCGGGGCAGCCCGCTCGCGTGGCCTTCCACGCCAGCGCCGCCGTGCGCCGCGCGGAGTTCGGGATGACCTACGAGTTGCTGGATGAGATCGGAGCGGTCTCGGCCCGGCCGGATGTCTGGATCGAAATTGACGCCGAGGCGCTCGCCACCGGATCGCC
>CAZKIM010000087.1:0-8548 GCA_964552855.1 uncultured Solibacteraceae bacterium | reverse complement strand
CCCGCTTCGCGCGCTGCTCATCGCTCATTTCCAGACGGGCTGGAACCGGGCGATCCGCGAGATGGGGCGGAACGGGGTGGTGGGGCTGGTGATCGCGGCGGTGTCCCTCGGCTTCTTCGCGCTAGTCCCCACGACCTTCGGGCTCGGCGTCGCGGGCTTCGCGCTGGGGCGCCATGTGGATTCGCCGTGGGGGTCCGCCGCGATCGGCGCGATCTTCACCGCCCTGGCCGTGGGCGGCGGCCTGCTGGGCGGCGTCCTCGGGGGCGCGAGGGCGCTGGATTGGGAACGCCTGCGGGGCTTCCCCCTCAGCCGGATGCGGATCTTCGCCGCGGAACTGGTGGCGGGCCTCGGCGATCTGATGACCCTGATGTTCACGCTCGCGATGGGCTCGCTCGCGCTCGGGCTGATGATCGCCGTGCCGACCCGCTTCCTCTTCGTTGCGACGCTCCTGCTCGCCTCCATGCTGACGCTGCTGGCGGTGCAGCTCCTCGTCGGCGGACTCGCGTCGGCCCTGCTGCGCCACATGAAGACGGCGCTCTTCGTGCTGCTCGGTCTCGTGTGGATCGGATCGGTGGCGATGGGCTCCTTCGGCCCCAAGGCTTCGTCGCGCGGCCGGAAGGACGCGCCCGCCAGAGTCCAGGCGGTGAGCCAGGCCGCGACGCCCGATGAAGCGAAGCTCCGCGCCGTGGTGCTGCGGCTCCAACAGGCCGCCATCGCCCTTCCCGCCACCCAGAGCGCGCTCGGGCTCGCGGAACCGAACCTGCTCTCCGCCACGCTCCGCCAGCTTCCGGCGCTGGCGCTCGCCGCGCTGCTCGCGTGGCTCGCGGCGCGCCTGCTCTGGCGCGAGACCGTCCAGGAGACGCAGAGCCTCGCGGTCAGCGCGGGACAGGCGAAGCTCTGGTCCTTCGCGCGCCCGGCCCACGGCCTCGCGCGGCTCCAGTGGCGCACGCTCATGGGCAGCATGATCGGCCGCTTCGCGTTCCTCATCCCCGTCATCGCCGTGGTGCTCATCAAAGGACCCATGGCCCGCGCGGGCGGGACGGCCGTCTGGGCGGTGCCCGGGGCCTTCGTCTACCTCGCCTTCGGCGCGGCGCAACTCCTCTTCAACATGTTCGGGCTGGATCAAGGCGCGGTGAAGGGCCTGCTCCTGCTGCCCATCGCGCCCAAGGAACTGCTGTTCGGGAAGAGCCTCGGCTACGGCCTCTTCATGGGTCTGCAAGGGGCGCTCCTCGCGCTGCTCCTCGCCTTCTTCGGCGGGCCGGGGATCACGGCGCAACTCCCGGCGGGACTCTGCCTGTTCGCGAGCTGCGCGCTGGCCATGGGCGCGGTGGGACTCGTGAGTTCCATCGCCATGCCGCGTCCGCTCTCACGCAAGAAACTCGGAAGCGGCGGCATGCCGCTGCCCATGATCCTGCTCTCCATGGGCACGAGCCTCGGCTGCGCGGGCCTCTTCGGCGGGCTCTTCGCGCTGCTCGCCTGGGCCGCGCCCGGCTGGCTGCTGCCGGGGATGGCCGTTTCGGTGCTGCTCATGCTGTTCGTGTTCCGCGCCGGGTTGGAGATCGCCGCCTCCTACCTTGGCAAGCATCGCGAACGCCTGGTGGAACGCCTGGGATGAGGGACGCCCCTTGAGCCAGGCCTCCTCGAGCTTGGCTTCGCTGCGTCTGGCCGCGGAACTGGGCGGCTCGCGGCTCTCCGGAGATGGCGGACCGCTGATCCTCGTGGAGCGCACCCGCGCCCACGGCCTGCCGGCCGTCGCCATCCTGGGCCGCGAACCCGCGCATCTGCGCGACGCGCTCAGGGCCTGGGAATGCGGTGACGCGGCGATCAACCTCGCGGCGCTGTTGCCGCTTCCGGAGACGGATCTGGCGCGGGCGCTCACGACGCAGCGCCGTCGCATCGGCGCGGTGAGCGCGGCCCTGGACGCCTCCCTGCCCTGGCTCGCCGACAAGCCCATGCTCGCCAAGCGCCTACCGGGGCGCGCGGCGGAGGGCCGCCCCGGCCCGGCCTTCCTCGGCCCGATGGAGGCGGCCGAATTGCGTGGCTTCCTTTCCGATTGGGACGACGCGCGCTTCGAGGCCACCTTCCGCGCGCCCGAAACGCTCGTGTGGCCCGACGCGGAACCGCCCGCGCGGATGGAGGTCGCGCCGCTCCGTCTCGCCGTGGGCAGTCCGCTGCTGGACGCGCTCCGGGACGCGCTGCGCCGCGCCATCGGAACACCCATCCCAATGCTGCCCTTGCCGGAAAATCCCGAGGGCCTTCACGCGTTGCGGGCCTTGTCCGCGCACCTCGCGGCCTTTCATGGGCCGGAAGAAGCCTGGGATCGCGCCTTTCATTTTCTTGCCGAATGGCCCGCGCCCCCACACTTCTGCGCGCGCTGCTAGCCTGCTGAAATGCCCGATCGCATCGGCAAGTTCGAGATCCTCCGGCTCCTCGGCCACGGCGCCATGGGTGAGGTCTACCTCGCCAAGGACAGCGTCATCGGGCGCGAGGTGGCGCTCAAGGTCATCCGCCCCGCGCTGGCGGGACTCGATCCCGGCGGGGAGTTGCAGGCCCGCTTCCAGCGCGAGGCGCGATCCGCGGGCGTGCTCAACCACCCGAACATCGTCACCGTCTTCGAATTCGGCGAAGAGGAAGGTCTCTTTTTCCTCGCCATGGAATATGTGCCCGGCGAAGATCTCGGCGCGCTCCTTTCCGAAGACACCCTGACGCCCGGCGAGATCCTCGAAACCATCGCCCAGGTCTGCGACGGCCTGCAGCAGGCCCACAAGCACGGCATCCTGCACCGCGACATCAAGCCCTCCAATGTGATGGTCACGCGGGAGGACGGCGTGCTCCGCGCCAAACTCATGGATTTCGGTGTCGCGAAATCCACCGGCGCCACCGCCACCCAGACGGGTCAGGTGGTGGGCACCCTCGCCTACATGGCGCCCGAATACCTGCGCACGGGCGAGGCCGGACCACTCACGGACCTCTTCTCCACGGGCGTGATGCTGCACGAAGCGCTCGCCGGCGAGCGGCCCTTCGGCGGCTCCACCACCGGCGCCGTCGTCTACGGCATCATCAATGACCCGCCCAAACCGCTGGACGCGACCAAGCTGAAGGGCCTGAGCCCGGCGCTCGCCGGACTGGCGGCCCGCCTGCTGGAGAAGGACCCGGCCCATCGCCGCCCCACCAGCGCCGCGGAACTGGCGAAACTCCTCCGCGCCGCGAAGGATCCCAAGTGGCGCCCCACCGGCGAAGAGGAAGCCACCACCGCGCTCTCCAAGCGGGGGGTCAACGACCTCGTCGCCGAAGCCGCGGCCACCACCGCCGGCCACCGCGCGGTGGGCGATGCGGTCACCACGGCCGGTCACACGGTCGTGAGCGTGTCGCACAAGTCCCTCTGGATCGGCGCCACCGCGCTCGTCGTGATCGGCGCGGCCTTCTTCGGCTACCGGAAGTGGCACGCCATGCCCGCCGTGGTCGCCCCTTCCTCGACGAACATGCATGTGAACGATGTGGTGCTCCAGGAAGCCGCCCAGATCGCGGCGAAGGGCCACCCCGAGGACGCGCTCAAACTGGTGAACGCGGTCATTGACGCCACGCCCAAGGATGTCCCGGTGGACCCCGACGCCTACGCCGTGAAGCTGGTCTGCCTCTATCAGAAGGGCTGGATCCTGGGCTTCGGCGGGGCGCTCACCGAGGCCCGCTTCCGCGGCGTCCACGCGAAGGATCTGCTCACCAACGCCGCCTACAAGGACATGCTGCAGAAGGACAGCGTGAAGAAAAAACTGCCGGAGAAGTTGCGGCAACGCCTGCTGAGCGGGCAGGACCTTGGAAGCGGCGGCGGGGATCCCGGCCCGGATGTTCCAAACGCCTCCTAAGGCTTGAGCTTCGTCAGCAGGCCATCCAGCAGGAAGGCGGGCGCGATGACGAGCGAGACGAGGTTCGCCATGAGGCTCGGGCGGTTCTTCTCGAAGCGCCCATGTCCGATGAACTGGGCGATCCAGGCCGCGGCGAAGATCCCCGCGTGGACGGGCCAGGGCAGATGCCGCGCCGTCACCAGCATCGCCGCGCCGATGGGCACGGCGAGGAGCGCGAGCTTGAGGTCGTGCTGGGCGTAGAAGGCGATCAGCGCCGCCAGCGCCAGTTCCGGCCAGCCGAACCGCGCGCCGTAGATCAGATAGTGCGGCGGGATCAGGCCCAGCAGGCCCATGACGCTGAAGACGATGAGCGGAATGCAGAAGATGTGGATCCAATGGTTCACCGGATCCCGGTGATCGCCCGCGTACCAGTCCAACCAGCGCTGCATGCGGTCCGTGCGGCTGAAGAGGGGGCGGGCGAAGAGCGTCACTTCAATCTCCGTCGTTGGACACGAGCATCTTGGGCGGCAGATCGGCTTCCTTCAAGCGCCATTCGACCTGGCCGAGCTTGAAGCGCACGGGCAGGACGAGGCCGGGCGTGTAGCGCCAGAAAGTGGCGTAGCTCGTCCCGACCAGGGCGCGCGCCCCGTTGTGATCCACCTTCCAGGCGAGCGGCGCGGGCGCCTTCAAGGGCTTCGGCTCCACGGACGCGGGCAGGATCTGAGCTTCCGGCCCCGTGTGCGTGAGGATGAAGAGACGGAGAGCTTCCGCGTCATCCACGCCGCGCTGGTGGGGGATGGTGAGGAAGGCCGGATGACCGCCGTCCACCAGGTCCAGCACGATGGGCGCGCGGTCCGTCGCCTCGAAACGCAGGTGGCCCTGCACCTGCGCGGCGAGCGTCGCGCAGGCGAAAACGCAGGCGAAAAGACGAGTCGCGAGGAGCTTCACGCTACATGTTCAGCGCGCGGCCCTGCACGGCGCGGGCCGCCTCGGGGAAGACCTCGTTCAGCGTCGGGTGAGGGTACATGGTATTGATCAGCGCCTCCACCGTCATTTCGCCCGCGAGCAACGCGACGCTGCTGGCGACGAGCTCCGTGGCCTTCGGGCCGATGATGTGGATGCCCAGGATCTCGCCGTACTTCTTTTCGCTGACGATCTTGATGAACCCGTGGGGCTCGCCGACGATGTTGGCCTTCGCCATGGGCATGAAGGGGAAGGTGCCGATCGCCACCTCAAAGCCCTGCTCCTTGGCCTTCTTCTCCGTGAGGCCCACGCTGCCCACTTCGGGATCGCAGTAGGTGCAGCCGGGCACGCGGTCGTAGTTGATCGGGTGGGGATGGGCCTCCTTGCCGAGGCTCTGCGCGGCGTGCTCCACGGCGACGATGCCTTCGTCGCTGGCCACATGGGCGAGCATGGGCGTCTTCACGATGTCGCCGATGGCGTAGAGGCCGGGCTCGGCGCTCTGCATGAACTTGTCCACGCCGACGAAGCCCTTGTCCACGACGGCCCTCGTGCTCTCAAGGCCGAGGTTCGCGGTGACGGGGCCGCGGCCCACGGCGATGAGCACATGGCTCGCCTCGATGGCGCCGGGCTTGGCGCCTTCCAGGTGGCAGACGACTTTGTCGGCCGAACGATCCAGCTTGGCGATCTTCGTCTTGGTGCGGATGTCCATCTTGTAGGTCTTGGCGAGGATCTTCTCCAGCTCGACGCCGATGGCCTCGTCTTCAACCGGCAGCAACTGATCCATGAGCTCCACCAGCGTCACCTTGGAACCGAGCCGCGCGAAGACCGACGCGAACTCCACGCCGATGGCGCCGCCGCCGAGGATGACGAGGTGCGAGGGCAGCTCGGCCATGTCGAGGAGGTGGTCGCTGTTCAGCACGCGCTTGCCGTCCGCCTCCAGGCCCGGCAGGTCGCGGGGCACGGAGCCCGTGGCGAGGACGATCTTCTTGGCGGTGTGGACTTCCGTCGTCTCGCCCTTCACTTCCACGCGGCCGCCGCCCAGCAGCTTGCCCGTGCCTTTGAGCACCTGGACTTTGTTCTTCTTCATCAGGTACTCGATACCCTTACCGTTCTTCAGGACGATGCGGTTCTTGCGCTTGACGATGGCGTCCAGGTTCGCGCGCAGGCTCTTCGGGTCCACGCCATCAATGCCGTACTCGGCGGCGTCCTGAATCTGCTCGAAGCGGTGGGCGCTCTCCAGCCAGGTCTTGGCGGGGATGCAGCCGCGCCGCAGGCAGGTGCCGCCCAGGCCCGCAGGGTCCTTCTCCACGATGGCGGCCGAAAGCCCGAGCTGCCCCGCGCGCACCGCCGCGATGTAGCCGCCGGGTCCGGAACCGATGACGAGAAGATCGTAGTTGGCCATGGGAAGCTCCGCTCGAAGCCTCCATCTTCCCACAGCCTCGGGAGAGTTCAGATCCTACGCGTAGACCAAGGCCGACCGGGCCGCGCTGCGGGCGGCCTTCCACTCGATCCAGGCTTCCTTCAACTGCTCGCGGTGATGGGTGAGGACGGCCTGCCATTCGGCGCGGGCGAGGCGCCAGGCTTCGGCGCGCTCTTCTTTCCGCGCCTTCCGGGCGAGGCCCTTGGCCTTCCACTCGGCGCGCCAGGCGGCCCGCTTCGCCTTGAGCCCGACCCGGCATTCGTGGAGCGCCGCGAGGGCGAGATCCAGCTGCAGGCGCGCGTGGGCGAGGCGTTCCTTCAAGGGGTGGGCGAGGGCCGGTTCGTGGCGGTCCAGGCGGCGATCGAGCTTGAGGGCCTCCATCTCCAGCCGCGCGCGCTCGATGGCGGCGGCGGGGACGGTGCGGAAGCCATGGACGAGGCCAGTCCAGCGCAGTGTGTTGAGGATCCACTTGGTGCTGTCCCAATGGAACCAGCGATGGCCGTTGCGGTAGTCCCACTGCCAGGTGTGGTGGAAGTTGTGGTAGCCCTCGCCGTAGGTGAGCGGCGCGAGCACCCAGTTGTCGCGGGCGCTGCTGGCCTCGCTGTAGGGGCGGGTGCCGAACACATGGGCGGCGGAATTGATGAGGAAGGTCGTGTGGTGCGTCAGGACGATGCGCAGCAGCACGGCGATGATGGCGAAGCCCCAGAAGTCGCCGAGCGCGAGGCCGATCCAGAGCGGGATGGAGGCCACCACGGCGCCGATGAGGAAGTGGTGCCGGTGCTGCCAGCGGATCAGCGGATCCTGCTCCAGATCCGCGACGCCCGCGAGCGGCAGCGCCTTCTCCTCCATCACCCAGGTCCAGTGCGCGTACCAGAAGCCCTTGCCGATGGCGTAGGGATCCTTGGCTTCGTCATCCACATGGTGATGGTGGACGCGGTGGTCCGAGGCCCACTTGAGCGCCGAGTTCTCGAAGGAGGCGGAGCCGAAGGCGAGCAACAGGAAGCGCACCGGCCAACTCGCCTTGAAGGCGCGGTGGGAGAAGAGGCGGTGGTAGCCCGCGCTGATGGCCGTGCCGATGGCGAAGACCATGGCGAGGCAGGTGATCCACTCGGCCCAGGAGAAGCCGTTGAGGACGAGGTGCAGGGGCACCGCGATCGCGGCGGCGGCGAGCGTCCCGGTGAGGAACAGGGTGTTGAGCAGATTCCAGCGGCGTCGCGGAGTCGCGTTCATCCATCCTCCGGGGCGAGGCGCCCGAACCTCCAGTTTACCGGGGCTCGCCACTCCTGTCCGATTCTTGATCCTGCCGGTTTCCTCCCATGGGACTCGGGAGATGGGGCCAGAAGCTCTGCTCGTGGAGGAAGGCGAAGGTCAGCGTCGCGCTCGCCACCATCAGGGTGATGACCGCCCAGGGCACCGGCGCCTCACCCAGCAAGGGCACGCAGCTCCGCACGATGAGCGCCACGCCGGACAAAAAAGCCAGCCAGCCGCCCGCGCGACGGCGAAAGATCAGAAGCGGCGCCGTGAGGATCAGCAGACCCCAGCCCCAGCCATAGAGGAAGAGGCGTTCCCAGGATGCCGCGCCCTCCGTCGGGA
This sequence comes from uncultured Solibacteraceae bacterium, assembly GCA_964552855.1. GTDB lineage: Bacteria > Acidobacteriota > Holophagae > Holophagales > Holophagaceae > JAFDVN01. Next base: position 730 of record CAZKIM010000087.1, on the reverse strand, counting down.
AGGCCTTGAGGGCCGTGAGCCGTTCCGCCACGAGAAGGACGATGAGCATCCAGTGCCACGCGCCCGGTCGCACGCCCGGCGCGGTGATGGAGGTGTCCACGGGTTCCTCGGCGGGCGGCGCCAGATGGGCCGGAACCGCCTGGCCGCAGCCCGGACAGAAGCGGGCGGAAACGGGAAGGTCGTGGAGGCAGTGCTCGCAGCGCATGGTTCCAGTATCGCCCCACCTTCGCCCCGATGGGCGGCCCGTGGGAGACTGACCCTTTCCCGGAGACCTCCCGATGGCCGCACCCAAGCCCTGGTGGCGCTCCAGCACCGCGTGGATCTTCGCGGGCCTCATCCTCGGCGTGATCTTCGGCGGGTTCTTCCCGAAGGATCTGCACCCGGTCGCCTACCAGCTCTTCCACTTTCTCGGCGCGGCCTTCATCGCGCTCATCAAGAGCCTCATCGTCCCGCTGATCTTCAGCACGCTCGTCGTCGGCATCGCGAAGACGGGCGACTTGAAGGCCGTCGGGCGCATGGGCGTGAAGGCGCTCCTCTACTTCGAGATCATCACCACCTTCGCGCTCTTCATCGGACTGGCGGTGGCGAACCTCGTGAAGCCCGGCGCGGGCATCCACCTGGATCTGGCCACCCACGGGGCCGCGCCCACGGCGGTGAAGAGCGGCTGGGACACGCTGCTGCACCTGTTCCCGTCCAATGTCGTCAAGTCCGCCGCCGAAGGCGACATCCT
>CAZKIM010000086.1:1608-8555 GCA_964552855.1 uncultured Solibacteraceae bacterium | reverse complement strand
AGGATCGGCGGCACGGTGGCGATGGTCTCCACATTGTTGATGGTGGTGGGCTGGCCGAAGGCGCCCTTGGCGGCCGGGAAGGGCGGCTTCACCCGAGGCTCGCCGCGGCGGCCTTCCAGCGAGTTCAACAGGGCCGTCTCCTCGCCGCAGATGTAGGCGCCGGCGCCGCGATGCACGACGATCTCGCAATCGAAGCCGCTGCCCAGGATGTCCTTGCCCACATAGTGCTTAGCGCGGGCTTCTTCGATCGCCGCTTCCAGTTTCTCGATGAGCCAGAGGAATTCGCCGCGGATGTAGACGAAGGCCGTGTGCGCCTGCATGGCGTGGCAGGCGATGACGATGCCCTCGATCATCTGGTGCGGGTTGTACTCGAGGATCGCGCGGTCCTTGAAGGTGCCCGGCTCGCCTTCATCGGCGTTGATGACGAGGTAGCGGGTGAGCTTCTTTTCGGCCGTGTCTTTCGGCATGAAGGACCACTTCATGCCGCAGGGAAAGCCCGCGCCACCCCGGCCTCGGAGGCCGCTCGTCTTCATCTCCTCGATGACGGCGACGGGCTCCATCTTCATGGCCTGCTTCAGGGCCACATAGCCCTCGTGCTTGGCCTCGTAGGTGGCGAGTTTCCAGTTGTCGAGATCGCCCGCGCCACGCAGGAGCAGGGCCGGATACTTGTCGGAACCGTAGCCGACGAAGGTGTAGCGCTGGGGATCAGGCTTGGTGCGGATCGCGGCCATCGTCATCCCCTCACTTCGCCCATTCCCGGACTTCGCCGCGCTTGCAGGCGTCCAGGATCTCGTCCAACTTCTTCTCGTCCACGAACTCTTCGTAGACATCGGCGTTCACTTGCAGGCAGGGACCGCTGCCGCAGGAGGCCAGGCATTCCACCTCCTCCACGCTCCACATTCCGTCCTTGCTGGGGCCTTCGCCGGGCTTGACGCCCGCGCGGGCGCAGACCTTTTCCAGCAGCTGCGCGCCACCATTGAGCGCGCAGGGCAGGTTGGTGCAGACCTGGAGGTGGTACTTCCCGACCGGATGCTCCTGGTACAAGGTGTAGAAGCTCGCCACGCCGAACACATGGCCTTCGGGGATCGCGAGCGCCTTGGCGACGGCCTTCATGGCATCCAGGCTCACGAAGCCGAATTCGCGCTGGGCGATGTGGAGGGCCGGGAGCGTGGCCGCGAGCTTGTCCGGGTATTTGGCGGCGATGGCGGCGATCTCCGCCACGGCCTCGGCGCTGAATTCCTTCCGCTCGGACTTGGGCAGGCGTTCGCCCGGGGCCATCGCGTGGTCGGCGGTCTCCGGCGGCAGGGGATGGTTCATGGCGCGCTCCCAGGCCCTCCAGTTTAGCGGGCCTCGAGCTCCAGGCCACGGGCTACGGGCGAAAGGACCGCGAGCGGGCCGTGCCGGACGGCACGCTCCCCGATGACGGCGCGTTTCGGAGGGTGGAACTCCTATGTGGAAACATGGAAATAGTCGGTGACTCCTCGGGTTGATCCTGTCGCCGAAAAGGCATACTAAGACGATGGATGTCCGCGAAGAGCTGAAGATCTCCAAGGAAGTGCCCCCGGGCCACGAGCTGGCCCTGGCGATCCTGCTCACGCGGGAATATGTGGCGCACATCCAGGAGAAGGAGGTCTTCGAGCCCGAGGGCCTGTCCAGCCAGCAGTACAACCTGCTGCGCATTCTCCGGGGCGGTCCACCCGAGGGCTACATGATCAAGGACCTGCGGACCCGCGTCATCTACCGCTTCGCGGACATGCCGCGCCTCGTGGACCGGCTCGAAACCAAGGATCTGGTGGAGCGCCACACCTGCCATCACGACAAGCGGGGCAGCATGGTGCGCATCACCGAGCGGGGCCTCGACCTGGAAGCCCGCGTGCGCGTGCGCCTGGATGCGCTCATGGGGCACCTGGACCGCGCCCTCGCGCCGGAAGAACGCACCCAGCTCGTCGGCTACCTGGACCGGCTTCGGGACGATTACCGGAAGCGGCTGGACTGAAATCCGGCTACCGACTCTCGGCCACCGGCTACCGCAGGCCTCGACCCACCGGTAGCCGGTGGCCGGAAGCCGGATTACCGGTCGAGTTCACCCGCGATCACATTCATGGCGCCCAGCTCGGACACGGCGTCGGCGATGAGGCGTCCACGCACCTTGGAATCGAAGCTGGAATAGATGGGCAGGCAGGGCGGGCGCACATGGACGCGGTAGGGGTTCTTGCCGCCATCGCTGACGAGGTAGAAGCCCAGCTCGCCGTTGGCGGCCTCCGTGGCGCTGTAGACCTCGCCCACGGGCATCTCCATGCCGTGCATGATGAGCTTGAAGTGGTGGATGAGGCTCTCCATCCGCGTGTAGACCTTCTCCTTCGGCGGCAGGGCCACCTTGTAGTCGTCCACGATGACGGGGCCGGGGCCGATCTCGTCGAGCTTGTCCAGCGCCTGGCGGATGATGCGCAGGCTCTGGCGCATCTCCTCGATGCGGACGAGGTAGCGGTCGAACACATCGCCCGTCGTGCCCACGGGGATGTCGAAGTCGTACTGATCGTAGTCCAGGTAGGGCTGGGCCACGCGCAGATCGTGGCCGAGGCCGCAGGCGCGCAGGCAGGGGCCGGAATAGCCCCAGGAGATCGCATCCTGCACGCTCATCGCGCCCACGCCCTTGGTGCGGTCGTGCCAGATGGGATTCTTGGTGAGCAGCTTCTCCAGCTCGTCAATGGCCTCGGGGCACTCCACGAGGAAGCGCTCGCAGAGCGGGTAGAAATCCTCGGGCAAATCGCGGAAGAGGCCGCCCACGCGGGTGAAGCTCGTGTGCAGGCGCTGGCCGGCCGACATCTCGAAGAGGTCGTAGACCGTCTCGCGCTGGCGGAAGAGGTAGAGGAAGGCCGTGAAGGCGCCCAGGTCCACGGCGTTGATGCCGAGGCAGACGATGTGGTCCGCGATCCTCGCCAGCTCGCTCACGAGCACGCGGATGACGCGGGAGCGCGGCGGATCCTGGATGCCGAGCAGCTTTTCCACCGCGAGGGCGTAGCCCACATTGTTCATGATGGACGAGCAGTAGTTGAGCCGGTCCGTGAGCGGCACGAACTGGTTGTAGGTGAGGTTCTCGCCAAGTTTCTCCACGCCCCGGTGAAGGTAGCCAATGTGCGGCGTCGCCTTCTGGATGAACTCGCCCTCCAGCTCCATGACGATGTGGAGCGTGCCGTGGGTCGTCGGGTGGGACGGCCCGAAGTTGACGATCATCTTGTCGCCGTCGAGCTGCTGCTTGCTGATCGCGATGGAGTCCAAAGTCGCCATGCCGCCCTCAGTGCGTGTAGGGGGCGGTGGAGTCCGCCATGCAGAAGGGGTCGCCGCCATCGAGGGGGAAGTCCTTGCGCAACGCGTGCCCGGGGAAGTCGTCCCAGGTGAGCAGACGGCGCAGGTCGGGGTGGCCTTCGAAGGGGATGCCGAAGAGGTCGAAGACCTCGCGCTCGGCCCAGTCGGCGCTGTGGAAGCGACCGGTGATGGAAGGCAGAGATTCGTTCTCGCTCAACCGCACCTTGAGGCGCAGGCGCTCCTGGGTGGTGAGGTTGAGCAGGTGCAGCACCACATCGAAGCGGACCAGCTTGCCCTCGATCTCGCGCTCCGGCCAGTCCACGCCGGTGAGGTCCACGAGCTGCTGGAAGCCATCCTTGAAGAGCTGATCCACCACTTCGAGGTAGCGGTCCCTGGCGATCACGGCGGTGGCGTCGCCGCGGAAATCATGGCGCTCCACGACGGCGCCGGGCAGTTCTTCCTGAAGGCGTTCGAGGATCATGAAAACCTCACCACGAAGGCACAAAGGCACGAAGGTTCAAAAACCCCAATCGCTTTTGCTTTGCTTGGTGTCTTCGTGTCTTCGTGGTTCATGTTCATAAACTCAGTAGATCGTCGCGAGGTTGTGGTCGGCGGCGTCCAGCACCATTTCGCGCACGGCCTGCTGCTCGGTGAGATTCCGGTCGCGCTGGATGCCGCGCTGGCGATCGAGACTCTCGTAGAAACGCCGGATGTGGTCTTTGCGCATGGAGAGCGATTCCTTCTCGATCTTCTCCTGCAGCTTCATGACGCCGTAGATCATGCTCTCAGGCCGGGGCGGGCAGCCGGGCACATAGACATCCACTGGCACGACGCGGTCAATGCCCTGGAGCGTCGCGTAGGTGCGGTACATGCCGCCCGAGCTGGCGCAGACGCCCACGCTGATGACCCACTTGGGCTCGGCCATCTGGGCGTAGATGGTGCGGAGCACCGGCGCCATCTTGTTCGTGACGGTGCCGAGCACGAGCATCATGTCCGACTGGCGCGGGCTGAAGCGCATGGCCTCGGCGCCGAAGCGGCTGAGGTCGTACTTGCTCGCCATCACGCTCATGAACTCGATGGCGCAGCAGGCGGTGCCAAAGGGCATGGGCCAGAGGCTGTTCTTGCGGGCCCAGTTCACCACCGCGTCGAGGCGGGTGGTCATCACGGCTTCATCGAGATCCTGCGCGGCCATGGCTACTTCTCCCACTCGAAGGCGCCCTTGCCCCAGGCGTAGACGAAGCCCACGAGCAGGGTGGCGAAGAAGGCGAGCATGACGCTGAAGGTGGCCGGGTGCGTCTTGTATTGCACGGCCCAGGGCAGGAGGATCGCTGCTTCCACATCGAAGAGGATGAAGAGCATGGCCGTGAGGTAGAACTGCACCGAGTAGCGGTGCCGGGCGCCGGGCTGCACTTCGGGCACGCCGCACTCGTAGGCGCTGAGCTTTTCGGGGTTCGGGTTGTGGGGCTTCAGCTTCGGCAGCAGGACGCCGGAGATGACGAGGATGGCCACGGCGACGCCCACCGCCAGGATCAGCAGGATGAGCAGGGGAAGGAAGGGGGTGGCGGGATTCGGCATGGCGCGTCCAGGCCTTCCAGTCTAGCGGCACAGGGCCTTCTCGGGGACGCCTCTCCCGCGGGGCGAACGGTAGGCCGGAGGCCCGGCCCAGGCTAGAATTCCCTTTTCCGAGAGTGGCCTGATGGACGATTTGAACCAGCGCGTCAAAGAGATGATCATTCAGCGCCTCAAGCTGGAAGGCATGACCCCTGACCAGATTGACGGCGCCGCGCCGCTCTTCGGCGAGGGCCTGGGCCTGGATTCCATTGACGCCCTGGAGCTGGTGCTGGGCATCGAGCAGGTCTTCGGCGTGAAGATCGAGGACGAGGCCGCGGGGCTCAAGGCCTTCCGCAGCGTGGACGCGCTGACGGAATTCATCCGGGAACACTCAAAAGCATGAGCGGGCGTCAGGCGTCCGGCGCCCGGCTTCTGGCCTCCCGATCCGGGCCACGAGGCAAGGCGACGCGTCCCGACGCCTGAAGCCCGATGCCCGACACCCATCTGCCCCACCGCTACCCCTTCCTCCTCGTGGATCGGGTGCTGGAGCGCGAGGTCGGCCAGCGCGTGGTGGCGGAAAAGCTCGTGTCGGCCTCGGAGCCCTACCTGCAAGGGCATTTCCCGGATCGGCCCCTCGTGCCCGGGGTGCTGATGCTGGAGATGCTGGCCCAGGCGGGGGGGTTTCTGGAAGCCGAGCCGCTCGCGGGTCGGGCCATCTTTCTGGCGGGCGTGCAGGACGCGCGCTTCAAGGCCCCGGCCTTTCCCGGGGACCGCCTTCGGCTGGAAGTGGCGTTCGACGCGGCCTTCGCCGGACTCATGCGCGTCAACGGCCGCGTGAGTTGCGAGGGCAAGGAACTCTGCACCGCGAAGCTGCTCGTGAAGGTGATGGCGTGAGAAGGGTCGTCATCACCGGTCTCGGCGCGGTGACGAGTCTCGCCCGTGGGCGGGAAGCCACCTGGGCCGGGATGCTGGCGGGGCGGGACGGGCTGGGGCCCTTGAAGCGCCTCCACCTGCCCAAGGAGCCCGCGCAGCTCGCGGGAGAGATCGCCTGGCCGGACCCGCGGCGGAAACGCCAGACGCTGTGCGAAGCCTGGTCCATGGCGGCGCTGGCGGAAGCCATGGAGGGCTGGCGTCCCGCTCTGGATCCGCGTCGCATGGGCGTCTTCCAGGGCGCGGGCACTTCGGGCCTGCCGATTCCAGAGGCGTATCTATGGGCGCTCAAGGATGGGAGGCCCGCGCCGCGCATCGCGGAAGCCGCCTACCAGACGCCCTGCACGGTGACGGACGCGCTGGCTGCGGAGCTGGGCGCGGAGGGGCCGCGCTCGACCATCATGAACGCCTGCTCCTCGTCGCTGCTGGCGCTGGGGCAAGCCTGGGAGCGCATCGCCGTGGGCGATCTGGACCTGGCGGTCGCTGGCGGCGCGGAAAGCCTGTGCGTCACCACCTGGGCTGGCTTCTCCTGCCTCAAGGCGGTGGATGCCTCTCCCTGCCGCCCCTTCTCCGCGGATCGCGCCGGGCTCAACCTCGGCGAGGCCGGAGTGCAGGTCCTGCTTGAGCCGTTGGAGCAGGCGCGCGCGCGCGGCGCGGTGATCTTCGCCGAGGTGCTCGGCTACGGCGCGAGCCTCGACGCCCACCATCCCACCGCACCGCATCCGGAAGGGGACGGTGCGCGTCGCGCCATGGCGCAGGCCCTCGCGATGGGACGGCTCGATCCCTCCGAGGTGGATCTGGTGAGCGCCCACGGCACCGCCACACCCGCCAACGATGGCGCCGAATGCCGGGCCATCCGCGCCGCGCTAGGCGAGGCGGCGGACCGCGTGTCGGTGACCAGTTCGAAGTCCCAGTTCGGCCACACCCTCGGTGCGGCCGGGGCCGTGGGCGCGATGGTGGCGGCGCTGGCGTTGCGGGATCAGGTGGTGAGCCCCACGCTGCGTCTGGAGCGACCCGACACGGCGTGCGATCTGGATTGCACGCCGAAGGCGGCCCGGCCCCGCACCCTCCGCGCCGCGCTGGTGAACGCCTTCGCCTTCGGCGGCAACAATGTGGCGCTCGCGCTGAAGCGCTGGGAGGGGCGATGAGCCTCCAGCCTC
>CAZKIM010000086.1:0-1508 GCA_964552855.1 uncultured Solibacteraceae bacterium | reverse complement strand
CGCGGCGCGGCCTGCACGGCCTTCAGTCCGGCGGGCTTCATTCCGCCCATGCAGCTCCGCCGCCTGGATCGCGGCAGCCGCTTCGCGTGGGTGGCCGCGGCCCAAGCCTTCCAGGACGCGGGCCTGGACGCATCCACGAATTTTGGCGCACGAACGGCCATCGCGGCGGCCACCATGTCCGGCGGCAGCGAAGCCACCGAAACCTTCCTCAGGCCCTATGTGGAGCGTGGGCCGGAGGGCGCGTCGCCGCTCGTCTTTCCCAACTGCGTCGCCAACGCGGCGGCGGGTCATTTGGCCCTGGCCTTCGGCCTGAAGGGCCCGAGCACCACTCAGTTGGAGCGCGAGGTCAGCGGGTTCGCGGCGCTGGATCAGGCCTCGCGGTGGCTGCGTCACGGCTTCTGCGACACGGCGCTGGTGGTGGGCTTGGATGGTCTCTTCCCCATGCTGGGCACGGTGTGCGGAGAGGCGGCCCTGCTCGCGCGCCACGGGGAGCCTGAGCGCGGCTCCGGTCGCGGCTTCCTCTGCGGCGAAGGCGCGGCGGCCATCGTGCTGGAGCGCGCGGACGCGGCGAAGGCCCGTGGCGCGCGCATCCGCGCCACGCTCGGCGCGCTTGTCCAGCGTTCGGCGGTGCGCCCCGCGGATCGCGCCGCGGCCCTGATTCAGGCAAGCTCGGAAGCCTGCCCCGCCGCGCCCGATCGCCGCATCGGCGGCGCCAACGGCCATCCCCAGGTGGACCGGCTGGAAGCGGCGCTGGATGTCGCCCGGCCCGAGGATCCTTCCTCCCGCCACCCCAAAGTGCTGTGGGGCGAGTTCGGCGGTTCCGGCGTCCAACTCCTCGCAGCCGGATTGCTGGAGCCAACCGCCTCCGTCCTCGTCAGCGGTCCTTCCAGTTTCGGCGGTCAATGGGCGCTGCGCTGGGACGAGGTGCGTTAGCCTCATGTCCTGACGACCATGCGCGACCAGACCTTCACCAGCACCCGCCGCCACCTGCTCTGGACCGCAGGCGCCGGGGCCGTGCTGCTGGCGGGCGCCTTCCTGTTGGGCGTGCAGGCGGGCAAGCAGAGCGTGGCGCTGAAGCGCGCCCTGCCCGCGGATTCCGCCGAGCCCTTGGATGAACTGCCCGAGCCGCTCATTGATCAGCTCCAGATCTTCGAAACCGCGCCGCCTTCCGGCAAGCCCGTCCAGCTTCCGCCCGTGCCGAAGGCCGAGGCGCCGAAGCCGGATGCGGGCGCCGATGCCACGACGCCGGATGCGAAGGCCGGCACGAAGACCGACGCGAAGTCGGGCGATCGCTGGACGCTCCAGCTCATCTCCACGCCCGACGCCGCCGAAGCCAAGAAGGTCGCCGCCCACGCCAAGGCCGCCGGGCATCCCGCCACGGTGGTGAAGGAGAAGGGCGTCTACAAGGTGCGCCTCGCCAAGTCGTCCGATCGCGCCACCGCCGACGCCACCGCCGCCAAGCTGAAGAAGGCCGGGATCAAGTCCTTCGCGGTGAAGGCGGAGTAGGA
>CAZKIM010000085.1:2362-8595 GCA_964552855.1 uncultured Solibacteraceae bacterium | reverse complement strand
TGCCGGGCTACCGGGCCAAGCACCGCCGGGGCCGCCACCACGGGAAGGGCCGCAAGGCGCGGCCTGGCAAGCACGCCGCCGCCCGGCCCCGCCGCGCCGCCCGGCACAAGTAGCCGCTCCGCCCCATGCGCCTGGGCGTCCTCACCTCCGGCGGCGATGCCCCGGGCATGAACGCCGCCATCCGCGCCGTCGTGCGTCAGGCGGACGCGCTGGGACTGGAGGTCATGGGCATCCGCCACGGCTTTCGGGGCCTGATCCAGGGCGACTGGTCGCCGCTGACGAGCCGGGACTGCGCCAACATCCTTCAACGGGGCGGAACGATCCTGCGCACCGCCCGCGCGCCCGAGTTCAACGACCCGGCCGTGCGCGCGAAGACGGCGGAGGGCTTGCGGGCCGCGGGCATCGGCGGCCTCGTCGTCATCGGCGGCGATGGCAGTTTTCGCGGCGCGGAAGCGCTGCAGCGCGAGCAGGGCATCGCCTGCGCGGGCGTGCCCGGCACCATTGACAACGATCTGCCGGGCACGGATCGCACCTTGGGCTTCGACACGGCGCTGAATACGGCGGTGGAGGCGGTGGACCGCATCCGCGACACCGCCTCCAGCCACGAGCGCCTCTTTCTCGTGGAAGTCATGGGCCGCAGTTCGGGGATGCTCGCGGTCCACACGGCCCTCGCCTGCGGCGCGGAATTCGTGCTCTATCCGGAAGCCGAGGACGACACTTTCGAAGAGCTGGTCCGCCAGTTGAAGCTCAGCGCGGAGCGGGGCAAGGGCAGTTCCATCGTCATCGTGGCGGAGGGCGATCAGCTGGGCAGCGCCGTGTCCATCGGGGATCGCCTGCGCCGGGATTACGGGCTGGATCTGCGGGTCGCGGTGCTGGGGCACATCCAGCGGGGCGGCTCGCCCACGGCGCTGGACCGCATCTGGGGCAGTCGCTGGGGCGCGGAGGCGGTGGCGCGTCTGGCGGCGGGAGAGCAAGCGTTCTATCTGGGCCTGCAAGCCGGGACCCTCGTGGCGTTGCCGCTGGTCGCCATCCATGAGCGCCCCGCGCCCCCGCCGAGGGAATTGGCGGCGCTGCTCCGCGTTCTGGCCCGGTAGAATTCCGCCATGCCCGACTCGAAACAGCACGCTCCGAAGATCGCAGTGGTGATGGCCGGTGGTCGCGGCACGCGCTTCTGGCCCCGCTCCCGTTCGAGCCGCCCCAAGCAGTTTCTATCCATCGTCGGCGAGGGCACGCTGCTGCATCAGACGGTGGCGCGGTTGGATGGGCATTTCCGGCCGGAGCACATCTTCGTCGTCACCACCGCGGAGCTGGCGGAGGAGACCCGGCGGATGCTGCCCGAGCTTCCGCCCGCCAATGTGATCGTGGAGCCCGAGGGCCGCAACACCGCGCCCTGCCTGGCCCTGGCGTTGGTGGAGATCGAGCGCCGAGTGCCCGGCGGCGTGATGGTGGTGCTGTCCGCGGATCACTGGATCGGCGATCCCGATCTCTTCATCGAGGATGTGGAGACGGCCGTGAAGCACGCCGCCTGGGAGCGTGAGCTCGTCGTCTTCGGCATCCGCCCCACCTATCCGGAGACGGGCTACGGCTACATCGAAGCCGAAGGCCAGGGCCCGGTCCTCAAGGTGAAAGCCTTTCGGGAAAAGCCGCCCATGGAGCAGGCCATCCAGTACCTCGCCAGCGGCAGGCATTTCTGGAACGCGGGTCTCTTCGTGTGGACGCTGGAGGATTTTCGCGCCGAGCTCACCCGCCATGCGCCGGGCGTGCTCGCGCCGCTGGACGCGTGGGTGGCCGCAGGGGCCGATCCCGCGAAGCTGCCCTCGGTCTACGGCCAACTCCCCGAAGTCGCCATTGATGTGGCGCTCATGGAGAAGGCCGAAGGCGTCGCCGTCGTCCCCACGCGCTTCCGCTGGTCCGATGTGGGCTCCTGGCCCGCCGCGCTGGAATTCCATGAGCCCGACGCGGATGGCAATGTGGTGAAGGGCGAGGCGATCCTGCTGGAGACCCGCGACAGCGCCTTCTTCGGTGGCAAGCGCCTTATCGCCGCCAGCGGCGTCGCCGATCTCATCGTTGTGGACGACGAGGACGCCCTCCTCATCTGCCACCGGGACAAGGCCCAGTCGGTGAAGAAGATCGTCGAGCGCCTGAAGGCCGAAGGACGGGAAGACCTGTTGTAGGGGACGAGGGGGGCTTTATGATCGGCCTCATCCATCCCTTTGAAGGAGCCCGCATGAAGGCCTTGCGCCCGTTCGCTCTTCCTCTCGCCACGCTGCTCGCCGCGCAGGTCGCGTTGACGCTCGCGTGTGGAGGGGGCGGTGGCGCGGGCGCGTCGTACAGTGCTCCCGTGCCCCAGCCCAAGGTATCGGGGTCCTTGAACGGCTACGCGGCCCAGACGCCGCAGGCCTACGGCGGAACGCCTCAGGCCCCGGCGACCTTGAGCGCGCAGGGACTGGACAATCTGGTGGCCTTCACCCGCGTCGCGGGTCTGGTGCGCATCTTCTACCCGGGCGATGAGGCCGCCGCCGCCCCCTGGGACACCGTCTTCGTCGAAGGGCTGCGCCAGGCGGAAGCTCAACCCACGCCGGAGGCGCTGGCCACTTTCCTTCAAAGCTACTTCGCGCCGTTGGCGCCGGAGCTGCAGGTCTTCCCCGCCTCCGCGCCGCCGGCCCTGCCGCCGGACCTTCAGCGGTCCTCCAAGGATCTCGCCATCATCCATTGGGTCCACACCGGATGGGGCGCGAACATGCCTTCCCGGGATGTCTACCACGACGACCGCATGCTCGCGCCGCTTGGGAGCGGCGGCTTGCCCCCTGGTTACGCGGACCCCGCCTCACCCTACGAGCAGGACCTGCCGGAAGGATTGAGGGTGCGCGTGCCCTTGAGCCTCTACACAGATGGCTACCACACGCAGCCCGAGGCCACGGCGACCTTCGGCAAACCGCTCTACACCTACCCCCCTTCGGACCGCGCGGCGCGACTCGGCGCCGTGGCGATGGCCTGGACGGTGCTCGAGCACTTCTTTCCGTACTTCGACCTCGTCACGGTGGATTGGGAGGCGCAGTTGCGCCAAGCCCTGACCGTCGCCGCCGCGGACACAGACGCCAGCGGCTACACCCAAACCCGCACGCTGGGGGCCATGGTCACGCCGCTCGAAGACGGGCACATGAGCCTCTACCTAACCGCCGCCCCGGCCCAGGACAGTGTGCCGCCGCTCCGCTTGGACAAGGTGGAAGGGCAATGGGTCATCACCACGCTGCTCGGATCAGTGCCAGGCGTCTCTGTCGGCGAAGTCATCACGGCCGTGGACGGCGTGCCCATCGCGCAGGTCGAGGCGGACTTCCGGGCCGTCACGCCGGGCAGCCCGCGGTGGCAGGTCGCCAGCGCGCGGGTGAGCCTGCTGGCCGGCGCGCCGGGAAGCACGGTGCACCTGGACCTGCTGGACGCGTCGAACCAGGCCCAGACCGCCGATCTGCCTCGCAACCAGCTTCCCGCGTACGCGTCCCAGGCCTCGGTGGAACCGCGCCCGTCCGGCCCCTCCCAGGTGGCCCCCGGGGTCTGGTACCTCGATCTCGAAACGCTTACTTCCTCGCAGCTTGATTCCGCGATGCCCTCGCTCGGCTCGGCGAAGGCCGTTATCGCGGATATGCGGGGCTACCCGGGGGATTACGGCGCCGTCTTCGCCTTCCTCCAGCATCTGGTGGGCTCCAGCGGCGCCTCGTATTTTCGGCTCTACCAGCCGGTCGTCTCCTATCCCGACGATCCGCAAAGGGATCTGGTCCCGGTCAGCGGGTGGGGGATCGCCATCCCTCCGCTTTCTCCAACCATTTCCTGCCCGGTCTTCATCCTTCAGGATGGGCGCACCATGTCGGCCGCCGAGAGTTTCCTCGGCTCCACCGTGCAGATTCCCCAGGTGCGCCGGGTCGGGGATGCGAGCGCCGGGGCGGATGGTTATGTGACGGATCTGAATCTCGTGGCCGGATTCGATCTGGGCTTTTCCGGTGAGCGCGCCGACCGGGCCGATGGCGCCCAGATGCAGGTCTGCGGCGTCACTCCCACGGACCCGAAATCGCGCACGCTGGCGGGGGTGCGCGCGGGGAAAGACGAAGTGCTGGAGTATGCTCTCAGTCTGGCCAACCCTTGAGCCCTCCGACGATGAACCGCCCTGACACCCTCCATGTGGACAAGCCCTGGGGCAGCTTCGACCAGTTCGCCCTCAACACGCCGTGCACGGTGAAGATCCTCACCTGCAAGCCCGGCGCGAAGCTGAGCCTGCAGAAGCATCAGAACCGCGGCGAGCTCTGGATCGCGCTGGACGCGGGCGTCGTCGTCGAACGGAATGGCGAGCGGCTCACGCCTTCCATCGGCGAGCAGGTGTGGCTGCCCGTGGGCGCCACGCACCGCCTCAGCTGCGAGGCGTCCACGCCCCATCCGGTGCGGGTGCTGGAGGTCAGCTTCGGCGTCTTTGATGAAGCCGACATCGAGCGGCTGCAGGACGACTATGGCCGCGCCTAGGGCGCTTTGCCTTGCCCTGCCGGCGTTGCTCGCGGCTCAAGCGCCGGATGCCGCGGCCCTCGTCGCCAAGGTGGATCACCTTCGCCATCCCTGGCCCGCCTTCAGCGCGGACCTGACGCTGAAGGACCAAGGCCGGACCTCCCAATGGCGTCTCTCCGTCGCGGCCGATGGCGACACGCGGCTCGATGGCCTTGCCCCCAAACAGGTCCTGGGTCGCGCGGTGCTCATGAAGGGCGAGCAGATGTGGTTGCTCACGCCCGGCTCCAAGCGTGCCATCCCCGTCACGCCCCAGCAGCGCCTCATCGGTTCAGCAGCAGGTGGCGATCTCGCGCGGCTGCGCCTAGGGGAGGATTTCCGCGCGACGGGCATCCAGGAAGCGAGCCTCGGAGACAAGCCCTGCTGGCTCGTGACGCTGGAAGCCAAGCGCCCTTCCGTGCCCTACCGCCGCGCCGAGCTCCGGGTGTGGAAGGCGGGCGAGGTCCCCGCTTCGGCGAGCTTCTTTTTCGCCAGCGGCAAGCTGGCCCAGGTGATGACCTTCGACGCGCCCGTGGAGGCCAGCGGTCGCAAGGTCATCGCCAGCCTGAAGCTTGGCGATCCCAAGCATCCCGACCACGCGGCGATGAGCCTCAGCCACTGGAAGCCCGGCGAGCCGGACGCGGCGCTCTTCGAAGTCCCCAAGTAGGCTGGATGCTCGGGGTATACTGGGCTTGAGGTGCCCGAAAGGGCTTCCCGCCACTTTGATCCCACCTTGCAGAAACTCCCTCCCACGCGGAGGGCCCCGCTAACGGATCCCACCAACACCATCCCTCCAACGATCCCTCACGAAACGCCCCAGCCTCGGGGCGTTTCCTTTTGATCGGGGGCCTGTCGAGGCTGGGGCTACGCCCCTCCCGCTATCGCACGCTCGCGCGTGCTCCCTGGCTTGTTTCGCAACCCTGGAGCCGGAGCCTCCCTCGGGGCGTTTCCTTTTGATCGGGGGCCTGTCGAGGCTGGGGCTACGCCCCTCCCGCTATCGCACGCTCGCGCGTGCTCCCAGGCCTGCTTCGCAACCCTGGAGCCGGAGCCTCCCTCGGGGCGTTTCCTTTTCGATCGGGGGCCGAGAATACAGGAGGGTTCAGAAACCCTCGCCAGGCTCCAGGGTCCTGAACCCTTCACGCCATCCAAGGCGGTCAACGATGTGCACATCGATTGAAAAACCGCTGAGTAGGTCACGGAATCCTGGCTGATCGAGGACACTCTCCTTCGCTTGAATCGCCAATTCCTCAGACGAGAAAATGCCGATCAGCTTCGAGTCCTCGTGGCCATCCGCGAATTCGTGACTGTGATAAAGGGTCCAAACCTTTTCCATCTGATCCTCAAAGCCCTGGTGCGATAAAGGGTGATCCCATTGGGGCAGGAGTATCCTTGCACGAGTTGAGAGCGGCCCGCCTCTGGCAAAATGGGCTTTTGAGTCCCGGAGTCCCCATGTCCGCCCACGAGCCTTCTGAAGAATCCGAAGCTTTCCTGTCCGGCCAGCGCATCGCGCCCTCGGGGGTGCGGGCGGGCATCTCGGCGGCGGACCTGATTGACGAGGCCTTCCTGGCCTACAACGGCGGGCGGCTGGGCGAAGCGGCGCGGCTGCTGACCCAGAAGATCCTCAAGCCGGATGTGACCCTGGGCGTGACGCTTACGGGCGCGCTGACGCCTGCGGGCCTGGGCCGCTCCTGCCTCATCCCGCTCATCGA
>CAZKIM010000085.1:0-2262 GCA_964552855.1 uncultured Solibacteraceae bacterium | reverse complement strand
CCATGAGCACGGCGGAATTCCACTGGCATGTGGGCAAGGCGCTCCATGAACGCGAGCAGGCGCTCGGCATCGGCACCGTCTCCGTGCTGTCCGCGGCCTACCAGTGCGGTGTGCCCATCTACACCAGCAGCCCCGGCGACAGCAGCATCGGCATGAATGTCGCCGCCGTGGCGCTGGAAGGCAACCAGCTCGTCTACGATGTGAACGCCGATGTGAACGAGACCGCGAGCATCGTCCTCGACGCCAAGCTCAAGGGCGGCAAGAGCGCCGTGTGGATCCTCGGCGGCGGTTCGCCCAAGAACTTCATCCTCCAGACCGAGCCCCAGATCCAGGAAGTGCTCGGCATTGACGAGCGTGGCCACGACTACTTCCTCCAGGTGACGGACGCGCGCCCCGACACGGGCGGCCTCAGTGGCGCCACGCCGGGCGAGGCCGTGAGCTGGGGCAAGATTGACCCCGACCAGCTGCCGGATGCGGTCGTCTGCTACACGGACAGCACCATCGCGCTGCCGCTGCTCACCGCCTACATCCTCACCCGCGCCACGAAGCGCCCCCTCAAGCGCCTCGCCGAAAAGCGAGAGGCGCTCATGCAGCAGCTCAAGGACCAGTACGCCACCCGCGGCCGCCTCAGCGGCACGCCGACGACGAGTCGCGATGTGGCCAAGCGCGGCACCACGGTGGGAATGCCCCCCAAGGGCGATGCCTACCCTTGTGGCACGCCGAAAAAATAGTGGAAGCCCTCTACGACCGCGTCCTCGACCTCCTGGGTCGCCTGCGCGCGGCGGGCCGGGCGGAGGACGCGGACGCGTTGCTGGTCGCGCTGACCCAGGCCTGCAATCCGCGTGAGCTCCTCTCCGAGCTGCGCTACGCGGTGAGCGAAGTGGACGACGCGGCTCTCGCGCCGGACCTGCGTGAAGCCAAGCGCGGCCTCCTCGATGAAGTGGAAGCCCAGTGGAAGCTCCTTCCCTGATCGGCCGCTTCGCGCCCTCGCCCACGGGGACGCTGCACCTGGGCAACCTCCGCACGGCGCTGGCGTCCTGGCTTTCCGTGAAAGCCCAGGGTGGTCGCTGGATCATCCGCATCGAGGATGTGGATGGTCCGCGTTGCAGGCCGGAGTTGGCCGAAGCGCAAGTCCGCGATCTCGCCGCGCTGGGTCTCGAATCCGACGCGCCAATCCTTTGGCAATCCCGCCGGAGCGAGGCCTACCGTGACGCGCTGGCGCGCCTTCACGAGAGTGGCCACCTCTATCCCTGCGCCTGCACCCGCAAGGATCTCCAACGCCTCGCCAGCGCGCCCCATGCGGAGGACGGCCTGCGCCCCTACGACGGCGCCTGCAGGGGCCGCGCCTGGGAAGGCTTTGACGCCGCATTGCGTTTCCACATCCCCGATGGCGGGGTGGATTGGAGCGACCTTCTGCTGGGGCCGCAGCGCGATGATCCTGCGACGCTCACGGGCGATCCGCTCCTCTTCCGCCGGGATGGCGTCTTCGCCTACCACCTCGCCGTGGTCGTGGACGATGGCGAGCAAGGCGTGACCGAAATCGTGCGCGGCTCCGATCTGCGAAGCGTGACGGCGACTCAACTCCGCTTGCAGGAGGCCCTGGGCCTGCCGCGCCCTGCCTACGCGCATCTGGGCCTCGTGACCGGGCCGGACGGCTCGCGTCTGGGCAAGCGCGCGGGCGCGCTGGACCTCGCCGCGCTCCGCGCGCGCGGCGTTTCGGCGGAAGAAGTCATCGGCTGGCTCGGCTTCAGCCTCGGCTGCCTCGCCGCGCCCGAACCCTGCCGCGCTAGCGACCTCATTCCCCGCTTCGAGTGGACCCTCGTCCCGCGCGGAGAAGTGCGCGCGCTCTGGGGCTAATTACTTCCAGATCTTCGGTTCGATCTCCAGGTTGCCGTCGGGCTTGTAGGCGAAGCTGAAGGCTTGCAGCGCGGCGAGGGAGGGGAACTTGTCCGGCACGCCCTCAGGCGGGGGCTCCTGGCGGAAAGCGCCGGTGTCGGGGTCGAAGTCCCACCACACGAGGTCGGGGAAGGCCTTGAGGCGCGCTTCCTGGGCTTGCCGCGCGCGATCGAGCTTCGCCTGGTCCTGCTTCAT
This sequence comes from uncultured Solibacteraceae bacterium, assembly GCA_964552855.1. GTDB lineage: Bacteria > Acidobacteriota > Holophagae > Holophagales > Holophagaceae > JAFDVN01. Next base: position 171 of record CAZKIM010000085.1, on the reverse strand, counting down.
CTCCATGGCTTCGCCCTGCTCTTCCGGCGACTTGCCCAAGGATTCCGAGAAGCTGAGTCGCACCGGCTCCGGCGGCGGAAGGTCGGGCTTCCAGGTCCGGCTCTGCTGCACCGCCTCCGCGCTGCGGGCGGCGATGAGCAGGTGGCCGTCGGGACGAGGCTGGACGCCGAG
>CAZKIM010000084.1:0-8598 GCA_964552855.1 uncultured Solibacteraceae bacterium | reverse complement strand
ACTTGAGCGTCCACGACCTCCGCTTCGAGGAGGACAACTGGGAAAGCCCGACCCTGGGCGCCTGGGGCGTGGGCTGGCAGGTGGTGCTGGACGGAATGGAGATCAGCCAGTTCACCTACTTTCAGCAGGTGGGCGGCCTGGATTGCCGCCCCGTGAGCGCCGAGCTGACCTACGGCATCGAGCGCATCTGCATGTTCCTGGGCGGCCTCGACAACATCTTCGACCTGCCCTATGGCACCGTGCGCACGGACGAAGGCGAGCACACCGTCACCTACGGCGAGATGCGCCAGCGCGAGGAGTTCGAGCTATCCGCCTACAGCTTCGAACACGCGGATCTGGACCTGCACCGCACCCTCTTCGAGGCCTACGAGAAAGAGGGCAAGAAGCTCCTCGCGCTCGGCCATTTCCGAAGCGCCTACGAGCAGGCGCTCAAGATGAGCCACACCTTCAATGTGCTGGATGCGCGCGGGGCGGTGAGCACCACCGAGCGCCCGGGCATCATCAAGCGCGTGCGGGATCTGGCGTGCGGGTGCGCGAAGGCGTATGCGGAACATGAAAGTCCATCCGCAGATTCCGCCGATGACGCAGATTCAAAAGCCAAGCAAGCTGGAGGTGCGAAATGAGCGAGACCCGCACCTTCCTGCTGGAACTGCACTGCGAGGAGATTCCTGCGCGGTTTCTGAAGCCTCTTTCTCATGACTTCGGTGCCGCGATTTGGACCTGGGGCGATGAAGTTGGCGTGGCCATTGAGGACGATGGCGCGGCCAACGACTGCACGACCTATACCTGCGATTTCTACTCACCGCGGAAGCTGGCTTGGCGCATTAGCCGCCTCCTGACAAATCAGCCGGATCAGACCGAAATCCAGATTGGTCCGCCTCAGCGCATGTGCGTGGACGAGGATGGTAAGCCGACGATCCAGGGACTGAAGTTCGCTGAGAAGTGGGGCGTGGACTTCTCGGCGGTGCGCTTCGAGCAGCCGGCGGGCAAGAAGGAGCCCTGCGCGGTGGTGACGGTCACGAAGAAGGGGCGGCCCACGAAGGAGCTGTTGGCGGAGGCCTTGCCGGAGCTCATCGCGGGGCTCCATGTGCCCAAGGCCATGCGCTGGGGTTCGTCCGAGTTCGAATTCGTGCGGCCCATCCGCAACATCCTCTGCCTCTTCGACCAGAAGGTCGTGGACTTCACGGTGGACGGCGTGAAGTCGGGTAACACCACTTGGGGTCATCGCCTCTACCATCGCCAGCATCCCGAGCCCATCGTCGTGAAGCGGCCCGAGGATTACGAGAGGGCGATGAAGGAAGCGGGTGTCGTCGTCTCCTTCGCGGAGCGCAAGGCGGAGATGGCCAAGCAGCTCGATGCGATGGCGGCTGAAGTGCAGGGCCGCGTGGTGGCTGATGAGCACCTGCTAGACACCCTCTCCGAAATAGTCGAGGTGCCGAAGATCGTCCGCGGTGATTTCCCGGCGGATTTCCTGGAATTGCCGAAGGAAGTGCTGGTCACCAGCCTCCGCGAGCATCAGAAGGCCTTCTGTATCGAGGACGCGAAGGGCGCGCTGCTGCCCCACTTCCTCACGGCCGCGAACCGCGAGGATGACCCCAAGGGCTTCGTGAAGGCGGGCAACGAGTGGGTGCTGAAGGCGCGGCTCTACGACGCCCGCTTCTTCTTCGCGGAGGACCGCAAGCACAAGTTGGAAACGCGCCTCGACGCGCTCAAGCAGCTCACTTTCCAGCGCGAGCTGGGCAGCTACTTCGACAAGACCGAACGCGTGATGAAGCTTGCCGAGCGGATCGCGGGCGAGTTGGGCCTCGACACGAGCCACGCGAAGGAAGCCGCGCGTCTGGCGAAGGCTGACCTGCGCACGCTCATGGTGGGCGAGTTTCCTGAGCTGCAAGGCGTCATGGGCGGCGAATACCTCCAGCGCGAAGGCGCGCCCGCGTCCGTGTGGCAGGCCGTGAAGGAGCACTACCAGCCCGCCGGAGCGGACGACGCGCTGCCCGCGACGGAGCTGGGCGCGCTGCTCTCCATCGCCGACAAGCTGGACACAGTTGCTGGCTGCTTCAGTGTCGGTCTTATCCCCAGCGGTTCCAAAGACCCGCTCGCCCTTCGCCGCGCAGGCCAGGGTATCGTCCGCATCCTTTGGGAGCGTGGCTGGAGCGAGATCACGCTGGGATGTGTGGTCAGCCTTGGGTTTGGCAGGGTCACACAAGGGGATGGTCAGGCTCTACGAACGAATCTCGAGAGCTTCTTCCAGGACCGCGTGACCCATCAGCTCGAACAGGTGGGCTACGCAGGTTCGGTCCGTCGTTCAGCCCTAGCCACCGGATGGTCCGACCTGCGGGATCTCAAGGCCCGTTGCGGAGCGCTGTCGGCCTTCGCTGACGACCCGCGCTTCGCCAGCCTCGCCCAAAGCGCCAAGCGCATCGGCAACATCCTGAAGGACGAGACACCCGCCGAATCCTTTGATGCTGCAGGGCTTCAAGACCCCTCCGAGAAGATGCTGGCCTCGCTGCTCCAGAAGCTGGATGCGACAAAAGACCACAAGACTCTGCTCGCCGAGCTGGCCGAGCTGGCCCAGCCCCTCGCCGCTTTCTTCGACGCCGTGATGGTGAAGGCCGACGATCCGAATCTCCGCGCCGCGCGTCTTTCACTGCTCCACCGCCTGCGCCAAGCCTTCCTACGCGTGGCGGACTTTTCACAGTGGCAATAGTCGCTTTTTAATCTGCGCCCTCTGCGAAATCTGCGGTTAAAAGTCTTTTGAGGTCTTCATGCACCACGAGCGCATCGCCATCCTGGACTACGGCAGCCAGTACACGCGGCTGATCACCCGGCGGCTGCGGGAGCTGGGCGCCTTCGGCCTCGTCTACGGTTCCAACGCCACGGCGGCAGAGATCGCGGGCGCGGATCTGAAAGGCGTCATCCTCAGCGGCGGCCCCATGTCCGTGCTGGAGGACGGCGCGCCGGGCCTGGACCCGAAGATCCTGGAGCTGGGCGTGCCCGTGCTGGGCATCTGCTACGGCCAGCAGCTTCTTGCGCGCGACCTCGGCGGCCAGATCCACCGCTCCACGAGCCGCGAATACGGCAAATCGGAGATCGAAGTCTGCGGCGAATCCGTGCTCTTCGCGGGCCTCTCCCACCAGCAGACGGTGTGGATGAGCCACGGCGACCATGTGGAGAAGGCGCCCGCGGGCTACACCGTCACCGCAAAGACGCCCACGGTGCCCGTGGCGGCCATGGAGAACGCCGCGAAGCGCGTCTACGCCATCCAGTTCCACCCCGAAGTGACGCACACGGCCCAGGGCACGCCCCTGCTGCTGAACTTCCTCAAGGCCTGCGGGATGAACCTCGACTGGAACGCCGGTAACTTCATCGAGGAGAAGGTGCAGGCCATCCGCGCCCAGGTGGGCAAGGGCACGGTGGTGCTCGGCCTCAGCGGCGGCGTGGATTCCAGCGTGGCGGCGCTGCTTCTGCACAAGGCCATCGGCGACCAGCTCACCTGCGTTTTCGTGGACCATGGCCTCCTTCGCAAGGACGAGATGAAGCAAGTGCAGGCCATGTTCGCCCCCTTCGACCTGAAGGTGAATTGGGTGGACGCCTCCGCTGAGTTCCTGGATGCACTCGCGGATGTGACCGATCCCGAACGGAAGCGGAAGATCATCGGCGGCAAGTTCATTGATGTCTTCGAGCGCGAGGCGAAGAAGATCAACGCCGACTTCTTGGGGCAGGGCACGACCTACCCGGATGTGATCGAGAGCAGCGGCATCGGCGGGGCGATCCTCGTGAAGAGCCACCACAATGTGGGCGGCTTGCCGGAGCGCATGAAGCTGAAGCTGGTCGAGCCCTTGCGCGAACTGTTCAAGGACGAGGTCCGCGCCACAGGCCTCGCGCTGGGCCTGCCCGAGGAAATGAACCAACGCCATCCCTTCCCCGGCCCCGGTCTCGCCGTTCGCCTGCCCGGCGCCATCACGCGGGAGCGCGTGGCCGTGCTCAAGAACGCAGACGCCATCTTCATCCAGGAGCTGAAAGAGTCCGGCTGGTATGGCAAGACGAGCCAGGCCTTCGCCGTGCTCCTGCCGGTGCAGACCGTCGGCATCATGGGCGATGAGCGCACCTTCGAGTGGATGTGCGCCATCCGCGCCGTGACGAGCGAGGACTTCATGACCGCCGACTGGGCGCGCCTGCCCTACGAGCTGCTGGACACGATCGCCCAGCGCATCGTCCGCGAGGTGAAGGGCATCAACCGCGTCGTCTTCGACATCACCAGCAAGCCGCCCGCGACGATCGAGTACGAGTAGTGGCCAAGCGACTCGAGCCCGTCCGCAAGTCCGTCAAGGATGTGATGGAGGACCTCCTCGCGGGGCATCGCGAGGCCGCCATCGTGGGGCCGGAATCGGCGCTGAAGTATCTGGACCGCACGCTGGAGGCTCAAGCGAGCTTGCCTAACGGCGTGAAATGCGTGGCCTACGACCTCGTCTGCGAGGCCTGCGCGGGGCTGGGACGATGGGAGCGGAGTGCGGAAGCGGCGGATAAGGCGCTGTCCTTGTTGCCTGAACTTGAGGAAGCCACGGGCCACGGCTACCGCGCGGCCTTGCAGGGCATGAAGTCCTTCGAGCGGGGCATCCAGGCCCATTCAGAACTGGGCCAGTTCGACCGCGCCCTCGCCATCTGCGATCAGGCCGTGTCCCTGGGCCTCGGCGCCCACTACGAAGCCAAGCGGGACAGCCTGGATTGGGCGCGCTGACGGGGCTCAAGTCACCAGGGATGGCTGGCGATAAGGGATTAGGCCCCACGGGGTCAGCCTTTGCCGTATCCTTGCCGCAAGCACCGGAGCCTTGATGGCCGCAGACATCCAAGTCGTGCCTTCCGCGACGACCGTGTTGGTGGTGGATGACCTGCCCGTGGTGCGCCTGAGTCTGCGCCACATCCTCCAGCACGAGGGTTTCCAGGTGATGGAGGCGGCCAGCGCGGGCGAAGCGCGCGCGGCGATCGCCGCCAAGCCGGTGCAACTCGTCCTGAGCGACATCGAGATGCCCGGCGGCGAAAGCGGGCTGGAGCTGGTGAAGAGCCTGGAACACCGCATTCCGGAGATCGCCTTCGTGATGGTGACGGCCATGGACGACACGAGCCTCGCCATTGACTGCATCCAGCACGGCGCCTTCGGCTATGTGGTGAAGCCCTTTCAACCCCGGGAGATCGTCGTCCAGGTGAACGGCGCGCTGCGGCGGCGGCAGCTGGAGATCGAATTCAAGGACCGGGAGAAGGTGCTGGCCCGCAAGGTGCGCGAGCAGACGGAGGAGATCCGGTCGAGCCGCGAGGAAGTGGCCCTGCGCCTGCTCTCGGCCTGCGAATACCGCGACTTCGAGACCGGCGCCCATGTGCGGCGCATCGGGCTCTACGCCGCCGAGATGGGGCGCCTGCTGGGCTGGGACGACGACCGCGTGGACTGCATCCGCGCCGCCGCGCCGCTCCACGACATCGGCAAGATCGGCGTTCCGGATTCCGTCCTGCTGAAGCCCGGCGATCTGACCGATGAGGAATGGGTCCTCATGCGCCAGCACACGAGCAAGGGCGCGGCGATCCTCAAGGGTTCCAGCGTGCCGTTCATCCAGATGGGCGCGCGCATCGCGGCCTGCCATCACGAGAAGTGGGACGGCACCGGCTATCCGAATGGGCTCGCGAGCGCGCGGATTCCGGTGGAAGCGCGCATCACCGCCATCGTGGATGTCTACGACGCGCTCGTGCACAAGCGGCACTACAAGGATCCCTGGCCCGAAGACCTGGCCCTGGAGTTCATGCGCAAGCGCGCCGGGAGCCACCTGGACCCGGATCTCTTCTCGCTCTTCGATGCCCACCTGGATCGCTTCCGCGCGATCCGGATGGCGAATCCCGATGAGCGCGAGCCGGATTTCGCGGCGGTCTGGACCGAATAGGATCAGCTTCGGCTAGACCTGCTCCGCCAGGACTTCGCCCACCAGACGCCGCAGTTCCGAAAGGCGGTAGGGCTTGGGGAGGAACCAAGTCTTCGGCTGCTTGAGCAGTTCCGGCGTGCGGGAGGCGGGGTCGAAACCGCTGCTGAGGATCACCGGCAGGTCGGGGTGGGATTCGCGGAGACGCGCGAGGGCCTCCGCGCCGTCCATCCTTGGCATGGAGAGGTCCAGCACCACCAGTTTGAACGCCCCGCCGTGGCGCTCCACTTCCTGAAGCGCTTCGCGGCCATCGCCCGCCTCCACCACATCCAGGCCCATGCGCCGGAGCTGGGAACCCGCGGTCATGCGGATATCCGCTTCGTCATCCACGAGAAGAACCTTGCCTTGCAGGCCCTCGATGGAGAAGGGGCCGGTCGCGGCGCCGGGACGCGCGACGGCGCGCTTTTCGGGAAGCGGGAAGTGGAGGATGAAGCGGCTGCCGGAGCCCTGCTGGCTCTCGACGCGGACGGAGGCGTGATGGGCTTTCAGGATGCCGAGCAGGCTCGACAGACCTAGGCCCCGGCCCGAAGCCTTAGTGGTGAAGAAGGGGTCGAAGATGCGCGCGCGCACCTTGTCCGTCATGCCCGCGCCGGTGTCGCGGACCTCCAGGACCACGCAGGATCCGGACGGTTCGCCCGAGTCGTTCGGAGGCAGGATCTCGATGCGGCTCGCAACGGTGATGACGCCTTCCCGCCCACCGATGGCGTCGGCGGCGTTGGTGACGAGGTTCAGGAGCACCTGCTGGATCTGGACCGGATCGCCTTCGAGCAAGGGCAGATCCTCCGCCAGCTCGAAGCGCAGTTCGATCTTCTTGGAGAGCGTGGCGGACATGAGCACCGCCAACTCCCGGGCCACCGCGTTGAGATCCACCGGAAGGATCTCCACCTGCGCCTGGCCCGCGTAGGCGAGCATCTGGCGGGAGAGATCGCTGGCGCGTCGGAGCGTCGCCGACATGGCGTCCAGGAAGGGTTCCGCGGGTCCCGGTTCGCTCAAGGCGATGCGGGCGAGGTCGAGGTTCCCGATGAGGGCGGTGAGGAGGTTGTTGAAGTCGTGGGCGACGCCCCCCGCCATGAGCCCGAGGCTTTCCAGTTTCTGGGCCTGGCGCAGCGCCTCTTCCGTTTTCATGCGAAGGGTCACATCCATGAAGCCCGCGAGCAGGGCCTCCTTGCCCGCGTAGGAGACGACCGCCACGGAAGCCAGGACGCGCCGGAGCCTTCCCGCGTAGGTGAGCACATCCAGTTCAAACCCATCCACGCGCCCATTCAGCGCGATCTGCTCGTTCACCCGCTCCCGGTCCTCCGGGCGCACATAGAAATCCTGGGTCCGCAGAGGCCCCGTGGCCCCGGAGGATTCGAAGAGATCCTCCGCCCTGGGGTTGGCCTTCACCACATCGCCCGCCTCGTCCACGAGGATCAGCGCCATGGGCGCCATCTCGAAGAAGCGCTGGAAATCCTGCTCCGACCGCTTCAGCGCGTTCTCCGCGGCGCGGCGTTTGGTGAGGTCCCGGAAGACATCCAGCGTGAGCGGGCGGCGCCCGACGAGGGCGATGCTGATGTCCGTCACTTCCACGGGCGTGTGGCGTCCATCCGAAGCCCTCAGCACTTTTTCCCGCAGGGCGGGCGTGAACCGGTGGACGCCCGAGCGGGAAATCTCACCGCTGCTCTGCTCGCCGCGCTCGAGGAATTCCCGGATGGACCGGCCTTCCAGCTCGGTGCGGTTGGCCGCGCCGAAGAGAGCGACCGCCGCCGGATTCGCGTAGCGGATGCGGGAGCCTTCCCGCAGGACGATGGCGTCCGGGAATTGCTCGACGAGGTTGCGGTAGCGGGACTCGCTCTCCAGCAAGGAGCCTTCCGTGCGTCGCTGCCCTTCCGCCGCGCAGGCGAGGATCATGATCGAGAGCGTTTCGGTGGCGAGGAAGAGCTGCATCCAGACCATGACGAGGTCCGGCGTGAGCGTGAGGATGGGCAGCGGCCCGTGGCCATGGGAGCCTTCGAGCAGCGCCACGAAGGACACCATGGCGAGCGAGAGGCCCGCGCCCCAAGGGCCAGTGCGCAACGCGGCCGCGGCGAGAATCGGGAAGGGCAGGAAGATGAAGAGGCCCTGGAGGGCGTCCGGCGCGCCGTGGTGCAGGCCCCAGCGGGTGACGCCCGCGGCGACGGCCATCCAGACGATGGATTCCGCGAGCAGGCGGCTGCGTCGGGCGTCCCGGGTCGGCCAGGCGAGGAAGAGCGGCGCGATGAAGAGGTGGCTCAGCAGGACCGAGTTGCTCCAGACGAGGCCCATGTATTCCGCGGGGAGCGGAACGCCGCCCATCTTGGAGGACAGGATGCCGAGCGGCCAGGCGGTGATGCCGTTCACGACGCCCGCCAAGCCGAGGATCAGCGCGTCGGAGGTGCGGCTCAAGTCCAGGTTCCGGCCCTTGAGGAGCGAGAGGGCCAGCCACGCGCCGAGGAACACTTCCAGCGGATCGGTGAGGGCGAAGGCCAGACTGGGGAGGATGGCCCGCATCTGGTAGTAGTTCACCGCGAGGTCGGCGAGCGCGACGCAGGCCATCATCAGCGCCCAATGCCGCTTCGGCGTGCGCATGAGCACCGCGAAGAGGAAGCCGCAGGGCAGCCAGATCGCCTCCATGGTG
>CAZKIM010000083.1:0-8749 GCA_964552855.1 uncultured Solibacteraceae bacterium | reverse complement strand
AGCAGGCCCACGGTCTTGAGGACGACGGTCTTGCCGCCGGTGTTGGAGCCGCTGACGACGAGGCCGGGGCGATCCGCTTCCATCACGAGATTCAGCGGCACGACCGTGTGGGGCAGGGCTTCGAGGCCGAGGCCTTCGCGCACGGCGGGCAGCAGGAGCGGATGCTTGGCCTCCAGCAGGCAGAGCCGCGGGCCGCCTTCAGCCAACGCGCCGCCGCACACGGTGCTCCAGCGCAGGCAGGCCAGGGCCGCGTCGGCGGCGGCTTGCAGCTCGCGCCAGCGGGTGAAGTCGGTCGCCCGCGCGCGCAGGTCGGCGAGCATCTGCCGCAGAAAGGCCTGCACGGCTTCGTGGTAGGCGGCGTCGGCCTCCACGAAGGCGTTGTTCAGCGGCACGGCTTCCAGCGGCTCCATGAACACCGTCGCGCCGCTGCCGCTGCGATCCAGGATGAGGCCGCCCACGAGGCCGCGGCGGTCCGAGCGCACGGGCAGGCAGTAGCGGCCGTTGCGCTCGACGATGGAGAGTTCGTTGAAAGCTTCCGGCGCGGCGCGGAGCGTCTTCTGCAATTTGGCCTGCACCGCCTGGAAGGCGGAGGCGCGCTCCCGGTGCAGATCCGCGAGGCCGGGCACGCGCATGGGGTCCAGGTTGCCCTCCGCGTCGAAGGCCTTGGCGAGCCGTTCCGCGAGGGGCGTGGGATCGGGCAGCAGCTCGGCGGTGATGCGGAGCCGGTCAATGCCGAGGTGTGTGTCTTCGGGCGCGGGCTTTTCGGCGGGCCAATCGAGGCCCGCCAAGGACGCGCGCAGCGTCGCCAACGCGCGAAGCCCATCGCGCAGCTGCCGCCAGTGGGTCGGCTCCAGCCACCCGGTGGGGTGGAGGAGTTGATCCAGCGCGTCATCCAGGCCCTGCACCGGAAAGCGGCCGGGCTCCAGGCGCCAGGCGGTTTCGAGTTCCATCTGATGGAGCCGTCGCAGGCCCGCGCGGTCATCCCAGGGGCCCGCGCCCTTGAGCAGCGCCCGCCCACCCGCCGTCTTCGCGTAGGACACGACGAGACCGAGGAGGGTTCCGAATTCGAGGGAGGCCAGTTCGGGATTCATGGAGGTGGATGAAAAAGGCCCGCCGGAGCGGGCCTTCAAATGGGTGTGCCTTTGGATCAGGCGCCGAGGATGCGGCGTTCCTGGGCCAGGCGCTTCAGGGCCTTCTTGCGGGCGGCGAGCATCTTGCGCTTGCGCTTGGCGGAGGGCTTCTCGAAGTGCTGGCGCTTCTTCAGCTCACCGAGGATGCCGGACTTCTCGCACTTGCGCTTGAAGCGGCGAAGCGCGTTCTCGAAGGTCTCATCTTCTTTGACTTTGACGAGCGGCATGGTTGGTTTCCCCCCCTTCTGCGTGGAATCGCCAGGGCTTGCGCCCGGACCGAAGGGAAAGATTACCTCGGAAGGGGGCATGATCCAACGAAATTCTTGCAAGACGAGGCGTTGAGCGACCTGCCCCCTCCCGAGTATCCTGCTTTTTCCACGCCCTTTGGACACCCGCATGGCGCCCCCCTATCTGCTTCTCGTGGACGGTGATCCCGTCCGGACCCCGGGTCTCCGCCGAGCCCTGGAGGCCGATGGCTGGGCGGTGGAGGCCGCCAAGGGCGATGAACTCCCCCCCTTCATCCAGCAAGGCTGGAGGCCGGATCTGCTGGTGGTGGATCCCGAGCATGGGCTTGGGCGTTTCGATCTCGTGCACCTGCTGCGCCAGCGCAACCCGCACCTGCCCATCCTGCTGATCACGGAGCGCGAGGCCCAGCGCAGCATCGGCCTCGGCGTCCAGGGCTTCCTGGAGCGCGCCCAGGCCGATGGCGATCTCACGGCCTCCCTGCGGCGATTCCGCCCGGATCGCCAGGGACGCCTGGAATCCGAGGACCTCTTCGGCGATCTGCTGGAGGATCTCGAGGACGAGGCGCCGGTGGAACTGCGCACCACGCCGCCGACCTCGCTTCCGCTCCCGACGCCGCCAACGCCGTTGCCGGTCGCCGCCAAGCCCGCGGAGGACGCGCCCCTGCGTCCGCCGCCACTGCTCAAGCCGGGTCAGGTGCCGAGCCAGATGGCCCAGGCTCTTCCTCCGGCCACGCCCACGACCTCCGGCCAGATCAGGGCTCAGATGTCGCCTTCGGAATTGTCTCCGGCCTTACCGTCCAGTGGGCCGAGCTCGGGACAGCAACCGGCGATCCGCAAGGATGAGATCACCCTCAGCGGCATCTCCGGCGTCCACGATCCCTTCACCTGGAATGACGACCAGGTGGAAGTGCTCACGCCCACGCCGGATCCGGCGCTGCTCGCGGCCGAACGCATGCCCGAGGCCCCGCCGCCCCCGCCCCCCACGGGCGCGGAGGAGTACGGAAACTACTTCCTCGTCGAGAAGATCGCGGTCGGAGGCATGGCCGAGCTCTTCAAGGCCCAGCAGCGCGGCGTGCAGGGCTTCCAGAAGATCGTCGCCATCAAGCGCATCCTGCCGCACCTCGTGGACAACGAGGATTTCGCCACGATGTTCATTGACGAGGCGAAGCTGGCGGCCCAGCTCACGCACCCGAACATCGTCCAGATCTTCGACCTGGGCAAGGCGGGCAGCTCCTACTACATCGCCATGGAGTATGTGAACGGGCGCGACCTGCGCACGCTGCTCCGCAAGGCGAAGGAATACGGCAAGCCCTTCCCCGAGGCCGTCGCCGCCTTCGTGACGATGAAGGTCGCGTCGGCGCTGGATTACGCGCACCGCAAGCGCGGCTTCGACGACCGGGAGCTCAAGCTCGTCCACCGCGATGTGAGCCCGCAGAATGTGCTCATCAGCACCGAGGGCGCGGTGAAGCTCGTGGACTTCGGCATCGCCAAGGCCGCGACGAAGGCGAGCCACACCGTCGCCGGCGCGCTCAAGGGCAAGCTGCTCTACATGAGCCCCGAGCAGGCCCTGGGTCAGCCGCTGGACAACCGCTCGGACCTCTACTCGCTGGGGCTCGTCCTCTTCGAGATGCTCACCGGCGAGCGCTGCTTCCAGGCGGATTCGGAAATGGGCGTGCTGGAGAAGGTCCGCATGGGCAAGATCGGCGACCTGCGCGCCATCAATCCCGAGATCTCGCCGGAGATGGTGGACATCGTCGGGCGGGCCCTGCACAAGAGCGTGGAGCAACGATACGCGTCCGCCCGGCTCCTGGAGCGGGATCTCCGCGATCTGCTCATGAAGCGGGGCCACATCCCCGCCGAGCACGACATCGCCGAATACCTGGAGGCGGTGCTGCTGGGTCCCAAGGATCGCGTCGAGGAAGTGGTGCGCAGCCGGTTCCCGCTGCCCGCGGCCCTGCCTCCGCCCCCGCCTTCCGTGCCCGGCGCGGCCCAGGACGGCGTGCCGACCCTCTATGGGCGTTCCATGCCGCCGACGCCCTCGCAGCCGCTCCCCCCGTTGCCGCCGCCGCCCCAGTCCGCCCTGGAGCCGCTGCCTGAAGCGCCCCGGATGGAAACCTCCAAGAACCTCCCGGGGTGGGCGCTGTTCGTGGTGCTGGCGGCCATCGTCGGGGTCGCCCTGCTCGCCTGGTACCTCTTCCCCGCCGCCCACTGACCGGGCCGCGCTACACTTCACTCCACCAAACCTCCGAGGCACGCCATGGAACTCACCAAGGACCAGAAAGACTTCTACGAGACCACCCGCACTCGCTGCAAGGACGAGGTCACGCAGATCAACGGCACCATCAAGACCGAATACACGCGCCTCACGCAGGAGATCAAGCGCGTGAACGAGCTCATCCAGACCCTCGAAGGCCGCAAGCAGGTCATCGGCCAGATGTACGGTTCCGCCAGCGAGATGATCGGCCAGGACAACGACCTGGATCTCGCGAGCCCCATCGCCGAAGGCGGCGAGCTGGGCGACATTGATCTCTAAGACGGCCTGATCCCCGCGAAAAGCCCCGGCTCGCCGGGGCTTTTCACTTTCCCCGGAAGAGCGGCGCGGAGCAGCGCTGGCAGTTCACGAGGTGATGGGGATTCTTCTCGCCGCAGTGGCTGCAGATGAGCTTGCGCTTGCGCTGCCGGGTGATGAGGCGCAGGTAGAGAACGCCCGCCACCAGGGCCAGCAGCGCCATCTTCATGCCGCCGGAAATCACATAGCCGTGTCGGGCCGGGGGCTTGGCCGGTGACTCCTGGAGCTGCAGCGCGGGCTGGGCCATGGCTTAGCTGTCCACCTTGAGGATGGCGAGGAAGGCCTCCTGCGGGATCTCCACGGAGCCGATGGCCTTCATGCGCTTCTTGCCTTCCTTCTGCTTGTTCAGCAGTTTCTTCTTGCGGCTGATGTCGCCGCCGTAGCACTTGGCGAGCACATCCTTGCGCCGCGCCTTCACATTGGTGCGGGCGATGATCTTGGCGCCGATGGCGGCCTGGATGGCCACATCGAACATCTGCTGCGGGATCACATCCTTCATCTTGCCGCAGAGGGCGTGGCCCAGCGTCGTGCTCTTGGCGCGGTGGACGAGGATGGAAAGCGCGTCCACGGCCTCGCCGTTCACGAGGATGTCCATCTTCACGAGGTCCGATTCCACATAGTGCTTCATGTGGTAGTCGAAGCTGGCGTAGCCCTTGGAGATGCTCTTGAGCTTGTCGTAGAAGTCGAGCACGACCTCGTTGAGCGGCAGCTCGTAGACGAGCATCACGCGGTCCTGGCTCACGAACTCCAGCTTCTGCTGGATGCCGCGGCGCTCCTCGCAGAGCTTGAGCAGACCGCCGACGAAGTCGGAGCGCGTGAGGATCGTCGCCTCGATGATGGGCTCCTCGATGCGCGCGATCTTGTTCAGCACCGGCAGCTTCGAGGGATTGTCCACATCCACTTCGGTCTCGTCCGTGAGGTAGACCTTGTAGCGCACCGAAGGCGCCGTCGTGATGAGGTCCAGGTCGAATTCGCGCTCCAGGCGCTCTTGGACGATCTCCATGTGGAGCAGGCCCAGGAAGCCGCAGCGGAAGCCGAAGCCGAGCGCGGTGGAGGTCTCGGGCTCGAAAGTGAAGCTGCTGTCGTTCAGCCGCAGCTTCTCCATGGCGTTGCGCAGGTCCTCGAAGTCGTCGCTGGAGGTGGGGAAGATGCCCGCGAAGACCACGGGCTGGATTTCCTTGAAGCCCTTCAGCATCTCCGTGGCCGGTTTGGTCGCGTGGGTGAGCGCGTGGGTGACGGTGTCGCCCACCTTCACATCCGCCAGCTGCTTGATGCTCGCCACGAGGTAGCCCACCTCGCCCACGGAGAGCTGGGGCTGCTTGCTCATCTTGGGGTCGAAGACGCCGACCTCGTCCACGCGGTATTCCGCGCCGTTGCTCATGAAGCGGATCTGCTCGCCCTGCTTGATGGTGCCGTTGACGACGCGGATGAGGCTCACGATGCCGCGGTAGGCGTCGTAGTAGCAGTCGAAGATGAGGGCCTGCAGCGGCGCGGACGCGTCGCCCTGGGGCGCGGGGATGCACTCGACGATGCGTTCCAGCACCGCCTCGCAGTTCTGGCCGGTCTTGGCCGATACATTGACGCTGTGGGCCGTGTCCACGAGGCCGATGACCGTATCAATCTGGTGCAGCACCTTCTCCGGGTCGCTGCTGGGCAGGTCCGTCTTGTTGAGGACGGGGAAGACCTCCAGGCCGTTCTCCAGCGCCAGGTAGGTGTTGGCGAGGGTTTGGGCCTCCACGCCCTGGGTGCTGTCCACGACGAGGATCGCGCCCTCGCAGGCGGCGAGGCTGCGGCTCACCTCATAGGTGAAGTCCACATGGCCCGGCGTGTCAATGAGGTTCAGCGTGTAGACCTGGCCATCCTTCGCCGCGTACTTGCAGGTCACGGCATGGGCCTTGATCGTGATGCCGCGCTCCCGCTCCAGGTCCATGTCGTCCAGGATCTGGGCTTGCATGTCGCGTTGGGCCACGGTCTTCGTCAGCTCCAGCAGGCGGTCCGCCAGCGTGGATTTGCCGTGGTCAATGTGGGCGACGATCGAGAAATTGCGGATGAGCTTGGGGTCGGTCAACGCGAGGGCTCCTACGGCCGAACCTTCAATGGTATCGCGGCCCAAGGCCGCTGTCCGATGCCGATTGCAGAAGGGCCGCCAGTCGGGTCCAATGGGGGTACGAACCAGAGGGGTGACCGGTGATCGAGCCCAGGCCCAGCAAGGTGCTGGTGGTGGATGACAACGCCATCATCCGGCGCCTCCAGGAGGCCCAACTGGAGGCGCTCCACATGGAGCTGGTGGCCGCGACGGATGGGGCCGAGGGCCTGGAGCTCGCCAAGGGCCTGCAGCCGGATCTGATCCTGCTCGATGTGGTGATGCCCGGCATGGATGGGTTCCGGGTCTGCGAGGCGCTCAAGTCTGATCCCGCCACCCGCGAAATTCCCGTGATGGTGGTGACCGCGCTGGGCAAGGATGCCCAGGACCGCAGCTTCGCCGCGGGCGCGGACGACTTCATGCGCAAGCCGCCCAACACGCTCCTGCTCCGCGCTCGGGCCATGCTGCACTTGAAGATCCGCTGGTCCGGGCTCGCGCCCAACGCCGCCTCCACGGGGCCGCTGCTCCTCGTCACCGAGAACCCCGAGCTGAGCGTGTCGCTCCTGTCGGCCCTGCCGACGCAAGTGAAGCTGCTGCGCGCCGCCACCCTCGGCGAAGCCAGGGCCGCCCTCGCCCAGAAGCCGACCGCCATCATCCTGGATCTGGATGTGGAGGGCGCGGCGGCCTTCATCCCCGTTCTGCGGCAGGAGCGGCCCCACGCGCCGATCCTGCTGGCGCATTGGGCCGAGGACTTCACGGTCCTGGAGGAAGAGCATCCGGCGGTGGACGACTACCTCGAATTGCCGGCCCCGCCTTCGGAGGTGCGCCATCGCGCCCGCCTCCTGCTCCGGCTGTCCGCGGCGGTGGCGCGCTCCCGGAGCTAGGGTGCGGCTCGCCGTTCTGGTCCTGCTTCTCGCGGGGAGGCTGCTCGCGGCGGGCGTCGTGACGGGGCGCGTGGTGGCCGCTGGCGGCGCGCCGCTCGCGGGCGTCCGCGTCTATCCCGACCGCCCGCGCCACCTGGACCTGGTGGCGCCTCGGCCCGTGGCCGTGACGGATGCCGAGGGCCGCTTTCGCCTCGCGCTGGATGGGAAGGATGACCTGCTCTGCGTGGAGAAGGACGGCTGGCAGCGGGACCTGGTGCCGGAGCCTGAATGGAAGGCCGATATCCATCTCCGCCCCGCGCCGGAATACCGCGTGGAGAAGGTACTCGTCGTGCGGCTCCAGTTCCGAAAAGCGCAGCCGGAGGTGTCCGACGCCGACCTTAGGAAGCTGCTCTTCAGCCGCGAGCCGGGCGTGTCCAGCGCGGCGAACTACCTCTATGAAGTGAGTAAAGGCAGCCTCGTCCTGGAAGAAGGCGCGTGGCGTCCCATGGAAGACCCGAATCACGACGAGGCCTCGGACGCCGCGAAGTACGACATCGCCGACGCGGTGATCCTCGGCCTCAAGGGCGCGCCGCTGGGCGATCTGGACCGGGTGGACAACCGCACCGGCGCGTTGAAGCCCGATGGCAAGCCGGACCATCTCTGGATCATCTGCCCCGGTCTGCCCCAGACGATGACCGGCGAAGAGCACGATCTCAAAGCCACGAGTCTGCTCCGGCCCTTGCCTTGGGCGCCTTCGGAGCGGTGGGGCGCGGTGGTGATGACCGAGACCGTGCCGCTCGGGAACATCGTCCACGAGGCCTTTCACGAGATGGGCGAAGAGCGGGTGGATGACCTCTACCTCGGCTGCGACGACCCGCTCACGGCCGGCATCTGGGATCTCATGGATGTGGGTCAGTACCGCGGTTGGGATCGCAGTCACTACGATCCGCCCTTCGCGGGCGACACGGGGTACAGCCCCTCCCAGCCCGGCGCGTGGGTGCGGAAGGACCTTTGGTATTGGGGCCGCTTCCATCAGACCGTGGGCACGCTGCGCCTGAGCGAGCGGTTGGGCCAGTGGACCGGCTGGATCCGCCCGCTGGAGCGCGCGCCCGGCCCCGTTCCAGGCGGAGATCCGCAGCAGGTCGTGGTGCCGGACCCCTCCGTGCCCGGCGCGTTCTGGAATTTCGAAGTGCGCCGTCCGTGGGGCTTCGATGGCGGCCGCGTGGGCTTCCGGTGGGGACCAGGGTATGAAGGCCTCATCGTCGCCCATGTGGATCCCGACCTCATCAGCGAGGGAGAACCTCAAGGGCCCGAGCGCGTGCTGGACGCCCACCCGGGCACGGCGGAGCCGCCTCAGCCGCGGTTCACCTGCGGCCGGTGGGAGTTGGATGATGCCGCCTTCAACCTTGGGCCGGGCGAAAATCCCTCCGGTTCAGATGGTCGCTTGCGGTTCCAGGTGATCGCCACGGACGCCTCGGGCCGGATGGAAGTGCGCATCCAGCTGAGCCCATCGAAAGCCCATGGGAGGAAACGATGATCGCCCCACCGGCCCAAGTGCAATCCGTTTCGCCTCAAACGCAGATCGCCGC
The DNA here is from genome assembly GCA_964552855.1 of uncultured Solibacteraceae bacterium. Taxonomy (GTDB): domain Bacteria; phylum Acidobacteriota; class Holophagae; order Holophagales; family Holophagaceae; genus JAFDVN01. The sequence goes on along the minus strand of CAZKIM010000083.1, from coordinate 270 downwards.
CGCGCTGGATGATTTCCACCTCGCCGCTTCGCAGGCGGAGGAGGCCCGCTACTTCGGCCACTTCGAGGAGGACGCGGTCTTTCTCGGCACGGACGCCACCGAGCGCTGGACCAAGGCCCAGTTCCAGGCCTACGCCCATCCCTATTTCGCCAAGGGCAAGGCCTGGAGTTTTCGCGCCACCCGCCGTGCCATCACCGTCGCGTCCGATGGGAAGACCGCCTGGTTCGACGAAGATCTCGCCACGCCGAACCTCGGCCCCTGCCGCGGCTC
>CAZKIM010000082.1:2697-8772 GCA_964552855.1 uncultured Solibacteraceae bacterium | reverse complement strand
CTGTCGGCGGCGCCGCTCGTCTTGAGGTAGGCCTCCAGCGCGGGCGCGATCTGCTCCGGCGGGGTGGCCAGCTCGCGTTGCTTGTCGAACTGCCCCACGAGGTCGCCCGTGCGCCCAACCATGTTCTCGATCGCGGCCTTGTCCCGCGCCCGCGCGCGCTGGCTGAGCAGGGCCGGGATCGCGATGGCGCTGACGATGCCGATGAAGGGCAGCATCACGATGGGCATGACGAGGCCGAGGATGCCGAGGACGAGGCCCGTGGCCGCGGGCTTCTCGTAGAGGCCCGGCTCCTCCTTCGCCATCCGGCTGGCCTTGGCCTGCTTCACGAGCGCGACGATGGCGAGGACGATGGCGATGGGCAGGCCCACGCAGGTGATCCCGGCGACGATCGCCCAGATGCCGCAGAGCTTCGCCGCGCGGGCGCCGGGGGCGGGTTCCAACGCGGATGCAGGGATGAGCGGGGCGTTCGGGGCTTCGTACACGGGGCGACTCCAGGTCAGGTGCCAGCATGAGGCAAGACGGATGGAATCGCTTGGATCTCCCTTTCTCCGAGCGGTGCCGCTAGACTCTCCCGCATATGTCCCCCCAGTTGATCCTTCGCGTTCACGCGGATGCGCGCCTTGGACTCGGCCATGTGGCGCGGGCCTTGGCGATCGAGGAAGCCTGGCGGGCGCTGGGCGGGACGGCGCTGGTCGCGGTGAGCGGCGATGCCCGCGCGCGGCGCGTGGGCTCGGGGAAGCATCCGTTCCTCGACGAGGCGTTGCCCTGCGCGGCGCTGGATCTGGGCGAGGATCTCCACGCGCCCCTGCCCGCTTCCGCCAAGGGCGAGGTCGTCCTCGTGGATCAATGGGACACCACCGCCGCCCAGTTGGACGCGCTGCGCCCCCGCAAGGTGGCGATCATGGAGGACGATGGCGAAGCCCACGAGCGGGCCGACCTGCTCTTCCAGCCCTTTCTCGAAGGCGTCACCTTCCCCGAGCATCCGATGAAGACGGTGGCGGGCGAGAAACGGAAGCCCTACGAGGATCGCCGGGGCGGGTGCCGGACCTTGCTCGGCGCGCGCTTCGCGGTGGTGGGCAAGATCGCGCAGAAGCTGCGGCCCGCCCGCGAGCCGGAGACCGGCCTCGCGGCGCACAAGCTGCTCCTCACCTTCGGCGGCAGCGACGGCGCGGCGCTGGCGCCCCGGGCCTACGAAGTCTTGCGCCGCCTGCACGAGGAAGGACGCTGGACCGGTTCCTGCACCCTGCTGGCGCCGGGCGGGCTGAAGGACGCCGCGCCCTTGCCGGGTCTGACGGTGCTGGAAGGCATCCCCGGCCTCGTCACGCGGCTCAAGGACTTCGACGCCATCTGGTGCGCCGCCGGGATCACGCTTTGCGAAGCGCTCTGCATGGGCATCCCCGTGGCGGCCTGGGGCCAGAACCCGCGCCAGGCGGCGATCCTCTCGGACCTTTCCCTGGCGGGCACCTGCTGCGACCTGGGCGAGGGGCCGGAAGTGGATCTGGCCGTCGCCACGGAGGCCATGGCCCACTGGCTCTCGCCCGAAGGCCAGGAGACCCGCCAGGAGCAGATCGCCGCCGGGATGCAGCTTCTGGACGGCAAGGGCGCGGCCCGGGTGGCGCAGGAGCTGTGGAAGCTGGCGGAGGGCTGAGCCCGAAGGGGGCCGCGGGCCTCGGGTGAAAATCATTTAGAGGCCCGGAGCCCGTAGTCTGGGGTCCGGGGCCCGAAAATCCGCCTTGACCCCCTCCCAACCCCTTGTTAGTCTCTTCTTTCTGCGATTTCGACCGCTCAAGGGTCGGCGTGTCCGAACCATGAGCCCCGGAGCAAGCGATGAGCACCTACTTCCCCAAAGCCAAGGACCTTTCGACGCGCCAGTGGTTCGTCGTGGACGCCGCGGGTCTGCCCGTGGGCCGCGTCAGCTCCGCCGTCGCCGAGATCCTCTCCGGCAAGCACAAGCCGACCTGGACCCCCTTCCTCGACACCGGCGACCATGTCGTCGTGATCAACGCGGGCAAGGCCGTCCTCACCGGCAAGAAGGGCGAGCAGAAGGTCTACCACCATGTGCGGACCACGCAGCCCGGCTCCATCAAGCACACCCGCGCCTCCGTCATGCAGGAGACGCACCCCGAGCGCGTCATCGAGTCCGCCGTCAAGGGCATGCTCCCCAAGGGCCCCCTCGGCCGCCAGATGTACCGCAAGCTGAAGGTCTACGCCGGTCCTGAGCACGAGCACGCCGCCCAGTCCCCCCAGACCCTCACCATCCAGAAGTAAGAGAGGTTGATGATGGCCCTCGCCCAGTACTACGGAACCGGTCGCCGCAAGACCGCCGCCGCCCGCGCCTTCCTGCGCCCCGGCAGTGGCAAGATCAGCGTGAACGGCCGCGCCCTCGACAACTACTTCCCCAACGCGGTGCTGCGGATGATGGTCCACCAGCCCCTCGTCATCGCCGGGCTCGAGGGCAAGTTCGACCTGCTCCTCACCGTGGATGGCGGCGGCAGCGCGGCCCAGGCCTCGGCGATCCGCATGGGCATCAGCCGCGCCCTCCTCGGCTACAACGAGCAGCTCAAGTCCATGTTGCGCGGCGCCGGTCTCCTGACCCGCGATCCCCGCATGAAGGAGCGCAAGAAGCCCGGTCAGAAGGGCGCCCGTCGCCGCTTCCAGTTCAGCAAGCGCTAAGTTCTTTTCCTGGACGAGGGGGCTTTGGCCCCCTCGTTCCGTTTCACCGGGCTGCCTGACCCTTCAGGCCAGCCGATTCGGGCGAGACCGCTCGCCTTTCATCCCACTCAAAAAAGGGAGGCCGTCATGGCTCAGATCCAGATGAAGGAACTGCTCGAAGCGGGCGTCCACTTTGGTCACCAGACCAAGCGGTGGAACCCCAAGATGAAGAAGTACATCTTCGGCGCGCGCAACAGCATCTACATCATTGACCTCCAGAAGACGCTCCGTCTCTGGAACCAGGCCGCCAACTTCGTCACCAAGGCCGCGGGCGAGGGCAAGACCTTCCTCTTCGTCGCCACCAAGCCCCAGGCCCAGGACCTCATCCGCGAGCAGGCCGAGCGTTGCGGCGCCTTCTATGTGAACAACCGCTGGCTGGGCGGCATGCTCACCAACTTCGCGACCATCAAGAAGTCGCTGGAGAAGTACCGCGAGCTGGAGGCCACCCTGGCCGATCCCGCGCGCACCGCGACCCTGAGCAAGAAGGACATCCTCCTCCTCACGCGCCAGCTGGAGAAGCTCCGCGCCTCCTTCCAGGGCATCCGCGACATGCGCGGCGTGCCGGATGTGATCTTCGTGATTGATCCGCACCGCGAAGACATCACCGTCACCGAGGCGAACAAGATCGGCATCCCCGTCGTCGCCATCGTGGACACCAACTGCGACCCCGACAAGATTGACTATGTGATCCCCGGCAACGACGACGCGATCCGTTCCATCCTGCTCTTCGCCGAGCGCCTGGCGGATTCGATCCTCGAAGGCCGCGGCGCCCACACCGACAAGGCCCACAACGAGTCGCTCAAGGCGATGATGGCCGAAAAGATGGAGGCCGAGGCCTAAACAGGCCCCCGCCAGCGGAGATCATCGGCCATCAGCGGCGCTGGTGGCCGATGCCATGAAGACCCGAACCACGACCACAGGAGATGACCATGGCGTTCACCGCCCAGGATGTGAAGACCCTCCGCGAGAAGACCGGCCTCGGCATGATGGATTGCAAGAAGGCGCTGGAGGAGAGCAACGGCGACATGGAAGGCGCCGTCGAATGGCTCCGCAAGAAGGGCCTCGCCGCTTCCGCCAAGAAGGCCGATCGCATCGCCGCGGAAGGCATCGTTGAGGCCTACATCCACCCCGGCGGCCGTGTGGGCGTTCTGGTCGAAGTGAACTCCGAGACCGACTTCGTGGCGCGCAATGAGGCCTTCCAGCGCATGGTGAAGGAGATCGCCATGCACATCGCCGCCGCGGACCCCGCGCCCCGCTTCGTGGACAAGAGCGAGGTCACCGCGGAATTCCTGGAGTCCGAGAAGCGCATCGCCACCGAGATTGCGCTCGCCACCGGCAAGCCCGCCGCCATCGTCGAGAAGATCGTCGAGGGCAAGATGAACAGCATCTTCAAGGAAGTCTGCCTCCTGGAGCAGCCCTTCATCCTGAACAGCGACCTCACGGTGGAGCAGATGCTCTCCCAGAAGACCGCCGAGATCGGCGAGAAGCTCTCCATCCGCCGCTTCACGAAGTTCGTCATGGGCGAGGGCCTGGAGAAGAAGAAGGACGACTTCGCGGCCGAAGTCGCCGCCCAGATGGGCAAGTGAGCCCTTTCTGAATTCCTCGAAGGGCGGCCTTGCGCCGCCCTTTTTTTGCAGACAGCATCGTTGAGGGCCGACCATGAAATATTCCCGCATCCTCCTCAAGCTCTCCGGCGAAGCCCTCATGGGCGAGCAGAAGTACGGCATTGATCCCGCCGTCGTCGCGATGATCGCGGATCAGGTGAAGGAGATCCGGGCGCTGGGCGTGGAAGTGGGCCTCGTCATCGGCGGTGGCAACATCTTCCGGGGCGTGGCGGGTTCCACCAAGGGCATGGACCGCACCACCGCCGATCATATGGGGATGCTCGCCACCATGATCAACGCGCTGGCGCTGCAGGACGCGCTGGAACAGAAAGGCGTCCACACCCGCACCTTGTCGGGCCTGGAGATGCCCAAGGTCGCGGAGAGCTACATCCGCCGCCGCGCCACGCGGCACCTGGAAAAGGGCCGCGTCGTCATCTTCGGCGCCGGCACGGGCAACCCCTACTTCAGCACCGACACCGCCGCCGCGCTGCGCGGCAACGAGATCGGCGCGGAAGTCGTCATGAAGGCCACGAATGTGGATGGCGTCTACACCGCCGATCCCAAGAAGGATGCTTCAGCGGTGCGGTATGAGAAGGTCAGCTTCCAGGAATGCCTGGAGAAGGGCCTGAAGGTGATGGACGCCGCGGCCATCGCGCTGTGCATGGAAAACAAGCTGCCCATCCTCGTGTTCGACATGAACAAGCCCGGCAACCTCATCGCGGCGGTGAAGGGCGAGGCGATCGGCACGCTCGTCGGCTGAACTCAATCCTGCTTTTAATCAGCGTTCATCAGCGTGCATCCCAGTTCCATGGCTTTGAAACTGGGATGCACGCTGATGAACACTGATAAGGCCTGCGGCAGGAGCGCATACAATACAGCCGTGGCTATCCGCCTGCCCGACTCGACGGTGATCGAGGATCCAGACCTGCTCGCGTCCTACCGGCGCGACGAGTCGCATATCCTCGGAGACCTGCCCCGCGCGGTGGTGAAACCCCGCAGCGCGGCGGCCCTGAGGTTCCTCGTGGCGCTGGCGAAAGACGAAGGCCTCGGCCTCGTCCCGCGCGGCGCGGGCACGGGGAAGGCGGGCGGTTGTGTCCCCAATGGCCGGTCCCTCGTGGTGGACCTCTGCGAGTGGCCCGGGTCCATCGCCGTGGATCACGCGGGACTATCCCTTACGGCGCCGGCCTCCGCGAGTTTGAAAGCGGTGAAGGAGAGCGCCCTCGCGGAAGGCCTCTTCTATCCGCCCGATCCGAACAGCTGGCAGCTCTGTGGCTTCGGCGGCAGCCTCGCCACCAACGCGGGCGGGCCAAACGCGGGCAAGTACGGCATGACCCGCCACTGGGTGCTGAGCGTGGACGCGCTCATGGCGGATGGCGCGATCCACACCTTTGGCATCGGCAGCGTGAAGGCGAATGCCGGTCCCGCGCTCGCTCAGCTGCTCGTGGGCAGCGAAGGCATCTTCGGGCTCATCACCGGCGCGACCGTGCGCGTGATCCCCGCGCCCCGGGCCTTCCTGACGCTGCTGCTGCCGGTGGCCCGCTGGGAGGATCTGCTGGACCTGCCGTCGAAGCTGGCGGAAGCGGGGCTTCAACCGTCGGCCTTCGAATTCTTCGATCCGGCGGTGCTGGCGGAGCTTCGCACCCATGGGCCCGAGGAAGCGCGCCGCCTGCCCGGTGAGGCGCTGGCCCTGCTCGAATTCGACGACGCGGACTGCACCGGCGAAGTGTTCCTGGATCGCGTCGTGGATGCCCTCGGCCCC
>CAZKIM010000082.1:0-2597 GCA_964552855.1 uncultured Solibacteraceae bacterium | reverse complement strand
GGCATCGGGCTCGCGAAGCGCGAGGCCTTCCTCGCGCTCAGCGATCCCTTTCAGATCCAAGTGTTGAGAAACCTCAAGCAGGCCCTGGACCCGAGCGGTATCTTCAATCCAGGCAAGGTGATCTGATGATCCAGGTGAAGCGCGCCTACGAGCTTCCCTCCAAGCACGATGGTTCCCGCGTGCTCGTAGACCGGCTCTGGCCGCGCGGCTGCACGAAAGAAGCGCTCGCGCTGGACGCCTGGATGAAGGCCGTCACGCCGAGTCCCGACCTCCGCAAAGCCTTCCACAGCGGCGCGCTGGATTTCGAGACCTTCTCCGGCCGCTACCGCAAGGAGCTGGCTTCGCCCGAGGCCAGGGAAGGGTTGGACGAGCTGGAGACCTACGCGAAGAAGGGTCCGCTCACGCTCATCACGGCGAACAAGGACGAGACGCAGAACCACGCGCTCGTGCTCAAGGCCGTGCTTGAGGCGCACCTGAAGAAAGGCAAGCCATGACGCTCCTCCTCGGCCATCGCGGCTACAAGACGAAGCATTTGGAGAACTCCATGGAGTCCTTCCGGGCCGCGCTGGCCGCGGGCATGGATGGCTTCGAGCTGGACGCGCAGCCCACGCTGGATGGCGTCAGCCTCATCCTCCACGACGACACCGTGGATCGCACGGCCCTCGGCTCAGGCGTGCTGCGCCGCATGAAGTCCAGCGAGGTGCCCAAGCTGCGCAACGGCGAACCGCTGCCCAAGCTGGCGGACGCGCTCACGCTTCCCGCGAAGCTCATCAATGTGGAACTCAAAGGCGAGCCCGGCTGGAAGCAGGCCCTCGCCACCGTGGAAGCGACCGAAGCGCTCTCCAAAGTCCTCTTCAGCAGCTTCGAGCATTCCGAAGTGCTCCAACTCTGGGCCGCCTGTCCCGAAGCCCGCTGCGGCTTCCTCTGGGAGCACGACGAGGCGATGGATCTGGACGAGGAAGCCCTCGCCGAACTGCCGGTGGAACTCCATCTTCATCCACCCCTGTCGGCGGTGAAGGCGAATCCGGCCCTTTGGAAGCCCTACGCCTCCCGCCTCGCCCTGTGGGGCATGGCGACGCCCTCCGAAGCCGCAGGCCTCGGTTTCGAGCCCGGAATCCTCATCGCGGATGGCCCCGACGCCCCGTAAAATGGGGGTTTGGCCCGGAGCCCCCATGATCACCCAGAAGCACTTCCTGTCCCTCGCCGACTACTCCAGTCAGGAGATGCGCGAACTGCTGGAGACGGCCGCCGATCTCAAGCGCCATCCGCAGCTCTACCGCGACGCGCTCAAGGGCAAGGTGCTGGCGATGATCTTCGAGAAGAGCTCCACGCGCACGCGCGTCAGCTTCGAGACGGGCATGTACCAGCTGGGCGGTCTCGCGCAGTTCCTTTCCAGCCGCGATATCCAGATCGGCCGCGGCGAGCCCATCTACGACACGGCGGCCGTGCTGAGCCGCTATGTGGATGGCATCATGGCCCGCACCTTCGCGCACCAGACGGTGACCGACCTCGCCAAGTACGGCACCAAGCCCGTCATCAACGGCCTCACGGACCTGGAGCATCCCTGCCAGATCATGGCGGATCTCCAGACCGTGGCTGAGCACTTCGGCCATCTCAAGGGTCTCAAGTTCGTCTACATCGGCGACGGCAACAACATGGCCCACTCCTACATGCAGGGCACGGGCAAGGTCGGCATGGACTGCACCATCGTCACGCCCAAGGATCCGAAATACTCTTGCAACGAAGCCATCATCAAGGGCGCGATGGCCGATCACGCGGCCCAGGGCACGAAGCTCGTCATCACGGACGATCCTAAGGCCGGCATCGCAGGCGCCCATGTGGTCGCCACGGACACCTGGGTGAGCATGGGCATGGAGGAGGAGAAGGCCGAGCGCCTCAAGGCCTTCGCCGGTTTCACCGTGGACAAGGCCCTGATGAAACTCGCCGCCAAGGATGCCATCTTCCTCCACTGCCTCCCCGCCTACCGCGGCTACGAAGTGACCGAGGAAGTCATTGACGGCCCCCAGAGCAAGATCTACGACGAGGCCGAGAACCGCCTCCACGCCCAGAAGGCGATCCTGTATCACCTGCTCCGCTAGAGGCAGCATTCACCGCAGAGGTGCGGAGGACGCGGAGACGAACCGGAACTCGGTTTCCTCAGCGCCCTCCGCGACTCAGCGGTGAACCGCGCTTCAACCGTTCGTCAGATACCGCACCACCATCCGCACCAGCTCCTCCACGAAGGCGTCGTCCTTGAGCCAGCCGGGCTTCTCCAGCACCGCGCCATGGACGCAGGCCTGGACGGCGTGGCAGATGATGAAGGCGCGGAGCGCCGGGTCGCTCGTCCCGAATTCCTTGGGGCGCGACGCGATGTAGCGCGTGAGCAGCGCCTCGATCTCCTGTTCCACCGCGTGCAGCTCCTGGAGGCCGCCCACGGCGGGCGCGAGGCGCAGCAGCTCCTGATGCAATTTCGGCTGATGCCGACGGATCTCCACCATGCCGTGGATCACCGCGCGGCTCAGCGCCTCGTGGGGACCGTGCCAGGCCTCGTCGAAGCGCGCGCGGAGACGGTCGCGCACGCCGTGGGTGTGGCGCTC
>CAZKIM010000081.1:0-8965 GCA_964552855.1 uncultured Solibacteraceae bacterium | reverse complement strand
TTTTCTCTGTGGTCTCCGTGTTCTCCGTGGTGAATTCATTTCTCGGGGAAGTCCGCACCCAGCGCGCGTTCGAGGCCCGAATCCAGTTCGCTCCGGACGGTCTTGAGCTTGGCTTCCATGCGCGTCATGGCCATCTTGCCGAGCACCATGCGCAGTTCGGGTCGGTTCTGGGCGATGTGGTCGAGGATGGCGCGCGCGGCGCGTTCGGGGTCGCCCGCCTGATGGCCAGCGGCGCTCTCCACATAGGCCCGCGTGGCGGCGATGGCCTGGGCGTAGTCCGGGAGCTGGCCCGAACGGACCAGGGAACGCCCGGCGAAATCCGTGCGGAAGGGGCCGGGTTCGACGAGGAGGACGCGGATGCCCAAGGAGGCGACTTCGCCCGCCAGGGCTTCGGACAGCCCTTCCACCGCGAATTTGCTGCCGTTGTAGACGCTGAAGCCTGGCGTGGCCGCGAGCCCGGCGATGGAGGAGAGGTTCACGATCCAGCCGCTCTTCTGCGCGCGCAGGCGGGGCAGGGCGGCCTTGGTCATCTCGATGAGGCCGAAGACATTCGTTTCGAAGAGGCGGCGGATCTCGCCGCTGCTGGATTCCTCCAGCGCGCCGACCATGCCGTAGCCCGCGTTGTTCACGAGCACATCCACCCGCCCGAACTTCGCGACGGCGGCCTCCACCGCGCGGTGACAAGCGGCGGGGTCGGTCACATCCAGCGCGAGCGGCAGGAAGCGATCCGGCGCGGCGGCGCTAAGACCATCGAGCGATGCCGCGTTGCGGGCCGTCGCGACGACGGCATGACCATCCTTCAGCGCCGCCTCGGCGAAGACGCGGCCGAAGCCTGTGGAACATCCTGTGATGAGCCAGACCTGCATGGAGACCTCCGCGTTATCCTGGCCATCTTCGCGCAAGGTAGGCGGCATGCCCAAGGCGATTCCCTTCAAACTTCACGCGCCTTACGCACCCGCGGGTGACCAGCCGGAGGCCATCGCGCAGCTCGCGGCGGGCATCGAGGCGGGCGACCGCTTCCAGACGCTGCTGGGCGTGACGGGCTCAGGCAAGACCTTCACCATGGCCTCCGTCATCGAGAAGACCGCGCGTCCCGCGCTCATCTTCGCGCCGAACAAGACGCTGGCCGCCCAGCTCTTCAGCGAGTTCAAGCAGTTCTTCCCCGAGAACGCGGTGGAGTATTTCGTCAGCTACTACGACTACTACCAGCCCGAAGCCTATGTGCCTGAGCGGGATCTCTTCATCGAGAAGGATTCCGCCATCAACGAGGAGCTGGAGAAGCTGCGGCTCAGCGCCACGCGAAGCCTGCTGGAGCGGCGGGACACCATCGTCGTCGCTTCCGTCAGCTGCATCTATGGCCTGGGCGATCCCAGCAGCTACCTGAGCCTTTCCGTGAACCTGGAGGTCGGGCAGACCATTGACCGCGCGGTGTTGCTGAGGGATCTCGTCGCGATCCAGTACCAGCGCAACCTCGTCAGTTTCGAACCCGGCGTGTTTCGCGTGCGGGGCGATGTGGTGGAGGTCTACCCGGCCTACGAAGATTGCGCCTACCGCATCGAGCTCTGGGGCGACGAGGTGGAGCGCCTGTCGCGCATTGATCCGCTGCGCGGCATCGTCACGGAGAAGCTGGAAGCCCTCACCATCTGGCCCAAGTCGCACTATGTGACGCCGGAAGCGAAGCTGAAGACCGCGATCAAGAACATCTCCGAGGAACTGGAGACCCGCGAGGTCCAGCTTCGCCAGGACAACAAGCTCGTGGAGGTCCAGCGCCTCCACCAACGCACGGTCTACGACCTTGAGATGCTGCGCGAGATGGGCGTCTGCAGCGGCATCGAGAACTACAGCCGCTTCCTGGATGGCCGCAAGCCCGGTGAACCGCCCCACACGCTGCTCGACTACTTCCCGGAGGATTTCGTCCTCTTCATGGACGAAAGCCATGTGGCCACGGGCCAGCTCCACGGCATGTACAACGGCGACCAGGCCCGCAAGCGCACGCTCGTGGACTACGGCTTCCGCCTGCCCAGCGCCTTGGACAACCGCCCGCTGCAGTTCGAGGAATTCGAGCAGCGCGCCAACCAGGTCGTCTTCGTGAGCGCCACGCCTGGGAATTATGAGCTCCAGCAGAGTGGCGGCGTCATCGCCGAGCAGGTCGTCCGGCCCACGGGCCTCGTGGATCCGCAGGTGGAGATGCGTCCGGTGGCGAACCAGGTGGACGACCTGCTGGCGGAGATCCGCAAGGTCGTGGCGAAGGATGAGCGCGTCCTCGTCACCGTGCTCACCAAGAAGTTGGCGGAGCAGCTCACCGAGTACTACCGCGAAGTGGGCGTGAAGGCCGAGTACCTGCACAGCGAGGTGGACACGCTGGAGCGCGTGGAGCTGCTGAAGAACCTCCGCCGCGGGGTCTTCGATGTGCTCATCGGCATCAACCTCCTGCGCGAAGGCCTTGATCTGCCGGAGGTGAGCCTCGTCGCTATCCTGGACGCGGACAAGGAAGGCTACCTCCGCAGCCGCTCCAGCCTCATCCAGACCGTCGGCCGCGCGGCGCGCCACCTGAACGGCCGGGCCATCCTCTACGCGGACCGCGTGACCGGCTCCATGCAGGCGGCGCTGGACGAAACGAGCCGCCGTCGTCAGAAGCAACTGGCCTACAACGAGCTGAACGGCATCACACCGGAATCCGTGAAGCGCAACCTGGACGATGTGCTGGGCGAGGCCCTGGCCCGGGAATTCATCACGCCCCCCCGCGAGGAAGCCGCCGAGGAACCCATCCTCTATCTGGACGACAAGGGCTTCGAGCGCGAAGTGGCCAAGCTGGAGAAGCGCATGAAGGAGCTGGCCTCGCAGATGAAGTTCGAGGACGCGGCCGAACTGCGCGACCGCATCCAGCGCCTGCGCCGCGAGCGGCTGACGGATGTCTATTCGGCCGTCCCGGCCACGGGACCGGTCGAGTGATTTCCCCTGGCGTCACCGTGGCGCCGGAGCGAGACTTGCCGACAGGCATCCCATGCAGACCAAGCTGAAAGGAGTGGGCCTCGCGGCCCTCGCATTCGGAGTCTACCTCCTGGCGCTGGCTCCGCGCCTGGGCGCCCAGGAGCTGGGCACGCCCTTCATCCGCAACTTCACGCCGAAGGAATACGGGGCGGATTCGCAGAACTGGGCCGTGGTCCAGGATGCCCGGGGCATCATCTACGCGGGCAACAACCAGGGGGTGCTGTCCTACGATGGGGTCCACTGGCGGCTCATCCGCACGCCGGGCCGGTCCACGGTGCGATCCCTGGCCGTGGACGCCGATGGGAAAGTCTTCGTCGGGGCCGTGGGCGAGGTGGGCTATCTGGCGCCGGATCCCTCCGGTCGCATGGCTTTCGTCTCCCTCGCGGACAAATTGCCCCCATCGGCACGGACCTTCAGTGATGTGTGGACGACCCGCGCGACCTCCCGAGGCGTGCTGTTCCAATCCCGGGAAGAGCTTCTCATCTACAAGAACGGAACCTTTCAGGTCTGGAAAGCCTCGACGACCTTCCATGTGACTTTTTCCGTGGGCGATCGGATTTTCGTGCGCCAGCGGGAAGTCGGGCTGGAGGAACTGACGGGCGGGAAACTCGAGCTCGTGCCCGGCGGAGATCGCTTCGCCCACGAAAGCGTGTTCGCCATGCTTCCCATGCGGGACGGCATCCTCGTCGCGACTCGGAACCTGGGGCTCTTCCGCCTTTCCGGGAATGGGATGGAGCCCTTCCCGACCGAGGCCGACGCGCTGCTCAGGAAGGACGCGCTCTACGGAGGCGCGAGTCTCCCCGATGGAACGATGGCCCTCGCGACGATCCAAGGCGGGGTGATCATCCTCGATGCGGAAGGGCGCATCCACATGATCCTGGACGCGTCTTCCGGTCTCCAGGGAGACAATGTGAAGGCGGTCTACCCGGATGGGCACGGTTCGCTCTGGCTCGCTCTGGATAACGGCCTCGCGCGGGTGGAATGGCCTTCTCCCTTCACGGTCCTGGATGAGCGCAACGGGCTGAAGGGGACGGTCTGGGCGGTCATCAGGAACGAAGGCAGCCTCTTCGTGGCCACGGGGCAAGGCGTGTATGTCCTTCAACCGCCCGCGACGCCGGACGAGAGGGTGCGCTTCGAGCAGGTGACCAACTCCCAGACCCAGAGCCTCGCGTTCCTCGCGATGGAGGGCCGGCTCCTGCTGGCGAATTCCCGGGGGGTGTTTGAGATCCGAAAGAACACGGCCCAACCGGTGCGACCTTCCGGCAATGTGGCGATCACGCTGCTCCGTTCCCGCCGTGATCCCGCGCGGGTCTTCGTGGGCCTCCAAGGCGGCCTCGCCTCCATGCGACTCTCCAGCGGCCAGTGGCTCGACGAAGGTCTGATTCCCGGCGTGAGCGACGACATCTATTCCCTCGCGGAGGATTCCGCGGGCAGGCTCTGGCTGGGAGCCGGAGGCCAAGGCGCGCTCCGGGTCACCTTTCCGCTCGGATGGTCCGGTGGCGCGGCGAGTCCGCCGCCGCAGGTGGACCGCTATGGAACGGCCCAAGGGCTGCCTCCGAACCAGGTCTTCGTGAAGGAGTTCAAGGGCGAGCCGCTCTTCGCGACTCACGCGGGTCTGCTCCGGTTTCAAGAATCTTCAGGGCGCTTCGAGTCCGATCCTCGGTTCTCCCATCTGTTCCCCGATGGGGAACGGTGGGTGAAGGTCATCACGGTGGGCGATCGCGGCGAACTCTGGCTGGACACCTTGAACGAGACGACCGGCCTGCATGAGAGTGGCGCGGCGCGGCCGGGGAAGGATGGCGCCTATGCCTGGGACGCCACGCTCCTGCGCAGGATGTCCGACACTGCCGTGGAGTCCATCTATCCCGGCCCTACGGGCGTCCTCTGGTTCGGTGGACCGGATGGCTTGATCCGCTTCGATCCGGCCGTGTCGCGCGCTTCGGACCTGCCCTTTCCCGTCCTGCTTCGGGGCATCCAGGTGAAGGGCGGCGTGTCCTTGTCGCCTTCCGCGAAGGAGGCCGAGCTTGCATTCCATCAGAACGCGCTCCGCTTCGACTTCGCCGCGCCCGGCCAGGATCGTAACGCCAGCATGGAATACAAGGCGGTGCTCGAAGGCTACGACCATGCGTGGGGGCCATGGTCGCCCGACACGACCAAGGAATACACCAACCTCCACGAAGGCCACTACCGATTCCGGGTGATGGCGCGGAACGCGTATGGCCAGCTGACGGGCGAGGCCTCATGGGCTTTTCAGGTGTTGCCGCCCTGGTACCGGACCTGGTGGGCTTGGCTCCTCTGGATCGTCTGCGGCGGAGGCGCGCTGGCCGCGCTGATCGGCGCGCGGACGCGCATGCTCCACCAGCGGGCCGCGCGCCTGGAGACGAGAGTGGCCGAAGCGACCGAGGAATTGCGGGAGCGCGAACAGCTTCTCGCCCATCAGGCGGCGGACCTGGAGAAGGCCAACCGCGCGCTGCATACGCTCAACGAGCAGAAGGATCAGTACCTCGGGCTCGTGGTCCACGACCTTCGCAATCCGCTCCACGGCATCCTGCTTTCGGCGGAAAACCTCGCCGAAGAATCCAACGATCCGCTCGTCCACGAGCAGGCGGGAAGGATCGTTCGCACCGCCGAAGAGATGGGCGGGCTCATCGGGCGCTTCCTGGACATCGCCGCCATTGATTCGGGCACCGTGAAGGCGAAGCTGGAACCCTTCCCGCTGGACCTGCTCGTGGAAGAGGCTGCCGCGGCCGCGGGGCCGCCCGCCCAGGCCAAAGCGATCAAGGTCGTGCGCGAGCTTTCGAAGGGGATTCCGCTCGCGGAGGTGGACCCCGCCTTCGCCAAGGAGATCCTCGCGAACCTCCTGTCGAACGCCATCAAGTTCTCTCCGCCTGAAAGCGTCATCACCCTTCGGCTGGAAGCGGCGGGCGCGGAGGTGATTCTTTCCGTGGAGGATCAGGGTCCAGGGCTGACCGAGGATGACAAGCGCCGCCTCTTCGGCCGTTTCGCCCGGCTCAGCGCCCAGCCCACGGCGGGCGAAGGCTCGGTGGGCCTGGGCCTGTCCATCGTGAAGCACATGGTGGAAGCCTGTGGAGGCCGCATCTGGGTGGACAGCGCCGAAGGGAAGGGCGCGGCCTTCCGCGTCGCCTTCGCCGCCGTCATCTGAGCCCTTCGATGAGGTAGAGATCCGACAGCTTGCGCGAATAGTTGTAGGCGAAGGAACGGCCATCCTTCGAAAGCACGATTTCGCGGATGCCCGACAGGCCTGCGGGGTTCGCGGGGAGGATCTCCCGCACCAGCGTGCGCTTGCCCGTGGCGATCTCGATGCGGCTGATGCGGGCGGGCAGGCCGTCCCGGTTGAATACGAGGAAGCCTTTCCCGTCGGGCGTCCAAGCCAGAGTGATGTCGCCGGGTTCAAGACCGGGCAGCGGCCGAGCGATGCCGCCGCCACTCAAAGGCACGATGTTCGTTTTCAGATTGAGGGGGTCTCCGGATCCGGCGCCTTCGATCATCTCGGTGCCATCTGGAGAAACGATGTTGCTGCCCAGCCAGTTGCTCGTTCCCGGATCGCCAACCGTGCGCCAGGCGCCGGTCTGAAGGTCCAAGAGGATATAGCCCTGCTTCGCTTTTCCAGCCTCCAGCGCCCCGATCACCGCCTGGCGCCCATCGGGGAGGATCCATGGTCCATCCACGAACTCGAGTCCCTTCGTCTGGATCTCGCGGGATTCCCCTGGACCCACCGGAACGATGCTCAAGCGGAGGTTGTTCGCATCGGTGACCGCCAGCACATGGCGGCCATCCGGGAAGAGCCGGAAGGCGGAAGCTTCGCCCAGCCTCACTGGGGGCGCGCCATCCCGCTTGCGGAGGTAGAAGGACCGCCCTTCACCTGCCGACCACCGCCCGGGCGCGCCGATGAGCAGCGAGTTCCCATCCGGACTGAAATCCGTGGCGCGAGTGGCTTCATTCCACGAGAGATCCTTCTCTCGATAGTCGGGTGGGAAGAGGCCCATGACACCCGTGATGGTTTGGGAGAGATCCGCCACGGCCCGGCCCTTCGCATCCACATCCAGCAATTCCAGCCACCCGGCCTGCGCCAGGAGCAGGCGCTTGTGGCCGGCCATGTCCGTTGCCCAAACGCGGCTGCCATCGTCGCTGGCCTCGCTGTACCAGATCTCCTTTCCACCTGGCCCCCATGCGAGCCCAGAGAAATCCTTGGAGGGAATCGTGGCGAGGATCTTCCCCTTCGCGTCGAGCACGAGGATCTGGCCACTGTCCATGGTGGTGGCCACGGTTTCGAAAAGCGCCACGCGATCACCCGAAGGCGAGACGCGGAGGTGAGAAGCGAACAAGGTGGCGGCGTGAATCTGGTGCCCAGCGGGGAACTCCACCGTGCGCCCGAGCGTGCCCGTGGTGCCTCCCTTCATCACCGCGAGCCGTGCGCCATCGGGCATCCAATCCGCTTCCTGCACTTGCCCCAGGACCTCGCGCAACCCACTGCCTCCAGGCACCACGCGCGCGAGGGGGCCAATCTGGACGCGATTCCAAAGACGGGGACCGGGCATCACGGCCAGTTCCTGGGATGCGGACACCGAGAGCAGTGAAGCGTTCTGGATACCGAGATCCCGCGGTTGGAGGTTGCCGGGATTGAGGGAGAAGATCTCCGGAGGGTCGCCCTGCCAGCGCGCGCTGTAGAAGATTTCGTTGCCGGTAGGCCCGAAGCGGGCACTTTCCACCGTCCCCTTGCCGAAGGTGAGCCGCTTGAAGGTGGGTTGGGAGGTGGGCGAGCCTTTTCCTAACCACCATGCGCCGAGGAGCGCGGGGACCGCGAGCGCGGCCAGTCCGTATCGGCCCCAGGGGCGGCGCGGCTTGGCGCCCTCACCGCCCGGCGGGCGGATGCCGGAATCGAGCGAAGGTGCGGACGCGGATTCCAGCGCGAAGGCCAGGTCGTGGGCATCGTGGAAGCGCCGGGTGGGGATCTTCTCCAGGCAGTGGTCCAGCACGCGCCTCAGGCCCGGCGGAATGGGACGGCTTGTCTCGTCCAGATCCGGTGGATCTTCCTTGAGGACCGCGGCCATGGTGTCGGCGGCCGTCGCGCGCGCGAAGGCGCGCTTGCCCGTGAGCATCTCGAAGAGCACGACGCCAAAGCTGAAGATGTCGCTTCGGGCGTCCACCGGTTCGCCTCGCACCTGCTCCGGGCTCATGTAGCCCATGGTGCCGAGGATCGCGCCCTGTTCCGTGTGGACGCCGGGAGACGGCATGGATTCCGTGGGCACCAGCGACCCCGCGCCGCTCACGAAGGAAGGCAGCTGCTTCGCGAGACCGAAGTCGAGGATCTTGAGACGACCGTCCGAAGTCACCCAGAGGTTTTCAGGCTTGAGGTCGCGATGGACGACACCCTTGTCGTGGGCGGCCGCGAGGCCATGGGCCATCTGGACGGCGAGTTCGGTGGCGAGCCTTGGAGAAAGTGGACCTTGCCGGAGAAGCGCGCGCAGGGACTCGCCTTCCAACAGTTCCATGACCGCGTAGACCGTCTCGCCCTCCCGCCCGATGTCGAAGAGTCCCGTGATGTTCGAATGGTTCAGCGCCGCGACGGCCTTGGCTTCGCGCTCGAAGCGCGCGAGGGAATCCGGATTCTTCGCGAGGTGTTCCGGCAGCACCTTGATGGCGACAAGGCGGTCCAACCGCGCGTCCTTCGCCTTGTAGACCTCGCCCATGCCGCCCGCGCCCAAGGGGCCGAGGATCTCGTAGGGGCCGAGCCTGGTGCCGGATGGCAGGGTCATTTCGAAGGTCTCCGGAGGTCTGGCAATCCATCGGCGATCATCAGGCTGAAAGTGCGTTCTGATTCGGCGAGCACGAGATGCTTGCCATCGGGCGAGAGGCCGAGGGATTCGGCCACCCAATCGGGATCGAACCCCGCCAAGGGCCTGCGGGTTGAGATCGTGTCCTTGCCCGGCACGAAGTCCTGGATGAAGATCCC
>CAZKIM010000080.1:0-9094 GCA_964552855.1 uncultured Solibacteraceae bacterium | reverse complement strand
TTCACTTCGGCGTCAATGTGGAAGATGTCTCCACACCGGAAACACTGGGCGCGGCGCAGGCCGGTGCGCACGCGGGTCGGCCGCAGCCCGTAGCGGGTCTGGCAACTGGGGCACTGGATGGCTTCGACCATGCGTGGCTCCTGGGGCTTTCCAGCAGGATAACCCCTTGGGGGAGGGATGGCACGGCCTCCGGATTCGTTCCCGCTATGCTCGAAGGTCCGATTCCCATGGAGGCCGGTTGCGCGGCGTGCTCGTCACATTCGAAGGCATCGAGGGCTCGGGCAAATCCACCCAGCTCCTGCGCCTGTCGGAGCGCCTTCGGCGGCTCGGCGTCCCCCACCTCGTTACGAAGGAGCCCGGCGGCACCGCCCTGGGCGCGGAGATCCGCCGCCTCCTCCTCACCCACCACGCCAGTGGCGAGGCCTGGGCGCCGGAGGCCGAGCTGCTGCTCTTCTACGCGGATCGGGCGCAGCACCTGAAGGCCGTCATCCGCCCCGCGCTGGACGCGGGTCAGGTGGTGCTGGTGGATCGTTTCGAGGACTCCACCCGGGCCTATCAGGGCGCCAGCGGCGTCGGCGAGGACGCGCTGAATCACCTGCGGGAGCTGGTGCTCCAGCGCCTCCGCCCCCACCTCACGGTGCTGCTGGATCTGGAGCCGGAGCAGGGCCTTTCCCGCGCGGGCAGCCGCAACGAGGCCCTGCCGGGCTTTTCGGAAACGCGCTTCGACGACGCCGCCGTGGATTTCCATCGCCGCGTGCGCCAGCGCTTCCTCCAGATCGCCAAGGACGAACCCCAGCGCGTGAGCGTCGTGCCCGCGAAGGAAGATCCGGCCGTGGTGGAGGCGGGCGTGTGGCGCGCGGTGTCGCCGCTGCTGCGGAGCAGCGGCTTCGAGGTGGATTGATGTTCGATCCTGGCTTGAGGGGTCATCACGCGATCCGCGAAAAGCTCCTGGAGCGCCTGCGGGCCGGGCGCCTGCCGGGCACGCTGCTCTTCACCGGCCCGGATGCCGTGGGCAAGCGTCGCGTGGCGATGGAGCTCGCCGAGCGGGAGATCTGCTTCCGCAAGACCGCTTGCGGCGCCTGCGAAGCCTGCCGCCTCTTCAAGGGCGGCTCTTCCGGAGAGGAACTTCCAGTGGAGTTGCCGAACCTGCTCCGCATCGCGCCGGAGGGCAAGGCGGGCCTCATCAAGATCGGCGCGGTGCGGGATTCGGATCTCGTGGAAGGCGGCGTCATCCGCTGGGCGTCGCTGTCGCCCGCGCCCGGCTGCCATCGCTGGATCCTCGTGGAGGACGCCCACCGATTGAACGGCGCCGCCGCCAACATGCTGCTCAAGACGCTGGAGGAACCGCCGCCGGGGACGCACTTCCTCCTCGTCACGCATCGGCCCGAGGCCGTGCTGCAAACCATCCGTTCCCGCGCCCAGCGGCTCGCCTTCGGGCCGCTGTCGGATGAGGAAGCCTGGGCCGCGGCCTCCGCCGCCGGATGGGCGGAAGCGGACCGCGCGACTTGGCTGGCCCTCGCCGAGGGCACGCTGCGGGGGCTGGACGAGGCCGCCTTCGCGCGCGCCAAGGCCCAGGTGGAAGCTTGGCTCGCCCTTGGCGCGGGAGCTTCCTTTGAGGCTTCCGCCGAAGCGCTGCTGCCGGACAAGGACGCGTCCGTCAGTCAAAGCGAACAACTCCGGACGCCGGTGGAGCTGCTGCTCCGCATCCTCGCGGATCTGGGCCGTCTCCGCGCGGACAAGGCTCCCGCGCTCGCGCCCTGGCGCGATGGCCTCGCGCGCCTCGCCGCGACGGAGCTGGACCTCCGGCGCCCCATGGAGGCCGCCGCCACCGCCCTTCAAAGCCTCAGCCGCAATCCATCGCCGGAGCCCCTGTTGCGGGAACTGGCGATGGCGATGGCCTGATCCGGCTACCGGCTACGGCCTGATCCGGCTACCGCCTAGGCGATATCCAGATCCCGCAATTCCTTGCCGGGCTTGAAGCGGATGCTCTTGCCCTTGGGGATCTCGACGGAGGTGCCGGTCTTGATGTTGCGGCCCATGCCCCGCTTGCGGGGGCGCGGCTCGAAGACGCCGAAGCCGCGGATCTCGATGCGGTGACCGTCCAGCAGGGCCTGCTTCATCCGGTCCGTGAGCAGGTCCACGACCTGGAGCGCGGTGCCCCGGCTGCAGGGATGGATCTTCATGACCGCGTTGGCGATGTCAATTTTGATCATGGGAGGCCCTGGGGAATGAACTAGCTATACCAGGATTCGCGGGGAGAAGGCCGATTCAGGGCCGCCCCAGCGTGATCTTGATGTCGGGATTGAAGGGCGCGGGCTCGGGCATCTTCTGCCCCTGGGGGTTGGGTGAGAAGGTGGTCGGAGCGGCCGCCACGGGCGCGGAGCTGGCGAGCGAACCGCCCGCCTCGCGGCCGGCACCCTGCGCGATGTTCATGCCGCGCTCCATGTTGGCCTTCGCCATGTCCGAGGTGGAGGCGATGCCTTCCAGCTTGAGCTTGAACTCGCCCACATTCGTCGCGCGGAGCAGGGCTTCCTCTTCGGTGATCATGCCCTGGCGCAGGAGGAAGTAGAGGCTCTGGTCGAAGGTCTGCATGCCGTACTGGCTGGTGCCGGCGGCGATCACATCCCGCAGCTGCTTGGTCTTGTCCTTGTCCTCGATGCAGGCGCGCACCGTCTCGGTGGCCACCATGACTTCGCAGGCGGGAACGCGGCCCTGCCCATCGGCCCGGGGCACGAGGCGCTGGGAGATGACGCCCTTGAGCACGGAGGCGAGCTGCAGGCGGATCTGCTTCTGGTGGTGGGGCGGGAACACGGAGATGACGCGGTTGATGGTCTCCGTGGCGTCCAGCGTGTGCAGGGTGCTGAACACCAAGTGGCCCGTTTCGGCCGCGTGCAGCGCCGTCTCGATGGTCTCCAGATCGCGCATCTCACCCACGAGGATCACATCCGGATCCTGGCGGAGGGCGGCGCGCAGCGCCATGGCGAAGCTCTGGCAGTCGGCGCCCACCTCGCGCTGGTTGAGGATGCTCTTGTTGTCCCGGTGCAGGTACTCGATCGGGTCTTCGATGGTGAGGATGTGCTCGGTGCGCGTCGCGTTGATGAAGTCAATCATCGCGGCGAGGGTCGTGGACTTGCCTGAACCGGTGGTGCCCGTCACGAGCACCATGCCGCGCTGCTCCTCGCTGATCTTGTAGAGCACCTTGGGCAGCATCAGGTCGTCAATGCTGAAGATCTTGCGCGGAATGACGCGGAGGACGAGGCCCACCGTGCCGCGCTGGTTGAAGATGTTGCAGCGGAAGCGGCCCAGGCTCGGCACCGAGTAGGCGATGTCAATGTCGAGGCTTTCCTTGAAGCGCTGCTTCTGCTTTTCGCTGGCCAGGATGGTGTAGGCCATGGCGATGGTGTCTTCCTGCACCATGCGCTTGAACTGGGTCAGGGGCGTGAGCTTGCCGCGGATGCGGGCCACGGGGAAATTGCCGACCTTGAGGTGGAGGTCGGATCCGCCCTGCTCGCAGACGACGGTGAGCAGTTCGTTGATGTGCATGGGCGCTCCCAAGGTGTGGAGTGGGCCTATCTTAGTCCCTTGCACGAGGAAGGGAAGAGCCCGAAGGGGCTCCCGGCGGATTTGGGCTCCGAAAACGGGCGCCGGAGTGGTAAAATCACGGGTTCGGCCTGACCCGTTCCGGGTCCGCCTCGCTCGCCAGGGACGCCATGACCGCCATTTCCAAGATCCGCAACATCGCCATCATCGCCCATGTGGACCATGGGAAGACGACGCTGGTGGACGCCCTCTTCAAGGGCGCCCACACCTTCCGGGACAACCAGAAGGTGCAGGAGCGCGCCATGGACTCCAACGACCAGGAGCGCGAGCGCGGCATCACCATCCTGGCGAAGACCACTTCGCTCCAGTGGCACGACTACCGCTTCAACATCGTGGACACGCCCGGCCACGCCGACTTCGGCGGCGAGGTGGAGCGCGTGCTCAGCATGGTGGACTCGGTGCTGCTCGTCGTGGACGCCTTCGACGGCCCCATGCCCCAGACGAAGTTCGTGACCCGCAAGGCGCTGGCGCTCGGCCTGCGCCCCATCGTCGTCATCAACAAGGTGGACCGCCCCGGCGCCCGCCCGCACTGGTCCCAGGACCAGGTCTTCGACCTCCTCATCGAGCTCGGCGCCAGTGACGAGCAGCTGGACTTCCCCTGCGTGTTCGCCTCGGCCAAGCAGGGCTACGCCATGCTGGACACGGATCATCCGAGCGACAACCTGGACCCGCTCTTCGAGACCATCGTCAAGCACTGCCCCCACCCCAAGGGCAGCGCCGACGCCCCGCTCCAGATGCTCGTCACGCTCATGGACTACAACGACTTCGTCGGCCAGATCGGCATCGGCCGCATCGTGAACGGCACCATCAAGGTCGGCGAGACCGTGGCGCTCGTGAAGCGCGACGGCGCCATCCAGAACCACCGCGTCACCCAGCTCTACGGCTTCGAGGGCCTGACCCGCGTGCCCATGCAGGAGGCGAAGGCGGGCGAGATCATCGCCATCGCGGGCATCCCCGACATCCGCGTGGGCGAGACCATCGCCAGCCTCGAGAACCCGCAGGCGCTGGAGTATGTGGACATTGACCAGCCGACGATCTCCATGATGTTCATGGTGAACGCCGGTCCCTTCGCCGGCCAGGACGGCAAGCATGTCCAGTCCCGCCGCATCCGCGAGCGCCTGATGAAGGAGCTCCAGCACAATGTGGCGCTGCGCGTCGAGGACACCGAGACGCCGGACGCCTTCAAGGTCTCCGGCCGCGGCGAGCTGCACCTCTCCGTGCTCATCGAGACCATGCGCCGCGAGGGCTTCGAGCTCTGCGTCAGCCGCCCCGAGGTGATCATCCACACCAACGAGGATGGCCAGAAGGAAGAGCCCTACGAGGATGTGACCATTGATGTGCCCGAGCCCTACATGGGCGTGGTCATGGAGAAGATGGGCACGCGCAAGGCCGAGATGCAGGACATGGCCAACGAGCAGGGCCGCGTGCGCCTCCACTTCAAGATCCCCAGCCGCGGCCTCATCGGCTACCGCTCCGAGTTCATGACCGACACCCGCGGCGAAGGCATCCTCAACAGCCTCTTCAGCCACTACGGCCCCTACAAGGGCGAGATGCCGGGCCGCAAGAACGGCGTGCTCATCTCCATGGAGCAGGCGGAGAGCGTCGGCTTCGCGCTGATGAACCTGGAAGAGCGCGGCATCATCTTCATCCACCCGCAGACGAAGTGCTACGAGGGCATGATCATCGGCGAGCACGCCCGCGAGAACGATCTCGTCGTGAACATCGCGAAGGGCAAGAAGCTCTCCAACATGCGCGCCTCCGGCAGCGACGAGGCCACGCGCCTCACGCCGCCGAAGGAGCACACCCTGGAGCAGGCGCTCGAATACATCGAGCAGGATGAGCTGGTGGAAGTGACGCCGAACTTCATCCGCATGCGCAAGCGCATCCTGAGCGAAGCCGACCGCAAGAAGGCCGAGAAGCGCGCGCTGGTCTAGATCGGAATCTAGGCCGGGATGACGGGGGCCGTGGCCACGCGGTTGCGGCCCCCCGTCTTCGCCTCGTAAAGGGCCTTGTCCGCCGAGCCCAGGAGCGCGGTGGCCTCGTGGCCGTGGTCGGGGAAGGTGGCGAGGCCGAGCGAGACCGTCACCTTGGGCAGGTCGCGGCCGCGGAGCTGCACCACCAGATCGGCCGCGGCGGCGCGGATCTCTTCGGCCTTCGCCCGCGCGACCTCCGCGGAGGCCTCCGGCAGGATGAGGGTGAACTCCTCGCCGCCATAGCGACAGGCGATGTCCTCGGCGCGGGAATGGGCCTGGAGCAGGCCGCCGAAGGCCGCCAGCAGCGCGTCTCCCCCGGGGTGGCCGTTGGCGTCGTTGAAGGCCTTGAAGTGATCTATGTCGAGCATGAGGATCGAGAGCGGGAGCTTGCGGCGGAGGCAGCGGTTGAATTCCCGCTTGAGGGATTCCTCCAGGTAGCGTCGGTTGAAGAGGCCGGTGAGCGGATCCCGGATCGCCTGGTTACGCAGCGCTTCGCGAAGGCGGAGATTGGCCAGGGCCAGCGAGAGCTGCTCGCTGGCGCTGACCGCGAAGGAAAGCTTCGGAAGCGGCCCCAGGCCCGGCGCGCTGAGGTGCAGCCAGCCCAGAGTCTCCCCTTGGGCCGCCAGCGGGACGCAGGCGTAGGTCGCGGGCGCGTCCCCTTGCGGCGCGGCCACATGGACGCACCGCACGCCCGCGCGGACATCATCCAGCGTGTAGACCTGATTCCGGCGCAGGCACCAGCAATCGCCGGGCGCGGGCATGGGCTCGCTGACGAGGACGGGATCGCCCCAGGCGGCGATGCGGTCCGCGTGGTCTTTGGACGCGCGAAGGTAGTAGACCGCGCCAGCGAGACCCGGGAGAAGGCTTTGAAGGGATTGGCGCGTGATCTCCATGGCTTCGGAGATGCCCACGGCGCTTTGGAGCATCCCCGCGTACTTGCCCAGCTCCTCCATGTCGCCGGAGAGCTGCTCCAGGCGCGACACGCTTTGCCCGAGTTCGCGGTTGGCTTCCGTCACGCGCCGCTCCGCGAGCACGCGTTCGCGGTCCTCCCGCGCCAGCAGGCGGTAAGCGGCCAGGAGAATGAGGAGGCTCGCGGCGATGCCGAGGGCGGCCGTCGCCAGGAGCCACCCGAGCGAGCGGCGCATGGATTCCGTGCGCTGGTCCAATAGGGAGTGCTCCGCGGCGCGGATCACGGCGCCGCGCGCTTCAAACTCCTGCTGCGCCTTGAGGCCTTCGCCTCCTGTGATCTTGGCTTGGGCCGCGGTCAGGCCTTGAGCCTGGTAGGTGCCCAGCACTTCCGCGAGGATCGTCAGGCGCTGGCTCAGCAACGCTTCCAGGCCCGCCGCTTGAAGTTCTTGTCCGGAGTTGTCCGAAACCATGTCCTTCAGCGCCGCGGCCTCGACCCGGGCCTGGGCGCCGCTCTGCCAGAAGGCGTCCGCGTAGCTTCGCGTTCCGGTGATGAGATAGGTCCGTTGCTGGGTGACGGCCTGATGCTCCAGCGCGTCCAGCTTCTCCAGCTTGGTGATGACCTGGTAGCTGTGCGTGACCCAATGGAGATCCCGGGTGAAGTGGAGCGCGCTGAGGGTCACATAGACGCCCACGAGGATCAGGATGCACGCCGCCACGGTGAAGCTTTTGGCGGGGCTGATCCAGGCGCTCGGCTTCATTGGGTCTCCATCGGTTCGCTTGGCGCCGACTATACACCCCTCCGATGGACTGGGACCTTCGCCAAGTTCGTGCTGAACTCAAGTCATGCCCATCTACACCGCGCCCGCCCGCTCCAGCTTTTGGAAGAAGCTGGGGCCGGGCGGGCTCGCTTCGCTGACGCTGGCGATCCTCAGCGCCTTGCTGCTAGGTCTGCTTCCGGTGGTATGGCGACTCGCGCAGGTGCTCCGCGCCGCGCGGGGAGAAGACGCTTCGCCCGGGGACCTCATCGTCGTCCTGGGGCGGAGGTTGCAAGGGGATGCGATCACGCCGGTCTTCGAAGCGCGACTCGCCCACGCGGCCACCCTTTGGCGCGCGGGCCTCGCGCCGCGCGTCCTCGTGGCGGGCGGCCTCACCGGGCAGGCCACCCGCAGCGAAGCCGAGGCAGGGAAAGACTGGCTTCTGGCGCAGGGCATTCCCGAAGATGCGATCCTCACCGAAGGCAACAGTCAGCACACGCTCGAAAACCTCTTCTTCGTGCGGGAGCGCTTCCGGAACGCGACGCTCCTGCTCGTCTCCGATCCGCTCCACATGGCCCGCGCCCAGGCCCTCGCCCGCGGCCTCGGTCTCACGACGCGCCGCGCCCCCGCCTTCGCCTGCCCACCCCGCAAGGGCAGCCCCGGCTGGTGGAAACGCGCCGCCTTCGAAGCCTTCCTCCTCCACTGGTACTGCGTGGGCGTCCTCTACAGCCGGATCATCGGATCCGAACGGCAGCTGGAGCGGGTGAGCTGAGTCGCCTTCAGAGGAACATGCCGCCGGAGACTTCGATGCGCTGGCCGTTGATCCAGTGGGCCTCGTCGGAGAGGAGCAGGGTCATGGCCTCGCCCACATCGTCGGGCAGGCCCGCCCGGCCGAGCGCGGTCTGGGAAGCGATGAAGCGGTTCACCTCCGCGTTGTCCCGCACCGCGCCGCCGCCGAAATCCGTTTCGATGGCGCCGGGGGCGAGGACATTGACCGTGATCCGGCGCGGGCCGAGTTCTTTCGCCAGGTAGCGTGTGAGCACTTCCACGCCGCCCTTCATGGCCGCGTAGGCGGCATAGCCCGGCAGGGAGAAGCGCGCCAGACCGCTGGAGAGGTTCACGATGCGCCCGCCGTCGGCGATCAGGGGCAGCAGCTTCTGGGTGAGGAAGAAGGCGCCCTTGAGATGGACAGCCATCAGCTGGTCGAACTGGGCTTCCGTCGTGTCCGCGAAGGCGGCGTGAATGCCCATGCCCGCGTTGTTGACCAGCGCGTGAAGGCGATCAGCCTTCCATTCCGCCAGCGCGCCCCTCACCTCGTCCGCGAAGGCCGCGAAGGATTCGGCGCGACCCACATCCAGTCGCAGCGCCCGCGCCCGGCGGCCCAGCTTCTGGATCTCTTGGACGGTGGCCTCGGCCTCCTTCTGGTTGGAGACATAGGTGAGCAGGATGTCGGCCCCGCGGCGGGCGAGGTGGAGGGCGGCGTTCCGGCCCAGGCCGCGGCTGCCTCCGGTGATCAGGATGATGCGTGAGCTCATTGGCGTCCCTCTGGCGGCGGGTGATCCCGTGGGCTCCAAGGTAGGGCGATGACGGGCGCGAGCGTTATCCGGATCGTCCAGGAGGCTTGCCTGATTCTCCAGGACCGTGGGGTTTTGGGTGAGGCAGGCCTACACTTCCTTCGGGGAGGGCGACCATGCTGTCGAAAGATCTGATCGCGAGGACGCAGGCCCTGTCCCGGGCCGAGTCCGTGGTGCCCACCGCGATTCCGGGCCTGCAGGTGGTGCGCGTGGAGGGTCCCACCTTCCCGACTCCGGCCATGTACCACCCTTCGCTCTGCCTCGTGGTCCAGGGCGCGAAGGA
>CAZKIM010000079.1:3218-9250 GCA_964552855.1 uncultured Solibacteraceae bacterium | reverse complement strand
CGACAGGTGCGTGTAGCGCTGGGTGGTGCTGAGGCTGGCGTGGCCGAGGAGTTCCTGGATGGCGCGCAGGTCCATGCCGGCGTTGAGGAGGTGGGTGGCGAAGCTGTGGCGCAGCGCGTGGGGGCTCACGCGGGCGCGCACGGCGGCGTCCTCCAGCGCCTTGCGCAGCAGGGTACGGACGGTGGTGGGCGTGAGTCGCCCCCCGCGCTGGTTGAGGAAGATGGCGGGGCTCGGCGGCAGACTCTTCGAGGCGAGAAAGGCGCTCCGGAAACGGAGGTAGGCGTCCAGTTCCTCCGCCGCCTTCGCGTGGAAGGGCACGAGCCGCTCCTTGCGACCTTTGCCCAACACGCGGAGGGTGCGTTCCTCCACCATCGCGTCCTGGAGGTCGAGGCCCACCAGCTCTGACACGCGCAATCCGGCGGCGTAGAGCAGTTCCAGCAGGCAGCGCAGGCGCGCCGAGGGGAAATCCATCGCGGGCGGCAACTCCAGCAGCGCGGAGCTCTCGCCTTCGGTGAGGAAGGCTGGGAGCTTCTTCGCCTGCTTGGGATTCCTAAGGCCCGAGGCCGGGTTGGACGGCACGCGATTCGTCTCGAACATCCACCCGAAGAAGGCCCGCGTGGTGGAGAGGATGCGCGCCTGGCTGGCAGGATCGAGGCCCCGCTCGCCAAGCTCCAGCGCGAAACCCCGCAGGGTGCGGGGACTCACGGCCCAGGTCGCCCACCGGCTCCGCAGGGCGTGGTCCATCAGCTTGCGCAGGTCGCCTTCCTGCGCCCGGGCCGTGTGGGGCGAGACGCCGCGCGCCTGCTGCTCCAGGCGGTAGGCGGCGATGGCCTCGGCGAGGGAAGCGTCCATGCTGCTACCATGCCAGCAAACCCCTGGAACGGAGCAGAAGCGTGGCGCAGGCCCCGGACACCATCGCGAAACTCTTCTACCAGGCCTGCGAGCAGGGGAAGGCGGATGCGCTGGCCTTCAAGAAGGACGGCGCCTATGTGGGCATCTCCCACGCCGATGTGCGGCGCTCCGTCGAGAACCTCGCGCTGGCACTGGAGGCCCGCGGCATCAAGGCCGGGGACCGGGTCGCCATCCTGTCCGAGAACCGGCCCGAGTGGGCCATGGCCGATTACGCCTGCGCGATCCTGGGGGTGCCGCTCGTCACCATCTACGCCACGCTCATCGCGTCCCAGGCCGCCTACATCCTCAAGGACAGCGGCGCGCGCTGGGTGCTGTGCTCGACCTACGAGCAGCTCAAGAAGGTTCTGGATCAGTGGAAGGATCTGCCCAACCTGGAACTCGCCGTGTTGATGGATGGCGAGCCTCCGGTGGATTCCAATCCCGGCGTTCCCTCCCGCCGTCCCGTCGTCACCTGGAAGCGGCTGCAGGCGGAAGGCGAAGCCCGCACCCCGGAGCGCGCCAAGGTGCGCGCCTGGGCGGAAGCCCGCACGGCGGGAGACCCGCTCACGCTCATCTACACCTCGGGCACCACCGGCGATCCCAAGGGCGCGGTGCTGACCCACGGCAACCTCACCTCCAACGCCCTCGGCGCGCTGGAAGTCCTGCCGACCCTCGGCCCCCACGACCGGGCCCTCAGCTTCCTGCCGCTCACGCACATCTTCGAGCGGATGGCCGGGCACTACGCGCTCTTCCACGCGGGCATCTCCATCTACTACGCGCAAAGCGTGAACACCGTCGCCGACGACCTGCTCACCGCCCAGCCCACGGTGCTCTGCTCCGTGCCGCGCATCTACGAGAAGATCTACGCCCGCATCGAGGAAAGCGTGGACGCCGGGCCGAAGCTCAAGCGCGCCATCTTCCGCTGGGCCACGGCCGTGGGTCGGGAGATCGCGCCCTACCTCTACGAAGGTCGCGAACCCAAGGGCTTCCTCGCCTTCAAGGCGAAGTGGGCGGACAAGCTCGTCTTCTCCAAGATCCGCGAGCGCACCGGCGGACGGCTCCGCTTCGCCGTCAGCGGCGGCGCGCCGTTGAGCCCGGCGATCATGGAGTTCTTCTGGTCCATCGGCCTGCCGATCCTCGAAGGCTATGGCCTCACCGAAACGAGCCCCGTCATCACCGTGAACCGTCTCGGCCTCGTGAAGCCCGGCAGCGTCGGCACGCCCCTCTACGACCTCTGGGACGGCAAGCCCTTCGTGAAGATCGCGGAAGACGGCGAAATCATCTGCCGCGGCCCGAATGTGATGCAGGGCTATTGGAACAACCCCACCGCCACCGCCGAGGCCATTGACGCCGAAGGCTACTTCCACACCGGCGACATCGGCAGCTTCGACGAGAAGGGCCGCCTCTCCATCACGGACCGGAAGAAGGAGCTGCTCGTCACCTCCGGCGGCAAGAAGGTGGCGCCCCAGCCCATCGAGAATGAACTGAAGGACGACAAGTACATCGCCCAGGCCGTGCTGCTCGGCGATCAGCGCAAGTTCATCTCCGCGCTCATCGTGCCCAACTTCCCCGCCCTGGAGCGTTGGGCGGGCTTCAAGAAACTGGCCTGGAAGACCCACGGCGAGCTGGTCACCCTGCCCCTCGTCCACGCCAAGCTCATGAGCCGCGTGGAGAAGGTGAACGAGGGCTTGTCGAACTACGAGCGCATCAAGAAGATCGCCATCCTGGACCACGAACTGACGCTGGAGAGCGGCGCGCTCACCCCCAGCCTCAAGATCAAGCGCCGGGTCGTGAGTCAGATCTACAAGGATGTGATCGAGTCCCTCTACACCGAGCATCTGGAAGGCGCGCGTCCCTGAAATCGCGCGTAAAGGAGTCCCCATGAGCATGGGCATCACCCCCCACAAGATCCCGATCCTGACCACCTTCGAGGCGCCCCCGGGCACGGAGATCGAGCGCGTCGTCGGTCCCTGCTGGGGGATCACCGTGCGCAGCCGCTCTATCGTCGGCACCACCTGCGCGGGCTGCCAGCAGCTCTTCGGCGGCGAGGTGACCATGCTCACCGAACTCGCCAACGACAGCCGCAACGAAGCCATGAACCGCCTGGAATCCCACGCGCTGATGATGGGCGCGGACTGCGTGCTGGCGACCCGCTTCGACAGCGGCGAGCTCATGCAGAACACCAACGAGATCATCGCCTACGGCACGGCCGTGAAGCTGCGCCACAAGGCGTGATCCCCCAGCCGATCCCGAGGACGCCCCCGGCGTTGCGGCGGCGGCTCGACCGCCTCGCGCGCAAGGCCCACGCCTTCCATCGCTTCGCCCACCATCCGCTCTGCGTGGAATACGCGGGCGAGCGCGTCCAGATCGGGCGCGTCCAGATCTGCCGTGGCTGCGCGCTGCTGAGCATCGGACTGGCGCTGGGCGCGGTCGCGGGCGCGCTCCTGCCTGCCTCCAAACTGGCGGCGGGCGTGGCGCTCGGACTGGCCTTCGCCTCCGGCGCTACAGCCTTCCTCGCGCGGCTTCCCAAAAGCCTTGGTCGGGCCTTGCCCGGTGCCTGCTTTGGCTTCGCGTTCCTTCAAGGCCTCCGTCTCGGACCCCTGGGCTGGGCACTAAGTGTCGGTGCGGTCCTGATCTTCTCGGCCGCCTTCCTGCTCTACCGGAGGCGTGGCCCCCATCGCGGTCCCTGCGACACCTGCCCCGACCGCGACCAGCGGCCCGCCTGCCGGGGCTTCGCGCCCATCCTCCGGCGGGAACGCGCGGTTCAGCGCTTGGCGGGAAAACTCATCGCCCGAGGCATGGGACGGCAATGAGCTCCGCTTGGGCCACAATGGACGGATGCCGAAGGCCCTGACCCAGACCCGCGAACTGCTCGACATGATCAAGTTCGAGCACACGGTGTTTGCGCTGCCCTTCGCGTTTCTGGCGGCCATGGAGGCCGCGCAGGGGCTTCCGCCCTGGAGAGCGCTGGCCTGGATCGTCGCGGCGATGGTGGGCGCGCGCACGGCGGCGATGACCTTCAACCGCCTCGCGGACGCGGATCTGGATGCGCTCAACCCGCGCACGGCCCAAAGGGCGCTGCCCGCGGGCCGCGTGAGCCGCGCCGGGGCCTATGTCCTGCTCGGCCTCGCCTGCGCGCTGCTGGGCGTCGCGGCGGGCGCGCTCAATCCCCTGTGCTGGAAGCTGGCGCCGCTGGCCCTTCTCATCATCCTGGGCTACAGCTGGTGCAAGCGCTTCACGAGCCTCGCGCACCTGGTGCTCGGCCTTTCGCTCGCGGGCGCGCCGCTGGGCGCCTGGATCGCCCTCACCGGCCGGGTGGACGCTCCCGCCTGGTGGTTGGCGGCGGGCGTGCTGTGCTGGACGGGAGGCTTCGACATCCTCTACGCGCTTCAGGATCAGGATTTCGACCGCGCCTCGGGGCTCCATTCGATTCCCTCCAAGCTGGGGACGCACTGGTCGCTGGCGCTGTCGCGGAGCCTCCATCTCGCCGCTCTGACGGCCTGGGCCCTCTTTAACCTCTCCGTGGGCGCCCACCTCTTCGGGTGGCTGGGGTGGGTGGCGGTGGCCTGCATGTTGGCCCGGGAGCAGTGGCTCGTCCGGGGCGGCAACCTGGATCGCATTGATGAAGCCTTCTTCACCCTCAACAGCCTGATCGGCCTGGCCTTCTTCGGGGGGCATCTGGTGGAGCGGATCGCGGGCGCGGCCCTGTCCTGACTGGTATCGCGCTTCAGCTAATCGTTGATTCGGCTGGACCGTAGCTTTGGGGTATAGTGGAATACCATGCCCCGCCAACCCCAAGGAAGACGCGCGCTGCGGCTGAGCCGTCCCGATCGGCGTCGGTGGATGACCTTCATGCTGGTGTTGAACCACCGGACCTTCCGTTGGTCCCTCACCCGGCGAACCCTGATGTGGGTGCTGGGGTGCTCGGTGGGTCTCTGGTTCCTCGGCGTGATCGGCTCCGGCTACGGCTGGTGGGCCACGAAGAAGATCATGTCCTTCAGCCGGCTCCAGCAGGAGACGCTGGCCCAGCAGCAGAAGATGAAGACGACGCTGGAACAGGCCAAGGGCCTGGAAGACCAGGTGAAGACCCTGCGTCAGCAGCAGATGGACCTGCTGAAGGCGTTGGACCCCGGAAGCCAGCCCCAGCTCCCGACCTTGCCCCAGGGCGGCCCCCATGTGCCGGCCCCGGCGGGCGCCGTGCCCCATGCCCAGGCGCAGAAGCTCCAGGATCTCCAGGCCGAGTTGGAGCAGGCCTCGGAAGCCGCCAGCCGCATCCAGGCCAGTCTCGATCCCATCATGGACGCCTGGAGCCGGACGCCCTCCGTCGCGCCCACCGCCGGATACATCGCCTCCGGTTTCGGCGTGCGGCTGGATCCCTTCGGCAACAACCAAGGCGAGACGAAGTTCATGGAGACCCACACCGGCGTGGACATCGCCAATGACGCGGGCACGCCCATCCAGGCCACGGCGGATGGCGTCGTGGAGCAGGCGGGCTGGATCAACGGCTACGGCAACGCGGTGACCATCCGCCACACTTCCCAGCTCGAAACGCTCTACGGCCACATGGAAGAAATCAAGGTGAAGGTGGGTCAGGAAATCAGCCGGGGCGACATCGTGGGCCTGATGGGCCATACTGGCCGCGCGACCGGGAACCACTGCCACTACGAGGTCCGGGTCGGGGGCCACCCCGTGAACCCCCTCCCCTACTTGAAGCTGCAGAAGCAGTGGCTCAAGGCCCTCAGCTAGGAGACGACCATGGCGATGTTCAGCAACTCCCCCCAGAAGTCCCGTCCCAACGCCGCTCAAGCCATCCACACCCTGCTGGGCAAGGACACGCTCTGGAAGGGTGAGATCCACTGCGGCGCCCAGAGCCTCCGCGTGGAAGGCCGCATCGAGGGCAGCATCCACAGCACGGGCGAAGTGACCGTGGCGCCCAGTGGCTTCGTGGAAGGCACCATTCACGCCAAACACCTCATCGTCACCGGCAAGGTGAAGGGCATGGTGAAGATCGCCGAGTGCCTGGAGATCCATGGCACGGGCCTCGTGGAAGGCGAAGCCGAAGTGGGCAGCCTCGTCGTGGATGAAGGCGGAACCCTGGAAGGCCGCTGCACCCGCCGCGATGGCAAGAAGGCCGAGGCTAA
>CAZKIM010000079.1:0-3118 GCA_964552855.1 uncultured Solibacteraceae bacterium | reverse complement strand
AGGAAGCCGATCTGCATGAGGTAGGGCTCCACCAGGTCTTCCAGCGCGCCTTCGTCCTCGCCCAGCGCGGCGGCCAGCGTGCGAAGACCCACCGGCCCGCCGCGATGCTTGCCGCAGAGCGCCTCCAGGTAAGCGCGGTCGAGGCCATCCAGGCCCAGATCGTCCACCTCGTGCAGGGCGAGGCAGGCTTCGGCGGAGGCCTGGGTGATGGTGCCGTCGCCCTTCACTTCCGCGTAGTCCCGGCAGCGGCGCAGCAGGCGGTTGCAGATGCGCGGCGTCCCGCGACTGCGGCGCGCGATGGCCTCGGAACCTTCCGTGGCCAAGGCCACATGAAGCACTTCCGCGCTGCGACGGGCGATGATGGCGAGTTCCGCCCGGGCGTAGAACTCCAGCCGGTGCACCATGCCGAAGCGATCGTGGAGCGGCTTGGAAATGAGCCCGGCCCGGGTCGTCGCGCCCACCAGCGTGAAGGGCCTTAAGTCCACCTTCAGCGTCTGCGCCGAAGGCCCCTGGCCGATGAGGATGTCCAGCTTCCGGTCCTCCATGGCCGCGTAGAGCATCTCCTCGATGGGCGCCGACAGCCGATGGATCTCGTCAATGAAGAGGAACTCGCCGTCCTCCAGGTTGGTGAGGATCGCCGCGAGATCGCCCTTCTTCTCCAGGGCCGGGGCCTGGATCACCTTGCAGGTGGCGCCCATCTCGTTGGCCAGCACATGGGCCAGCGTCGTCTTGCCGAGGCCCGGAGGCCCGAAGAGCAGCACATGGTCCAGCACCTCGCCCCGCTTCCGGGCCGCCTGCAGGGCGATCTCCAGGCGGGCCTTCACCTTCTCCTGGCCGATGTACTCGCCGAGCCGCTGGGGGCGGAGGCTGTACTCCACCGGATCATCCCGGAGGGCGGTGGGATCCAGGTCGGGGTGGCGGTGCTCCATGGTTCTATTCCGGCATGGGGCGGCCCTTTGTGCAACGGCCCGGCGCGGCTAATCTTGGGGGGTCATCCGACCCCGCACGGGAAGGCCGCCTTGTCTCAGCGCCATCAGCTCATCATCCGGGACCGCCACGGCTTCGAACGCGCCATGCCCTTGATCCGGCCCATGGTGCTCGGCCGCCAGAGCACCTGCGATGTGGTCCTGCCCGACAGCATGATCAGCCGCCAGCACATCAAGCTGGAGATGGAAGGGGAAACCTGGTTCGTGGAGGACCAGGGCAGCTCCCACGGCACCTTCATGCACGGCAAGCCCATCACCAAGGCGCGGTGGGAGATCGGCGAGCCGCTGCGCTTGGCGGATGGTGCCTATGTGCTCGAGCTCGCCATCCTCGACCAGGCCAGTTCCGCCGCCCATCTCGCGGCGGTCCTGGAAACCTCCCAACTCCTCGCCCAGGAAGTGGAGCTGGAAGACCTGCTGGAGCGCAGTCTGGATCGGTTGCTGCTCATCTCCGGCACGGACCGCGGCTTCCTCATGCTGCTGGAAAGCGGCGAGCTGGAGATCAAGGTCCAGCGGAACCTGCACCGGCAGCTGGAAAGCGACATCCACCTCTCCATGTCGAGCATCCACTCCGTCTTCGAAACGGGCGAGCCCATCTGGGTGCTCAACGCCACGGACGACGAGAAGCTGCTGGGCCACCAGTCCATCATGCGGCTGGAGCTCAAGACCATCCTCTGCCTGCCGCTGACCTTGCAGGGCAAGCGCATCGGCGTGGTCTACCTGGATAGCAAGAAGCCCATCGGCGAACCGCCGGATCGCGCCACCTTCGAAGCCATCGTCGCGCTCTGCGCCATCGCCATCGAGCGTACGCGGCTTTCCGAAGAGAACCTGCGCGGCCAGGTGCTCGCCACCGTGGGCCAGGTGGCCAGCAGCATCGTCCACGATTTCAAGAACGGGCTCTTCGTGCTGCGCGGCCACGCGGAGATGCTGGAACAGGCGGGGACGCCCCACGACGCCAAGGGCCAGACCAAAGTCGTCCACCACGCCCACAAGCTCCTGGAGAACATCGAGCGCCTGTCGGGCCTCTGCGTGGATGTGCTGGACTTCGCCAAGGTGCGCGAGCCCCGCCGTCGCCAAGTGGAGATCGGACCCTACATGGAA
Source organism: uncultured Solibacteraceae bacterium (assembly GCA_964552855.1). Lineage (GTDB taxonomy): Bacteria > Acidobacteriota > Holophagae > Holophagales > Holophagaceae > JAFDVN01. The sequence goes on along the minus strand of CAZKIM010000079.1, from coordinate 1,034 downwards.
TCCATCCTCGAGCCGCTCCGCCACCGGGCGGAAGGCCTGGGCATCACCGTCAAGACCGATGGCGAGGCCTGCGCCGCGAGCCTGGACGCCTCCCGCTTCACGCGCGTGGTGGAGAACCTCATCGCCAACGCCATCGAGGCGGTGGCGGCCAAGGAAGAAGCCGAAGGCCAGAAGATCGCCGGCGAGATTGATGTGGTGTGGACCCGCGTGACGGGCGGCCTTCAGCTGCGCGTGAAGGACAACGGCACCGGCATTCCGCGCAAGATCCTGCGCCGCATCTTCGAGCCCTTCTTCACCCACGGCAAGCGCCGCGGCACCGGCCTCGGCATGGCGACCGTGAAGAAGATCGTCGAGGAGCATGGCGGCACGCTCGAAGTCCTCTCCGAACCCGGCCATGGGACGGAAGTCGTCCTCTGCCTGCCGGACGGAACCCACGGCATCCTCAGCGACACCAACCCCGTCCCGAACCTCCGCAACTCCTCGCCCAACGCCAGTGGCACCGGCGGGCACCGGGGGCGGGACGAATCCACCGGCAGCCGCCCGGCCCAGCGCACATGACGAGCGCGCTTCCCCTGATCCGGGTCGGCCAGGGCTTCGATGTGCACCGCTTCGCGGACCCTTCCGAGGGCCGCAAGCTCATGCTCATGGGCTGCGAGGTGCCACACGACCGCGGCCTCCTCGGCCATAGCGACGCCGATGTGATGCTCCACGCCCTCATGGACGCGCTGCTCGGCGCGGCGGGTCTCGGCGACATCGGCCAGCACTTCCCTGACACGGACGCGGCCTACCAAGGCGCCGACTCCTTCGCCCTGCTGGAGCGCGTCATGGGAACGCTGCACGCGCGGGGCTGGCGCGTGATGAGCGCCGATGTCTGCCTCATCGGCGAGCGCCCCAAGCTCGCGCCCCACCGCGAGCGCATGCGCGCCCGCGTCGCGCCCGCGCTGGGCGTCGAGCTCGACGCGCTCAATGTGAAGGCCACCACCACCGAGAAGCTCGGCTTCACCGGCAGAGGCGAAGGCCTCGCCGCCCAGGCC
>CAZKIM010000078.1:0-9369 GCA_964552855.1 uncultured Solibacteraceae bacterium | reverse complement strand
ATGCTCACCTGCTGAATCTGGACATCCAGGGTCTGGATGAGATCCTCGACGGTCTTCAGGTAGGCGGGCAGGTCCGTGATGATGAGGGTGTTGGTGCGCTCGTCCACGATCACCGAACCGCGCTTCGAGAGCAGCTTGGTGACCAGCTGGGAAGCTTCACCGACCTTGGCGTAAGACAGGGGCCGGGTGACGGTCTCCAGCTCGCCGGACAGAGCCTTGGCTTCCGCCAACTTGCCGCGCTCCTCGGCTTCCTTCTGGAGGGTCGAGATCTTGGCGACGCGGAGCACGCCGTTGTCCACTTCCTTGCCCAGGCCCGAGTTCTTGAGGATGATGTCGAGCACCTGATCCCAGGGCACATCCGTGAACTTGTAGGTGCCGGTGCCCTGCACATCGCTGTCGCAGACGAGATTCAGATGCCCGATGTCGGCGAGGTAGCGGAGCAGCGTCACCAGATCGGTGTTGGGCAGGTCAATGGAGACCTTGGCGCCGGTGTAGCGGCGCTCGCCCTGGCCGATGGTGCGGGCCGAGTAGGCGTTGGAGGCCTGGGCCGCAGCAGGCGCGGGGGCCGGAGCCTGAAGGGTGTCGCTCGCGGGAACCGCGGCAGGAGCCGCCGTGCCGAGGGCCATCACGGGCAGGGCCTGGAAGGCCGCGCCCGTCTTGGGCAGCTCGGGAAGCGCGCCCAGGGAGGCAGAGACGACAGGGGCGGGTGCCGAGGTGGGAGCTTCGGCCTGGGCCACGAGCTGGGTCGGAACGGCAGGGACTTCCAGTGCGGGAGCGGCGCCATCCAGGTGGGCCTGAACCCGGCCGGTGCCAGCGTTCAGCGCAAGCTGGACGCCCTGGGCGGTGCGGCTGACGGACACCTGGGTGCCATCGGCCACTTCCAACACCATGCGGGTGACCGCCTGGGGAGAGGTGGCGAACTGGGCCATGCGGGCCCGCTCGATGAGGGGATGGTGGAGCGCGGCCAGATCCTGGCGATCCACGGAGCGGCCACGGACCACGCCGGGGAGGTCCAGGACCACCCGGTGCGGGTGATCGAGCACCTGCACCTTGGGAGCCTCGGACATGCCGGGGATCGCCAGGGTCAGCACGGCGCTGGTATCGCTCGTGGCGGCCAGGGTCGCGGTCTCGACCGTGCAGGTCTTGGTGGACACGGCGGCCGGGGCCTCGGCCCGGAGCTGGGCGGTGGGCAGGCCGGTGAAGGTGACGGCTCCTGCCACCAGAAGGGTACTCAGGCGCGCGTTCATCATTTCACCTCCTCATTCTTGAATGTCTTGACGACTGTGCGGTAAACGGAGCGGTTGGTGGTGTTCAGTTCCCATTGGTGGAAGGTCACGCCTTGAGGGGTGATGGAGACGATCTCGCCATCCCTCAACCGGAACCCGACGGGTACGAATGTCGACTTTCCGTGACTGTCCACGATGACTGCAAGGTACTTGCCATCATTGCCGCGGACGACCCCCTTCACCGCGATATCTTCGACCATGTTCCCCTGGCTCTTGGTGGCGTCGTCGTTGGGGACGGCGAAGGGATCCCGCTTCAGGGAGGGCTGGTAGGGGATCGGCTTGATGACGGTGATGTCATCGGCGGCATCCGCGGTGGCTTGGCCAGCGGCGGCGGCTGCGGCGGCATCAGGCGCGGCGGCTGGAGCCGTCGCCGGAGTCGCGGGCTTGGGCGCCTGGGCGCCAAGGGCGACGAAACTCCCAAGGAGGAGCGGCAGGTAGGAAAGGCGGAGCTTCATCCGGGCCTCCTCATCACTTCGCGGGCGCGGCGGGAGGGGCCGCGGGCTCGGGGTTGTAGACATAGGCGCTCACGGTGGCGTTCACGGTCATGGAGTAGGGCGAGGTCTTGCTGTCAATGCGCGTGAACTGCAGGTTCGACAGGCTGATGATTCGCTCGTAACCGGACACCTGGGACGCGAAGAGCCCGAAGCTGTTGTAGCCCGCCCGGAAGGTGAAGTTGATCATGCGCTCGGTGTAGTACTTGTCCTTGCGCTCGCCCTTCACGGAGAAGGAGGACTGATCAATGCCGGAGTTGTCCGCCAGCTTCTTGATCTTGTAGGGGATCTGGCCGGTGTCGGTGTCGGTGGGCATCAGGGCCACGAGCTTGTCAATGCGCGCCTGGGACTTCTCGACCTCTTCCTTGAGCTTTTCGTAGTTGGCCTTGAGCTGCTGGCCCTTCTGCACATCGAGCGTGAGCTTGTCGCACTGGGCGGTGACGGCCTTGAGGTCATCCCGCTTGCCACCCATGAGCAGGTAGGTGACGCCGAAGACCACCAAGCCTGCGATGAATCCGACGAGGATCTGTTTCTGGAGGTTCGAGTTCATGGCGAATCCCCTAGACCGCGTTCTGGAGCTGGAAGGTGATCGTGAAGTTCACCCAGTTGCCGGCCGCATCCTTCTGACCGCCAGGGTAGTTCACGGACTTGAACCAACGGGTCCGCTGCTGGAGGTTGTTGTAGAAGGCGTTGATGGATTCGAAGTTCCGCGCCTGGCCCTGGATGGTGATGGTCGAGCCGTTCTGCTGGATGGACTGGAACCAGACATCGTCGGGAAGGCTGTCCGCCAGTTCCTGGAGGAAGTAGACCGGGAGCTGCATGCGCTTGCGCAGGTCCACCAGGACCTGCTCCTTGTTCTGCAGCTCTTCCTTCTTCTTCCGGAACTTGGCTTCCAGGTCAATGTAGGGCTTGAGCTCGTCCAACTGCTTCTGGAGCTGGGCGGCCTGGGCCTTCTTCGCGTCAATCTGGTTGTTCAGGTAGAGGTAGTAGACACCGCCAGCGACGACGCCGAGCAGGCCCACGATGACGCCAGCGATGGGCAAGGTCTTCCGGGCGCCTTCCTCCGCGTACAGCGCGGCCGGTTCGGAAGTCGCGGCCCTCGCCCCGGCCTGGGACAGGGACTCTCCAAGGAGGTTGATCTTGATCATCGGTCACCCGTCTGACGAAGGGCCAGACCCACGGCGACGGCAGCGCCGCCGCCCATCTGGCGAAGTGCACCCGGATCCACGGTGGCGTCCACATCCATGCCCTGGAAGGGATTGAAGCGTTCCACAGGGACGCGCAAGCGATCTTTCAAGGCTTCCGGCAGGCCGTTCACCATGGAGCCGCCGCCGGCGAGCTGGATGCGGTCGAGGCGGTCCACCTTGAAGCTGCTGCGGAAGAAATCAATGGTGCGGGCCAACTCGTCGCCGAAGGCCTCGGACACGGCATTCAGGCTGCCCTGCACCTCGTCGGGCGTATGGCCTTCCGCGGGTTGGCCAGCCAGCAGGGATTGGGCGCCTTCGCGGCTCACGCCCCAATCCTCCTGAAGCTTGTCCAGGTAGCGAGTGGTGCCCCAGGTGATGTCGCGCCAGAACATCGCCCGACGACCGACCATCATCGCCAGGTTCGCGAAGGTGGAACCGAGGTTCACCAGCGCCGAGACTTCATCCGGCCCGCTGGGAACGCTGTTCACCTCATGGGCGTTCTGGAGCGCGAACACATCCACATCCACGACCCGGGTGACGCAGCCGGCCTGGGCGACGCAGGAGACATAGGATTCGAGCTTGTCCTTGCGGCAGGCCACGAGGACCACATCCATGTTGCCGTCCTGGGGACGCTCCTCGATCACATCGAAATCGAGCGCGTAGGCATCCATGCCCTGCCCAGCCGGGAAGAAGCTCTCCGCTTCCCACCGCACGCTTTCGGACAGCTCGGCGGGGCTCATGAGCGGGAATGTCACTTTCTTGACCATCACCTGCTGGCCCGACAGGGAAATGGCCACATCCTTGTTCTTGATGCGCAACTGCCCCATGGCCTGGCGGATGGCCTGAGCCACCGCGCTGCTGTCCATGATGTCGCCATCCACGATGGCGTCGGCCGGAATGGCGGCCGCGCCGATCTTCACGACTTTGTGACGAAGGGTCGCGCCCTTCCCCGTCGTCTGGATCTCACAGACCTTGACCGAACTGGACCCGATGTCCAAGCCGACCAGACTCTTGTTCTTGCTGCCGAAGAGTCCCACAGGAGCCTCGCTTTGGCGGATGAAGTGATAAGTGGTGATAAATCTACCACCCGAAGGTGGGGGGTCAAGACTGATTTTTCTTAGGAAGAGCCTCGTCGTTTCCGAGCCCCACGAGGATGGCGGTGATGTTGTCCTCGCCTCCGGCGGCTCTGGCCGCCGAAATGAGGGCTTCCACCGCGGCCTGGAAGGAGGGGGCCTGGCTGACGATTTCCCAGATCTGCTGATCAGGCACCATGCCCGACAGTCCATCGGAACAAAGCAACAGCCGTTCCGATTCCGCTAAGTCCAATTCCTGGACCTCTACCGCCAAGTCTCCCCCATTGCCCAAGGCCTGGGTGATGACATTCCGGAAGGGATGCACCCGGGCCTCGGAGGGCGTCAGGATGCCATTGGCCACCTGCTCCGCCACCCACGAGTGGTCGCGGGTCACCTGACGGATGCCTTCGCCGTCCAGCAGGTAGGCGCGCGAATCCCCCACATGGGCGAAGGTCGCCTTCGAGTCGTGGACCATGATGGCCACCACCGTGGAGCCCATGGTTTCCCGCTCGGGATTCACGCGGATGTCTTCGGCGATGGCTTTGTCCGAGAGGCTCACGGCGGCCCGGAGCCGGTTCGCGTTGTAGCTGAGGGTGGCGTCGTAGTCCACGGGCCAGGTGCGCTCCTGCTCGACCGTGTCCGCGACGAAACGGCCGACGGTCTCCACCACGATCTGGCTGGCCACTTCGCCCGCCGCGTGGCCGCCCAGCCCATCCGCGACGACGAAGAGCCCCAGTTCCGGGGCCATGAGCATGTTGTCCTCGTTGTGCTTGCGGACGCAGCCGACATCCGTCATGCCTGCGTGGTGGAGGCCCGGCATGGTTCAGCCCTTTCCCGTGAGACGGCCCCAAAGGGCCTTGGCCTGGTCGGCGAGGCTCCCTTCAGAGGCCGGGAGCTTGCCTTTGCCCTTCGCGTCGGCTGCGGGGCGCGGCGCCTTGAATCGGCGATGGTTCGGAGCGATCCGACGGGCGGCCTGGAGGCTGGCTTCGGAGCGGGCCTTCAGCCCTTCCGCCGCGTAGATGTCGGCCATGCGGATGAGCGTTTCGGCGTCCTTGGCGTTCAATCCGAGGGCCGATTCGTAACTCTTCAGGGCCTTGCGGGGGTCTCCCATCCGCTCCATGGCTTGCCCCTGGAGAACGAAAAAGTCCGCCTGTCGGCCATCTTGGCGGATGGCGTATTGGACCAAGGCGAGGCAACGGCCGGAATCGTTCTGATCGAACGCGGCCTTGGCTTCCTCGTACCAATCTTTCGCGGTGCGATCCAGGCGCGCGGGCGCGGAAGGAGCTTCCTTCGGCGCGGCGGAAGGCGGCGGCACGGAACTGCGGCGCACCGGATCCTTCACCATCGTGTAGGCCTCGTTCAGGTCACGGAAGCGCTGCTCCGCTTGAGCCTTCTCCGTGCCCGTGAAGCGGTCGGGATGCCACTGCTTCGCGAGGCGGAGGTACGCGGTCTTGATCTCCTCCGCCGTCGCGGTGGGAGACACTTCGAGAAGTTCGTAGGGGTTGGAAGGCGACATGGCTCCAGGCTGTTCCGCCGCTCCGCGTGACATGGAGAAAAGAGGGCTGGGAACCCGAATGGTAGCCTATTTCCATTTCCAATGCAGGGGGCGGTCCTCCCGCCGCTCCGAACCCGGATCGGTCTGCGACTCTCGCTTGGCGGCATAGGCAGGGCCGCGGGCCAGCTGGCACACTCGAAACTCCAGGAGAGCGGATGGTCCTTGGCAGCACCATGGCGGAAACGCGGGCGAGGCTCGAAACGGGCGCGGTCACCGCCGAAGCCTTGACGGGCGAGGCCCTGGATCGAATCACGGCCCTGGAGCCCACGCTCAACGCCGTCCTCGCGACGGACCGAGACACCAGTCTCGCCCTCGCCCGAGAGGCCGATCGGCGTCGCGCCGCAGGCGACCGGTCGCCGGTTCTGGGTCTGGCCGTGGCCCTCAAGGACAATCTGAACTGGGCGGGGACGCCCGCCACCTGCGGATCCAAGATCCTCGCGGGCTACCGATCCCCCTTCGACGCCACCGTCGTCCGGCGCTTGCTGGACGCGGGCGCGGTGCCAGTGCTCAAGGCGAACATGGATGAGTTCGCCATGGGGTCCAGTGGCGAATACAGCGCCTTCGGCCCGGCCCGCAATCCCTGGGATCGGACGCGCGCGCCGGGAGGCAGCTCCAGCGGCAGCATCGTCAGCGTGGCGGCGGGCTACGCGCCGCTGGCGCTGGGTTCCGACACCGGCGGCAGCGTGCGCCTGCCCGCGAGCTTCTGCAATGTGACGGCCTTGAGGCCCACTTACGGCGTGCTGAGCCGGTACGGCGTGACCGCGCTGGCGTCTTCCCTGGATCAGGTGGGACCGGTGGCCAAAACCGCCGAGGATGTGTCCGCCGCGCTTTCGGTCATGGCGGGGCAGGATCCGATGGACAGCACTTCCGTGGATCTCCCGGACCGGCACCGGCTCTTCCCGCTCGCGCCCGCGGATCTTCACGGGCTGAGGATCGGCCTTCCGGCGGAGTATTTCGGCGAAGGGCTCGATGCGGGAGTGCGCGCCGTGATCGAGGCCGCGCTCGCGGAATTCACCCGGGCCGGCGCCAGCCTCCACCCCATCCACCTGCCCTCCACCGACATCGCCATCGAGGCCTACTACATCCTCGTGACGAGCGAAGCTTCCGCGAACCTGAGCCGTTTCGACGGTGTGCGTTACGGGCTCCGGGAAGCGGCGGAGGGCAGCCTGGACGCCATGATCTCCGCCACCCGCGACGCCGGTTTCGGCGACGAGGTGAAACGGCGCATCCTGCTCGGCACCTTCTGCCTGTCCAAGGGACATTACGAGGCCTACTACCTGAAGGCGCTCAAAGCGCGAGCCCTCGTGGCCCGGGAATTCGAGGAAGCCTTCCGTTCCGTGGATGTGATCGCCACGCCCATGAGCCCCACCGTGGCCTTCCCGCTTGGGGAACGGATGGCGGACCCGCTCGCCATGTATCTGGCGGACGCCTACGCCGTGGCCGCGCCCCTCGCGGGCATTCCGGCCCTGGCCTTCCCGGCCGGGTTCCATGAGAAGCTACCTGTGGGTATGCAGGTGATGGGCCCCGCCCTCTCCGACGCCCGCCTGCTCGCCATCGCCCACGCCTTCCAGCAGCGCACCGATCACCACCTCCGCACGCCGGATCTTTAAAGGAGCTCCCAATGGCCTTCGATGTCGTCATGCCTCAGATGGGCGAGAGCATCGCGGAAGCCACCGTCCTCAAGTGGCACAAGCAGCCCGGGGACGCGGTGGCCAAGGACGAGACCCTCTACGAGATCAGCACGGACAAGGTGGACGCGGAGATTCCCGCGCCGGCCGCGGGCACGCTGCTGGAGATCCTCGTCGAAGTGAACAAGACCGTCGCCGTCGGCACCGTCGTCGCGCGCATCGGCGCGGCGGGCGAAGCGCCGACCGCTTCGGCTCCTGCCGCCGCTCCGTCCGCCCCTGCCGCCGCCACCATCGTGGCCGCTTCGGCGCCCCTGGCCGCCTCCACGCATCCCATGAGCGTCGAGGACGACAACAGCCTCGAAGGCCGCCTCAAGTCCAAGTCCAGCCCGCTCGTGCGCGAGATGGCCAAGCAGCACGGCGTGGACCTGAAGCAGGTTCAGGGCACCGGCATCTCAGGCCGCGTGACGAAGACGGACATGGAGACCTACCTCGCCAAGGGCGGGGCCGTCGCTCCGATTCTCGCGGGCGTGCACGATCCTTCCGCTCCGACCATGGGCATCGCCGCGGCCATCGCCGTCCCGCCCGCGCCCGCCATGCCGGCCTTCGCGCCGGGCGAGCGCGTGAAGGTCGAGCCCATGAGCCGCATGCGCAAGATCATCGCGGACAACATGGTGGCGTCGAAGCGCGTTTCCCCCCATGTCTACACCGTCTTCGAAATGGACATGACGAATGTGTCGCGGCTGCGCGCCAAGCACAAGAAGGCCTTCGAGGAGCAGTACGGCACCAAGCTCTCGTTCATGCCCTTCATCATGATGGCGGCCTGCAAGGCGCTCCGCGCCTATCCGGCGGTGAACGCCTCCATTGACGGCGACACCATCGTCTACAAGCAGGATCTCAACCTCGGCATCGCCGTGAGCCTGGATTGGGGGCTCATCGTGCCGGTGCTGAAGGGCGCTGACATGATGAATCTGGGCGGCCTCGCCCGCGGCCTCAACGACCTCGCCGAACGCGCCCGCTCCAAGAAGCTGAAGCCTGATGAGACCAGCGGCTCCACCTTCACCATCACGAATCCCGGCGTCTACGGCGATGTCTTCGGCATGCCCATCATCAACCAGCCCAATGTGGCCATCCAGGGCGTCGGCAACATCGTGAAGCGCCCCGTGGTCGTCACGGGCCCCGATGGCACGGACTTCATCGCCATCCGCCAGATCATGTTCAGCAGCCTCGGCTTCGACCACCGCCTCGTGGACGGCGCCACCGCCGACCTGTTCATGTCGGTCATTAAGAAGGAGCTGGAGACCTCGACCTTCGGACTGGAGTAGCTCTCTGCGTTCACGAAAAAGCCCCGCGCAGGCGGGGCTTTTTCGTGTCAGTCGAAGCCTGGATTCGTCTGCATCTCCAGTTCGAAGAAGCTGACCGTGTCCGATTGGAAGGTCATCGGGATATCCCGGGTCGGGCCGTTGCGGTGTTTGGCGACGATGAGCTTCACATCGTTGTCCATGGCCGCGCCGTCGCCGCCTTCGGGCTTCCGGCGATGGATGAACGCGACGATGTCCGCATCCTGCTCGATGGCGCCGGAGTCGCGCAAATCGGAGAGCCGCGGCGGTCCGCCCTGGCGGTGTTCCACATCGCGGTTGAGCTGGGAAAGGACGATGACGGGGATGCCATTCTCCTTGGCCAGCAGCTTCAGGCCGCGGCTGATCTCGCCCACGCGCACCGCCTCGTTCTGCTGCGCCGCCCGGCTGCCCGTAGGCGAACTGAGGAGCTGAAGGTAGTCCACGATGAGGAAGTCGAGCTTGCGGTTCGAAGTCGTGCCCTGCTTCGTCACCATGTTCTGGATCTGCGGCACGGTGATGGCGGCCTGGTCGCTGATGTAGAGCGGAAGCTGGATGAGCTCATCCCTCGCCTTCATCACTTCGCGCATGTCCTGGTCCGTGAAGCGCCCGGCCTGGATGTGCTTGAGGTTCTTCCGACTGTGGGCCGAAAGCAGGCGCAGGAAGACCTCCTCTTGGCTCATTTCCAGCGAGAAGAAGGCGCCGCAGCGGTTGAAGGGCGCCCCCGCCGCGCGGAGCAGCCAGTTCAGCGCCAGCGCGGTCTTGCCGACGCCGGGCCGCGCGGCGAGCACCACGAGGTTGCCGGGCTGGAAGCC
>CAZKIM010000077.1:0-9416 GCA_964552855.1 uncultured Solibacteraceae bacterium | reverse complement strand
CTTAGTTCGCGCCCTGGCCCTGGGCGGCCATGGCCTTCTCGTACTCGGCCTGGAGGCGGCGGGCGTCGGAGATGGCGAACTTGTAGATGTACTCGAAGCGGTCAGCGCCCTTGGTGAGGCCGATGATCACTTCGTAGACGCCTTCAGCGGCCACTTCGAAGGGGGCGGCGATGACATTGAAGGTGCCTTCCTTGGCGCCTTCGGGAATGCCGACCTCGGAATCCTTGATGACATCCTTGCGGTCGCCATTGGGGGACGCGATGGAGAAGCTGAACTTGAAGGCGCCGTCCATGCGGGAGAAGCGGGTGTAGAAGCACACCTTGGGCAGGCTGAAGGGCACCTGGGGCACGACGATGTGGTGGTCGTAGAGGCCCATGAGGGAGGTCTTGCCGCCCTGCTCCTGGCGGATGTCATCGCAGAGGAGGGTGAATTCGTGCTTGGGGGCCTTGATCTGGACTTCTTGCATGGGTGCTCCAAAGGGAAAGGGCAAGGGACATGAGTCGAAGGGATAAGTGTATCGTCGAAGGGGTGCGGCTCCAAGCCGCGGTTTAGGTCCACGAAACAGGGGGTTTGAATGGGGAAGGCGCGGCTCCTGGCACGGGGGATCCTCTTCGGGATCGCGTCCGCGGGGCTGCTGGCCCAGGCGCCCACCGCCCCGCCGGTCACCGAGACCACCCTCCGCATCCTGTCCACCACGGATGTGCATGGCCATGTGATGCCCCAGGACACCTTCACCCTCCGCCCGGAGAACCAAGGCTGGGCCAAGCTGGCGACGCTCATCCGCCAGGCCAAGGAGGGCCATCCGAACACGCTGCTGCTGGACAGTGGCGACGAGATCCAGGGCGAGCCCCTGGACTATGTGCACACCGTGCTGCACCCCGAGCTGCCGGAACCGGCCATCGCCATCATGAACGCGCTGGGCTATTCCGCGATGGCGGTGGGCAACCACGAGTACAACTTCGGCCTTGCCAACCTCCGCGCGGCGGAGAAGGAGGCGAAGTTCCCCTTCCTCTCCGCCAACACGCTGGATGTCCGCACGGGGCGTCCCGCCTTCAAACCCTATGTCGTCCTCAAAGTCGGCTCGCTCAGCGTCGCCATCGTGGGCTTCACGACGCCGTGGGTGCCGAACTGGGAGGAGCCCGCCAACTACCAGGGCCTGCGCTTCGAGGACATCGTCGCCACGGCCAAGACGATCATTCCGAGGCTGCGCGCCAAGGAGAAGGTGGATCTGGTCCTCGTCGCCATGCACTCCGGGCTCGGGAAGGTGGATGGCCGCGTGGGGGACGAGAACGCCGCGCTCCGGCTCGCGGATGAAGTGCCCGGCATTGACGCCATCTTCACCGGCCACACCCATGTGCCCCTCGCGACGACCCACAAGGGCGTGCCCATCCTCCAGGCCGATCACTGGGGCCGCGCCCTGGCGGTGCTGGATCTCACGCTGCGGAAGGCGAATGGCCGGTGGATGGTCGCGGCCAGCCAGCCCGCGCTCGTCAAGCCGGTGGACGCCACGGTCGCCGATCCGGAAGTGCTGTCGGTGACGGCGAATCTGCGCGCCCTCACCGACCGCTACCTGGACACCCTCGCCACGAATCTGGAAACCGATCTGGATGGCCGCTGGGCGCGCATCGAGGACTCACCGCTGGTGCAGCTGATCCAGACGGTCATGCGGCAGGCCACGGGCGCGCAGCTCGCCGCCGCCTCCTGCAACAGCACCCGCATCTTCATCCCAAAGGGCGCCACCAATGTGCGCCAGTTCTACGCGTTGGAGCCGTTCGAAGATCATGTGGCCGTCATCCAGGTGACCGGCGCGCAGCTGAAGGCCTACCTTGAGCACGCCGCGCGCTACTTCACCTACAGCTGGCAGCCGGAGCTCTTCAACCCGGACATCCCCGGCTACGACTACGACATGGTGGATGGCGCCACCTACGCGCTGAACCTGGGCAAGCCCGTGGGCGAGCGCGTGGAGGATCTCCGCGTCGGCGGCCAGCCCGTGCAGCCGGACCAGACCTTCAGCCTGGCGCTCACCACCTACCGTCTGCGGGGCGGCGGCGGCTACCTGGAGGCCATGGGCTTCTCCGGCGGGCCGCGCTCCATCTCCAGCCAGAGCTTGCGGAACCTGCTCCTCGCCTATGTCCTCGCCCACCCGGACCTGACGATCCCCGTGGATTCCAACTGGCGCACCATCCCCTACCTGGATCGCGAACGGGTGCTGAACCTGGAGAAGTGAGGCCTACTTCACAGCGACGAAGGCGAGGCCTCCCGTCGCCTTGACGAAGACGGCCTGACCATCCACCACGCCGATGAAGCGGTTGTCCGGCGTCAGGCCCGTGGGCTCGAAGAGCATCGTGCTATTGGTCAGGTCCAGTTTGGCGAGCAGCAGGCCGTTCATCCCCGCCGCGGCTCCGGCCGGGAGCGTGGTGGAATCCACCGCGGCGTAGATCGCCTCCTTGCCGAAGAAGGGGCAGAGCGGGCCGGGCTCGGTCTTGCTGTAATCCAGGGTGGGCGCCGGTTGGCCATTGAGCTTGAAGGCCGTCCGCACCACGGGGTCGCCGTTCTTGCCGGAGAGCGCGGTCAGGTCGAGGCTTGGGCCGTCCGTGAAGAGCACCTGGCTATCGCCGCCCGGGAGCACTTTCATGCAGACCCGGTAGAGCGCGTTGCTCACGCCTTCGCCCTTCTTGGGCTTCTGCCCGTGGCTCCACATCACGCTTCCGTCCTTGATGTCGCGCATCTCCAGGTAGGGCGTGGTGGTCTTGTAGATGAAGACGAAGCCGGACTGGCTGTCCCAGGCCACATCCGCCACTTCGGCGGGGAGCCGGTCCTTCTTGTCCACCTTGCCGTCCTTGGTGACGAAGTAGAGCGTGTCGCCGCTCACGACCCAGGCGTTGTTGTAGCGGTCCATGAGCCACAGGGAGGGCTGGTCCTTGAGCTTGGCGAGACTCAGGGCGTTCATCACGCCGAAGCCCTTGTCCCAGGTGATGAGGGAGCGGGTGGCGGGATCGAAGAAGGTGAAGGAGAAATCCCGGTCCTGATGCGCCCACCCCCGCGCCTGGGTGGCGGCGTCGAAGGACTGGGCGGCGACGGGGAGGGCTCCCGCGACGAGGGTGATCGAAACGAGGGCCCGGAAGGGGGTGAGCTGCACGGCGGACCTCTTCAGCGTGGAAAGGGGCGTTTGTAAAACCCTAGGACCCTGCGCGGCTCCGTGCAAGGCTTCCCGGAGTCAGGCCTCGGGAAAAGCTCAGAGCTTGTGGGCGAACGCCTCCAGGGCCGCCTCGATCCGGGCCTGGGACAACCCTTCCTCGTCCAGCAGCTTCTTCTGGTCCCCGTGGTGGACGATGTGGTCGGCGACCGCCAGGCGCAGCAGGGGTTTCACGATGCCTTCGTCCGCCATCAGCTCGGCGACGGCGCCGCTGAAGCCGCCCTTCTCGATGCCTTCCTCCACGGCGACGACACCCTTGGTCCGACCCGCCCATTCCAGGATCAGATCCCGATCCAAGGGCTTGATGAAGCGCGCGTTGATCACGGCGCAGGAGAGGCCCTTGGCCGCGAGCGCCTCTGCGGCCTTGAGCGCCGGGTGGACGAGGGTGCCGCAGGCGATGACGGCCAGATCCGTCCCTTCGCGCAGCAGCTCGCCCTTGCCGATGGGCAGGGCGGTGATGGTCTCATCCAGCGCGACGCCGAAGCCATTGCCGCGCGGGTAGCGCAGGGCCGCGGGCTGGTTGCTGTAGATGGCCGTCATGAGCATGCGGCGCAGCTCATTCTCGTCCTTGGGCGCCATGCAGATGATGTTGGGCAGGCAGCGCAGGTAGGCCATGTCGTAGAGGCCGTGGTGCGTGGGGCCGTCCGCGCCGACGATGCCCGCGCGGTCCATGGCGAAGGTGACCGGCAGGTTCTGGAGGCACACATCGTGCGCCACCTGGTCGAAGCCGCGCTGGAGGAAGGTGCTGTAGATGGCGCAGACCGGGCGCATGCCTTGAGCCGCAAGGCCAGCCGAGAAGGTCACCGCGTGCTGCTCGGCGATGCCCACATCGAAAGTGCGGCCGGGGAAGGCCTTCTGGAACAGGTTGAGGCCCGTGCCATCCAGCATGGCGGCCGTGATGGCGACGATCTTGTCGTCCTTCTTCGCGAGCTCGATGAGGGCCTCGGCGAAGACCTTGGTGTAGGCGGGGGCGCTCGCGGGCGCGGCCTTCTTGATCTCGCCGGCCTCGGCGTCGAAGGCGGTCACGCCGTGCCACTTCAGCGGATCCTTCACGGCGGGCTCGTAGCCGTAGCCCTTCTTCGTCTGCACATGGAGCAGCACGGGACCGTCCTTCATCTTCTCCTTGGCCTCGCGCAGGGCCTGGGCCGTGGCGACGGCGTCGTTGCCGTTCACGGGGCCCATGTAGCGGAAGCCCAAGTCCTCGAAGAGCAGGCCCGGCACGACGAGGCGCTTGAAGGAATCCTCGCTCCACTTGGCGACCTTGGCCACGCGCTTGGAGACGCCCTCCAGCGGGATGGACTTGATCACATGCTCGATGCGGTCGCGCCAGCGGTTGTAGTACTGGCCGCTCATGAGCTGGTTCAGGTAGCCCTGCAGCGAGCCGACATTGGGGTTGATGCTCATGTCGTTGTCGTTGAGGATCACGAGGAACTTCTTCGTCTCCAGGTAGCCCGCCTGGTTCAGCGCCTCGAAGGCCATGCCCGCGGTCATGGAGCCGTCCCCGATGACGGCCACGGAGTAGTGGTCGTGGCCTTGCAGATCCCGCGCCTTGGCCATGCCCAGCGCGGCGGAGATGGAGGTGCTCGCGTGGCCCGCGCCGAAGTGGTCGTAGACCGGGCTCTCCTCGATCTTGAGGAAGCCGCTGAGGCCGTTGTGCTGGCGCAGCGTCTTGAAGCGGTCTTTCCGCCCCGTGAGGATCTTGTGCGGGTAGGCCTGGTGGCCCACATCCCAGCAGACGCGGTCGGTGCGGAAATCGAATTCGTGGAAGAGCGCCACCGTCAGCTCCACCGTGCCGAGGTTGGAGGCGAAGTGGCCGCCGGTCTCGCTGATGGAATCAATGAGGAAGCGCCGCACTTCATCGCTCAGCTGCCCGAGCTGGCCTTCCGTGAACTGCCGGATCTGCTCTGGCGCGCCGAGGCTGTCCAGGAGCGGGTAGCGGGATTCCGCCTGCGCCTTGTCGCTCACGAAGCCCGCTGGGCCAAGTGCAGCGCCCAGGCCTCCAGGGAGGATGGGTTCGGAAGGGATCGAAGTGGACATAGGGCGGACTCGGTGGCTTCCCGGAGGGCGGAACGGGCGCCATCCAAACCCAGCAGGGCGGGGTAGGTGATTTTACCCTTGCCGGCGTCTTTTCCCGCGCGCTTACCGAGGGTCGCCTCCGTGGCGGTGGCGTCCAGGATGTCGTCCTGGATCTGGAAGGCGAGGCCGATGGCCGCGCCATACTCCCGCAGGGCCTGACGCTGCCCCGCGTCCGCGCCCGCGAGGATCGCCCCGAGCTCCGTGGCGGCCCTCAGCAACGCGCCGGTCTTGAGGCGGTGGATCGTCTTCAAGTGGTCGAGGCCATAGTCGTGGAGCTGCTCGCCTTCGAGGTCCAGGGCCTGGCCGCCCACCATGCCGCGCCAGCCGCTGGCCTCGGCCAGGACGGCGATGGCCTCGACGCGACGGGCGGGCTCCAGCGCGCCTTCGGTGGCGAGGAGGCGGAAGGCCTCGGTGAGCAGGCCGTCCCCGGCGAGGATCGCGTGCGCCTCGCCGAAGGCGATGTGGCAGGTGGGCTTGCCGCGGCGCAGGTCATCGTCGTCCATGGCGGGCAGGTCGTCGTGGACGAGGGAGTAGGTGTGGACGCACTCCAGCGCCAGCGCGCCGGGCAGGGCTTCCTCCAGCGCGCCGCCCACCGCCTCCGCCGCCAGCAGGCAGAGGATGGGGCGCACCCGCTTGCCGCCCGCCTCCAGGCTGTAGCGCATGGCCTCGCCCACCCGGGCGGCTTCCCCATTCTGGAAAGGCGTCAGGAGCCGACCTCCGATCAGGGGCAGCAGGCGATCCAGATCGGCCTTCACCCGGTCCGCAGCGATCACTGGGCGCTCACTGGGCGTCGTCCAGGGACTCGACCCGGTAGCCGCCATCCAGGCTGGCCTTGAGCACTTCCACCCGGCGTTGGGCTTCGGCGAGCTGGCCCTGGAGCTGCTGACTCAGCTTCACGCCGGATTCGAAGACGGAGAGCGCCTCCTCCAGACCGAGGCTGCCGCCTTCGAGCTTCTGCACGAGGGCTTCCAGCCGGTCGAGGCCGTCATCAAAAGAAGGCTGGGGGGCGTCGGGCATCGTGGGGTTTCCGCAAAAGGCGAGGGGCCGCGCGGGCCCCTCGGCAGTTTAACGGATTCGCGCTTAATGCTGCTTGGCCATCTGGGCCTTCATCTTCGCGCCCAGGTCCTCCATCTGGTAGCCGCTGGGCAATGTGAAGGTGGAAGCGGGGATGGCGCCTTCCTTCACCGAAGTCGCCTCCTGCAGCGTGTCCATGCCCATCAGGCCCGTCATATGGGTCTTCAGGCTCATCCCCTTGATCTTGCTCATCTCCTCGTAGAGCCGGACGAAGCCCTTGCCCGAAGGCATCGCGGCCATCATGGCGCCGCGCGACTTGATCATCTTCGCGTAGGTGGCTTCCGGCACGGGCGGCTTGAGGCTCGGATCGTTGCTCAGATCCATGATGATCTTGCCCACCTGGATGCGGTACTTGGTGCAGGAGTGGCCCGCCACCGTCTCGTGGCCCTGTTCGGTCACTTTGAAGTCGTTGGGATCGCCGTACATCTTGTTCATCATCTCGGACATGCCGTCCGGGTTCTGCTTGCCCGCCTGGCTCATGGCGTCCATGGCGTCCTGCAGGGTCATCTTCTGGATGAGCTTCTTCTTGTGGTTGATGATGTAGGTGGTCATCGTCCCGTAGTCCATGAGCATGTCCACCTGGGTGGTCGGGTTGTTCGAGCGCATGAATTTCGCCGTGTAGTAGTGCGTCTCCACGGAGGCGGACGAGTGCCCCATGAAGCCACTCACCTTGGAATTCATGGTGATGGTGAGATCGCCCGCGAAGGCTGGAATCACAAGGAAGAGGATGGAAAAGACCGCCCAGATGAGCCGTTTCATGGGGATTCTCCTGATGGTTGGGTCCGAGCGTAGCGCCATCCACGACCCTCCGCCAGTTTTCCGATACCTTCAAATGAGTTCGGAGGACGCATGGCGCGGGTGCTGGTGGTGGATGACAGCCGGGAGACCTGCGAGTTCCTGGAGGAGCTCCTGGGCGCCATGGGCCTGGAGGTGCGCCAGGCCACGGATCCGAACCGGGCCATCGCCCTGCTGGAAGGCGAGCCCTTCGACCTGATGCTCTCGGACATCAACTTGGAGGCGAACAAGGACGGCCTGGACCTGCTCCGCGTCGCGAAACCCAAGGGCGTGGATGTGATCCTCCTGTCGGGTTTCGGCACCCTGGAAACCGCCATCGAGGCCGTGCGCGAAGGCGCCTTCGACTTCCTTTCGAAGCCGTGGAACAACGAGGATCTGAAGACCCTCGTCAAGCGCGCGCTGGAAAGCCGCGCCGGCAAACGCCCGACCCCGGCGCCCACGGCGCCCAAGAAGCGCAGCCTCATGATCGGCTCCAGCCCGAAGATGATGGCGGTCTACAAGACCATCGCGAGCCTCCAGGACAGCGCGGCCACCGTGCTCGTCACCGGCGAGAGCGGCACGGGCAAGGAGCTGGTCGCGCGGAGCATCCACCTCTCCAGCCCGAGGAAGGACCAGCCCTTCGTCGCCGTGAACTGCGGCGCGCTCACTGAAACGCTGCTGGAGAGCGAGCTCTTCGGCCACGCCAAGGGCTCCTTCACCGGCGCCACCGCCGACAAGAAGGGACTCTTCGAGGAGGCCGATGGCGGCACCATCTTCCTGGATGAGATCGGCGAGACGACGCCCAACTTCCAGGTGAAGCTGCTGCGGGTGCTCCAGGAACACGAAGTGCGCCGAGTGGGCGCGAACCGCACCCTGAAGGTGGATGTGCGCGTCATCGCCGCCACCAACAAGGATCTGCCGACCCTCGTGAAGGCAGGAACCTTCCGGGAAGACCTCTTCTACCGCCTGTCCGTGGTGGAGCTCCAGGTTCCGCCCCTACGCGAACGGCGCGAGGACATTCCGAAACTGCTGGAGCATTTCCTCGGCGAGTTCAGCGGGCGCACCGCGCCGCCGCTGCACCCGGAGGTGCTTCGTGTGCTAGAGGCCTACTCCTGGCCAGGCAATGTGCGGGAGCTGGCCAATGTGGTGGAGAACCTCACCCAGCTTTCCCGAGGGCGCGAGATCACCGTGGATGAACTGCCCGCCAAGATCCAGGCGGATGTGCTGAAGAAGGCGCTCCGGGCCCCGGAAAGCACCGGGCTGCCCGATCTGCTGACGGACTGGCCTTCCCTGGATGAATTGGAGCGCCGCTACATCAAGCTGCTCCTCGCCCAGCACAAAGAGAAGCAGCGGATCTCGGAGATCCTGGGCGTGGACCGGACGACCCTCTACCGCAAGCTCAAGCGCTATGGGTTCCAGGAAGGGGCCGAGGAGCCCCAAGGGGACTGACAACCTGACCAATTCGTTGCAGCCTGCATCCTTGGGCAACTTGCAACGCGAAAACCTGGATCACGGAATTGTCAGATAGCTGAAAGCTTAGGACTTAATGGTTGGCCCGACTCCTGCATTATGCCTTGCAGTGCCGGCCGTGCCGGTCCACCCCATGGAGAACACCATGAACTTCCGCAAGCTCGCGCTGCTCGTCACCGCCGCTGCTCTCGTCTCCCCCGTCTTCGCCGGCACCAAGAAGGCCGACAAGAAGAAAGCCGAGACCCACAAGGCCGAAGTGAAGAAGGCCGACAAGAAGGCCGCCCCCGCCGAGAAGAAGGCCGTCTCCGCGCAGGACGCCCCCAAGGCTGAGGCCCCCAAGGCCGAGAAGAAGCACGCCAAGAAGCACCACCACCACATGAAGGCCGAGAAGAAGGCTGAGGCCGCTGCTCCCGCCGCCGCCCCCGCCGAGAAGAAGGCCGTGAACGCTCAGGACGCCGCCAAGACCGAGGCCCCCAAGGTCGAGAAGAAGCACAAGCGCCACCACCACAAGAAGGCCGAGAAGAAGGCTGAGGCCGCTGCTCCCGCCGCCGCCCCCGCCGAGAAGAAGGCCGTGAACGCTCAGGACGCCGCCAAGACCGAGGCTCCCAAGGCCGAGAAGAAGCACGCCAAGAAGCACCACGCCAAGAAGGCCGAGAAGAAGGCTGAGGCCGCTCCCACCGCCGAGAAGAAGGCCGTGAACGCCGCCGACAAGAAGGCCGAGAAGAAGGCTGACAAGAAGGCCGACAAGAAGGCTGAGAAGAAGGCCGACAAGAAGTAAGCCGCTCCGGGAAACCGGATCTGCAAGCGGGCCCTCGCGGGCCCGCTT